>CAWUJQ010000155.1:0-9753 GCA_963922445.1 uncultured bacterium
CACGCCGTTGCCACCGTTCGTCTTGACGGGCACCCGCGCCTTGCGCATGTTGCGCCCACGCTTGTCACCCAGCACCTTACGCAGCACGCGGGAGAATTTGCGGCGTGCGTTGCTGTAGTCTGGGGCCATGTCAATCTCCCACTCAGACATGTTGCCGCCATAACCACGCCCGTCAATGCGCATGGGCGACCACTTCTTGAGCGCTTCTTTGAGCGCGTTTTTCATAAACGGATCATTGATGGGTGAGCCGTCTGGGTTGAGTGGTTGGTCGCCGTGATTGCCCAGCAGCACAATCGGCATCAGGCTGAAGTCCATGCCACTGTTGACCAGCAGTCGCAAAATTTCCTCGTACAGCGGCTTGTTGCCGAAAAACGGACGGAAGTTGTTGCGCGGATAAAGCCGTTCAATCAGGTCACGCGTACCGGGCGGGCCAACATCGGGATATTCGGGATGGTAGGGCCAGCCTTCTGGCGGGCGCAGCAAACAACCAGGGAACTCGTCAGCCGGATAGAGTTTATCGAAAAAACCACGAAATTCGGGGGTGCTGAACTTCGCCATCAGGCCCGCGTTAATGACTGCGTCGAAGGCGATGTTGTGAGCGGGCGTGGAAAACGGGTACATGCGGGTGTGCGCCAGCAGTACATGCCACAACTCGTGCATAACTAATAGGAATAAGTGCTCGTCGCGGGCGCAGTTCTTCGCCACGAATTCAGGATTTATCAACATACGGGGGCGGCGCTTGCACTCCACACTAGCGGTAGGTACGTCGTGCGTGGCGACAATACCGGCCAGGCGGGTTAACGTTTGCATCTCGAATTGGCTTGCCGGCAGGCAACCCACCAGGCGGCGCGTGATGTGCGCGGATTCTTTGTGCGAAGCTTTACGTATTACCATAGCGTGTGCGTTTCCCTAAATCTCTATCCCAACTCAATGGTCAAGCAAACGCGGCCAAACCGCGTCAATTACATGCTCATTCTGGTCATCACAGTTCGTAAAGAGGTCTGCGGGTCAGCATTTGAATCTGATACCACAGCACATCGTAGGACGGTTCGTCATCGAAGCAGGCAAAAAGGGAATCCCATAACACGGGGGGCAGGTTGGCTGCTGGCTGCTGGCGCGCAATCGACTTAAACACGTCAATGAGCGGCAGGGCGTTCCCGTGCTTTTCTTTGATGGCTGCCATCGCAAAGGCGACAGACAGCCGGATACCCGTTTCGCATACAATCAGGATGCGGCGTCCACAGTTGCGCTGGTCGTGGATGAACTGCGTGCCTTGCCGAATGCGATACGCCGGGATGAACGCATCATCGGTGAGGGGCAGGTGCAGTGCAGGCACGACCGGCTGGTGAGTGGGTTGGGTGAGCAGCAGCACAGCGCCGATGTTGTGGGCGGCCAGTAAATCCGCCTGGGCTGCGTCTTCATGTGTGCCAATTGCTAACCAACTCCGAACAAAGTACATGATCTTTCTCCTTGAAACTTATCCCTGGGATTGGCCCAAACAACCTATCCTGGTGGTGCTGTGTTTAACGATCGGGCAAAGCGCCTGTGGCCTTCGCAAGCGAGACGAGGCGCGGGTCGTCTGTAATGACCGAGCGTGACAGGTACTCAAGGCCATAGACGACGGGGGCACGGGCAACAAGCAGTTGCGAGCGCGCACGTGTTAGCACATTGAGTGTGAGCGTTAGGTCGATAGCGCGGACGCGCTCAACTTTGTAGCCACTGGCTTCTAACCAGTTCGGCGGTGCCTTATCGTCATCATCGTCATCATCGGAGTTGGACTTTGCCGCCTGAACGGTGGGAATGGGCTGTGGTTTGACGAGAGCATCTGCAATCTCGCGGTCATCATTGAAGATGAGAACAGCGCCCTTCAGTTGATAGCTTTCCCATGCGCTGTCCAGCAGCGCGGTTAGCTCATCCACGTTGGGGCCGCCTTTTTGCAGGGCCTGTGCCAGCGGGCTAATTTGGCTGAACTCCGGGTTCATTTCATGGCCCAGCAAGCGATAAAACGGGTCGCCCATGCCGTCTAGGGCGAAGCGAACAAGCGTAGATTGGGCGGGTGTAATGACGTTTGCGAGGTTCAAGTTACTATTCCTACCAAATGGGCTACGTGACGGACGGTTCCCGAATGGGCTGCTGCCCGGCAGTCGGCTACTTTGCTGATTGCTGCTGCTCGGACGGCGGGATGCGCTGCCAGAGCGGTTGTTTTGCTGGTTTTGGTTCGCATTGACGCGCTGAAGTAGAGACATGTATGTTTTGCGCCCTTTTTGTTAAGTATGCTGATAAGCGAATTAGTCTTGCTCTTCCGTGATGCCGAACGTCGCCAGGTCTTCGGTAAACTGCTTGAGCATCACTTTCCAGTTATCACGACGCCAGAATTCTGGGAAGCCGTAGAGAACGTAATTGCGCTGCAAGCGGAACACGGGCGAGTCGGTACGGTTGATTTGCGCGTCCAGCCAGGCAATGATTTCTTCCCAGGTGTTGGCCTCCGGGCTGTTTTGCTGCATGTTGTACTTGATGACACGCGGTTCCAGAATGTGATGGCTCAGTTGCGCCAGCGGCTCAAAGGCAGATGGGTCAAGTTCGCGGTTGTCGCTGTACTTCAGGAACATCGCCACGGCTAACCCAACCTGACGCGGGTCGGAATCTTCCGAACTGAGTGTTTGAGTGATAAGCCGTGACAGGTTTTCGTCATCGAACTCAAGCTCATCGGCCAGCGCGACCCGTTTGGCCGGGTCTTCTTCTTCCATAACCTGCTGCCAGCGCTCATCCCCCATGTGTTCGATCATCGCCCAAGACTGCTTGTGAATGGCAATCACCTTCACGATAGACGGGGGGGTGTCGGTCGCCGTTTGCGGCAGGCTGTAGCTCACGGCAATTTGCACGCTGCCTTCAACATCTTCTTCGGCATCTGCTTCCAGGGCCATACGCGCAGCATGGACGGCCACCAGCGACCGGGCAATCATGCGGGCGCGGCGCGGGCTTTGGGGCAGGTCGTTTTTCTCCAGGCCATCCACCAAGCTGACGATATAGTCGGGCAGCCAGTCGCTAAACTCGTCTTCTAAGTCTTCGATTAGGGCAGCAGTGGCCTCTACCAATCCAACCAGGTCCAGGGCTTCAGCAGCGGCTTCGGCGTCTGCACCGTTGCGCCAGCTTACCAGTTCGCGTTGGTCTTCCCGGTTAAGTTCGGCCCATGTGGGCACCGGCAGGATGAACGGAAACCGATCGGTCAGGGCCGGGTCTAGCGGTTCGCTGCCGATGTAGTGGCCATCTGCCGCGCTGTCGATTTCTTCTGGGGCAGGGGGGTTCATGGCTGCCCAACGGTGCAGCAGGTCTTCCAGTTGGATACCCACTACTTTTTTCTCATGTATTATTGGGAACAATTTGTTTTGCAGGTCTGCCCGGCAGCGCGAAATTTCGTCAAGGAAGACAAAATTAGCATTCCATATAGTACCGGGTGACTTGATGAAGTGCAGGGAAGCACCATCTTCAGTCGGCATCGGGATGCCGATGATGTCGTCATAGTTGAGCAACGCAGAGTTGTAGTGCCGAAATTCAAGGCCCAACGCCCCTGCAACGGATTCGATAAGCTGCGATTTGCCCGTTCCGTGCGGGCCAATCAAGAGAAGTGGCGCTTCGGTTGCCAATGCAGCCAAAATAACTGCATCTAGGTGAGACCAGCCACGAATGCCAAGCGCCGCCGTGATTGACGTGCGGGTGTTTGTGGGGGCTGGGATCATCGCGTCCTCCTGGGTGGAAATTGGTAAATTTGAGTAAATTGCGTAACACTCGCGTAGCCTAGAGTAAAAGTTCGGGTTTGTCAAATTGACCCACATTGCCTATTGCATCTGGTGTGGGGCAGCCTGAAGATTTTACTTGAGCGATTTGCACAATATACGCATAATGATCCTAAAGATATACACGCCAATTCCGGCAAAGTACACAAAATAGCTTACCAAAGCACGCAAATGTAAAGAAATGTCAAATTTTTGCAAATCGTGTGTGAAAGCAGTAAAGTAGTACTAATTCACTAGCCGAGTAGCTTGAGTAAACTACCGTAGTATTTGCGTATGATATTTATCAATCAAAATGACCCGATACGCACAGCCGAACAATACCTGGACGCGCACCTCAAAGACCCCTACTTGATGCGCCATGCCGCGGCGACCCGTGGCATCCTGTCGTCATGGGGGGCAGATACGCATATTCAGGTGGCGGCCCTCATCATTCCCATGATTCGTGAATACGTTTTGGATGAGGAAACCCTGACGCAGATGTTCGGTCGGTCTGCCATGTACACGGCTAAGCTGGCGATGAAGTTCGGTGTGTATGACTGGCAGCCGTCGCTCAAGCGTGACAAAGTGTATTGTTTGAGTAAATTGCGTAAGTTATACATCTGCGCGTATACGGACGTGGATGCGGTGTTGGTGTGCGCGGCAGATCACGTTGCGCTGACGATTAACTTCGATGCGATGGACAATGTCGATTATGCGGGGTGGGCACGCGAAACGCTGGACGTGCATGTGCCCCTACTAGAGATGCTGGGCATTTGGAAAGAGCGGCAGGGCATGGCAGACCTGGCCCTCCATCTACAGGATGCCGAATTGCAGGCCGAGTACGAATATCATGTGGAGCGCTACTACGACTGGCACAGCGACACGTTTACCTGGATCAAGACGCGCCTGCACGACCGGCTTGGCAGCAGCGACCTCAATGCCATCATCCGAATGCATGAGACGACTGCATCCGGCGTCTACCGTCGCCATCAGCGGCTGAAGCGACAGGGCAGGCCCTTTGACCCGACTGATCCTGGCATCCTCAAAATTGATGTGGTGGTGCCGAGCGCACGCGATTGCTACCTGCTGTTGAGCTTGCTACACAGCACATGGCCGCCCACAACCTCCACCCCTATTCGCGACTTTATCGCGGCACCGCGCTATAACGGCTATCAAGCGCTTATTTCCACGGTCAACGTGGAAGGGCAGGCGGTGCAGTTCAATGTTATGTCGCACAGCATGGCAGATACCAACGCACGGGGGGTATTGAGTAAACGCCATGTGAAGCACGCCTGGTGGACTGACCCAAATTTGCCAATACGGATTGCAGTACGCCATACGCGCCGCCGATCAGACTATATTAGTGTGATAACGCCGTTAGGCGAGCTGTATGAACTAAAGCGGGGCAGCACGGTCGTTGACTTCGCCTTTAAAGTTCACTCGGAGTTGGGGCCGTATGCCAAACGCTTTTACATCAATGGCAAGCTGCGCCCCTTCAATGCGGAAATCAATCACCGTGATTTGGTCGAGGTCGAGTTCGATCAAACGCAGGTCAGTGTAAACGCAGAGTGGGAAGAGGTCGCCAAGACCTGCGGCGCGCGCCAAGCGATCCGTGAGTGTTTGGCAGAACCCGTCCATCCTGATCGTGGCCGTGCGACCTTTGACCGCATCCTGGCCCGCGAGTGTGAGATATACAACCTGCGCTTTACTGAAAAGCAGGTTGATACCCTGCTGGAAGCAACCGCCCGCGAAAGCAAATTCCCTAACACCGCCGCCATGTACAAAGCCATCGTAGAAGGCACCTTAGCTCCCGACAAAATAGTTGCTGACATTGTAGAGCGCGAACTCGCCCTGTATGTGCAAGTGCCAGAGGAGCTGTTAAGCCAGCACAAGTACCCACCGACGATCCGCTTTGCCCGCACTTGGATGCAGGAACCGGGCGAAAAGAAGTTTGACCGGACGCGGCGCATCAAGTTGGACACGGAAATTGTGGGGCGGTTTGTGCCTGCAAAGGACGACAAACACAGCGACCTGCTCATCGTTCACCGGGCAGACTCCATCCATGCGCCTACACATGAAGAAGGCATTCCGCTGGCGTGGAAGGCTGGCGGCGGTCAGCGGGAAGCGGCGGAAGTGATTGTGCGCGGCTCGGCGCGGCCCAACGTCACCTGGGCCGTGATGAACGAGATACAGCGCATCACCAAAGAATTCCCGAATGGGCACAAGCTGCTGTACTCGTTTAAGTCTGAGTACAACGACGGGATGCCCCAAATCGAGTTCAAGCTCGATACATCCACACCCCAGGTGATTCAAACGCTAGATCGCAGCTTGAATGGGCTGCGGAAAGCAGGCATCATTGAGTCATTCAAGATTTGGGAGTTGTTCCCCGGCCAACGCCGCCTGATTGCCGGCCTGAGCGACCGACGCAATCGCAACCCGTACACCCCCAAACACGTCAAAGATCGCAACATGTTCTTTGGGCGCGGCACAGAGCTAGACAGCGTCGTCGCGTCTATCAAGAGCGGTACGTCGTTTATTGTGGTGAGCGGTGAAAAGCGCATTGGCAAAACCAGCCTGATGTATCACCTGGCAGAATATGTGCTGCCGCAAGACGACAGCGCCAATGTTGTGCCCGTGTTGATGGACATGCTCGAAGTGGTGCCGGTCACGCCGGAGGGGTTTGTGGAAGGGCTGATTGAAGCCGCCCAACCCATTATCAATCGTGACCTGAAGCGCGAGAGCCGCCGCAAGCTCAAACAAATTCAGGAATCTGTCAGCGCGCCGGATGGCGACCCGCTGCGGGCACTCGTCGATTGGGTGAAGCTGGCAGAGCGCGGTATGCGGGGCAAGCGGCTGTTTTTCATGGTGGATGAGTTCACGGCAGTAGCAGAAGCCTACGAGGGCGGCTTTGTGGACGATAACTTCTTCCAGCGGTTGCACCACATCGTTGACCGAGGGGAAGTGGCGTTTTTATTCTGCATTCACAACCACGTTCTGGACGATTTGACCGAGAAGTTGGGCGATATGAACCTGCGCGCCACGACAATCCCCGTAACGGTGATGGATGATGTGGATGCCCGCGCCCTGGCACGGATTCCGCTGGAGCGCTTTTACCGTTACGAAGACGGCGTTGAAGATGCCATTTTGCATCTGACAAACCGTCATCCGTTCTTCATTCACATCTTGTGCAGTGAGCTGTTTTCGTTGATGGCCAGCAAGAGCGATGACTGCATCACCAGGGCGTACCTGGAAGAAGCCGTCGGCAAGATTATGCAGTCGGGCTTCCAGCGGTTTACCCACTATCGAGACGCGCCGGGGAAGTGGGGTTTGGGACGCGAAACGCTCGAAATCATTGCTGGGTTGTGTGGCCCAGAAAACGATAGAACGGCAGCATTTGTGGATATAGAACACGCGCTCCAGCACAATTTTGACTGTGGGCCGGAGCGGGTTGAGGGCATTCTGCACGCGTTACACCAATCTGGTGCCATTCAGCGCAGCGCAGATGAAAGCGGGCGACGGTATCGCATTCGGGTGAGGCTGCTGCACCTGCTGTCCAGAATGGGCACGGGCTACTTTGCCGCGCCAACGAACTTATCGACATCAACGTTTACACACTGAGAGATCAAGGAAATATTATGTCTGCCAAGTCCTTCACAGCGGTGAACCCCTACACATTCATGCTGCTTAAGTTTCAACCCGACCGCGTGTATGGATGGACGCCGGAAATTGCGCGACTGCTGCAAGTGGTGACGGCCCCCGAACCCATCAGTTATGCCATTTATGGCATCCGGGCGATTGGCAAGACGACGCTGCTGCGCTATCTCAAACATCCCAGGGGGGCAGTGCGCCGCTATGAACAATACATAGAACCGGACTATCGCACCGGGATGCGGCAGCTTTTATGGGTCTACGTCAACTTTCACCAGTTGTTTGAAGAAGCGCATGTCATTTCTGTCATGTTTGAGCATCTAATAGAGGAGCTTGCCACAGCGGGCTATGAGGATCACATTGCGGTCGATCCACCCCACCCGGACGAAACAAAGCGCAAGGTTGCCAGCCGCCTGCGCACGCTGCTCAATGACCTCGATCAAGATTATGCAACACGGGTGATCTTCCTGATGGATGATTTCGACATCCCGCTGTTGGCGCAGCAAGTTTCCAAGGAAGAAGATGCCCTGCTGCGAACAATCAGCGATTATGCGCCCCTCGTCATTGCCACGGACGAACCTATCTCGCATCTGCGGCCAGACATCAACAAAACCTCGCCCCTGCTTGGCATCCTGCGCCCAGAACGCATCGGTTTGATTGAGGAAAGCGCAGCCCGCCAACTCATTTGCGAGCCAGCGGACAAGGTCGGCGTGAGTTTCACCGAGGTGGAAGTGAACATGCTGCTGGCCGTGGGTGGAAGGCTGCCTTTTCTGCTCATTGTGACGTGTGAGACGTACTTTGAGATCAGAATGTCCATGGACGACGTTGAAACCATGTTGAGTTCCCCCAACAAACTACGCGAGATCAAAAAGCAATTGATTGACCGATTGCTGATGACCCCCCACGTTGACAATGTGCTGAACATGATTTGGGCCAAACACGAGAGCTTGCAACCCACGCTGATCGAAATGGCAACCTCAGAAGATAGAAGCTTTAGTGGCCGCGAGGCCATGCAAACGGAACTTTACTCGCTTGCCTATGCCTACCCAGACCTCACGTCCCCTAGCTTTCGCATCTTTAGCCATTTATTTGCGGAGTTTGTTCGACGGATAGCCCACGTGAGCGCCATTGGGACAACGAATGGTAACCTTCACAACGGGGCGGTCATCCCTGTAGACGCGTCACTGACGGGCATTTTAGACGGGCTGCCCCCGATAGAGCGGGGTGTGCTACACTACTTGGCGTCGCGAGAAGGCGCGGTATGTACCTTTGATGAACTGCTTGACGCGGTGTGGGAAGATGGCACCGGTACCAAACGCGCATTAGAAGCGGCGGTGCATCGCTTGCGGCGTACCGTTCCCGGTGGGCACGAAATCAAGAACATTCGCGGCACGGGCTACAAATACACAATAACCAACAGCGAACGCGTTTAACACAGAGGGCTTATGGCGAAGTTTATCATCCGGCGTACTTTTCTCCTTGTTGTTACCCTGATTGTCACGAGTGCATTGATTTTTGCGCTCACACAGTTGCTCCCCGGCGATGTAGCGCGGCTCATCCTGGGTCGCGAGGCGAGTCCGGCAGCGATTGAGCAGTTTAACGCCCGCTTTGGCCTGGATCAGCCTGTGCCGATGCAATACATAAGCTGGCTGGGGCGGTTTGTCATTGGGGATTGGGGAACATCGTACACGGGGGGTAATGCAGAGGTGCGTCCGTTTGTGCTGGAGCGCCTGAGTAACTCACTGATTTTGGCCGGTGCGACGCTGCTCGTCAGTTTGCCGCTGGGCATTGTGCTGGGCGTGATGGCCGCCCTGCGCGAAAACACCTGGGTAGACGGCATGGTGTCGGTGCTATCCTTGGGGGTGGTTGGCTTGCCGGAGTTCGTGACGGGCATTGTGTTGATTAACGTGTTTGCGTTGCAACTGAACTGGTTTGATGCCATAGCCATCATAGACGACGATACAACCCTGCTTGGTTGGTTCCGGCTGCTGACGCTGCCTGCGATCACGGCGAGTTTTGTGCTGATTGGCTATATTGCGCGAATGACCCGTGCAGGCATGATTGACGAACTCAAAAAGAGCTACGTGCGCACCGCCCAACTCAAAGGATTAAGTCAGCGGCAGGTGGTGTTGAAGCATGTGCTGCGGAACGCGCTGCTGCCCACCGTAACCGTGATTGCCATCAGCATCGGCTGGCTGATTGGCGGCATTGTGGTCATCGAGAATGTGTTTCGCTATCCGGGCATTGGCTCCCTGCTCGTGGACTCTGTGAATCAGAAGAACATCCCCGTGTTGCAAGCCGTGACGATGATAATCGTGTTTGCGTTTGCCTT
>CAWUJQ010000156.1:0-9642 GCA_963922445.1 uncultured bacterium
GGTCAGCGTCGATGGTGGCTGCGTCGTATTCTGGCCACATCGCCAGGTGGACGCTGTCGGGGGCGTCGGGCTGCACTTCGGTGACCAGGTTGCGGTACAGCGCCTCGCTGAGGAAGGGCATGGCTGGCGCGATGAGCTTAGCCACGGTGACAAGGCACTCGTGCAGGGTAGCCAGCGCGTCGGGGTCTTCGTTCCAGAAGCGGTCGCGCGTCAGGCGGACGTACCAGTTGCTCAGTTCATCCACAAAGGTTTGAACCGGGCGCGTGGCGTCGGTAACGTTGTAGTCTTCGTAGGCCTCGGTCACGTCTTTGGTCAGTTGGTGTAGGTACGCCAGCGCCCAGCGATCCAGGTCGGGCCGCTCTGCCACGGGCGTTTGCTCGGCGGTTGGTTCCCAATTGGCGATGTTGGCATACGTCACGAAGAAGCTGTAGGTGTTCCACAGCGTGAGGTAGAACTTGGTGATGACCTCCGTCACCAGCTTTTCTGAAAAGCGGCGCGGCTCACCGGGGGGGCCAGCCGTGTAGCAGTACCAGCGGAAGGCGTCGGCACCAGAGGAGTTGAAGACGGCCCACGGGTCTACGGTGTTGCCCTTGCTCTTAGACATCTTCTCGCCATTTTCGTCAAGAATATGGCCCAGGCTAATCACGTTTTTGAACGCGACTGACTCGTTGAGCATGGCGCTGATGGCGTGTAGGCTGTAGAACCAACCCCGCGTTTGATCCACCGCTTCGCAGATGTAGTCGGCGGGGTATTGGTTTTGGAACTTGTCCTCGTTGCTGGCCGGGTAACCCCACTGTGCGAAGGGCATCGCGCCGCTGTCGAACCACACGTCAATCACCTCTGGGATGCGGCGCATGGTGCCGCCGCCGCCGTTGGGATTGGGGAAGGTGATGTCATCCACGTAGGGGCGGTGCAGGTCAAGCTCGCTCAGGTCTTGCCCGGTGAGTTCACTGAGTTCGGCCACGCTGCCGATGCACAGTTCTTCGCCCGTTTGGTCGTCTACCCACACGGGCAATGGCGTGCCCCAAAAGCGCTCACGGCCCAGTGCCCAGTCCTTCAGGTCGTCCAGCCAGTTGCCAAAGCGCCCGTCCTTAATGTGATTGGGCACCCACTTCACCGTTTGGTTGAGGTCAACCATTTGCTTTTTGTAGTCCGTGGCACGGATGAACCACGTCGGGCGGGCGAAGTACATCAGCGGCTTGCCCGTGCGCCAGTCGTGCGGGTAACTGTGTTTGTAGTTAAAGCGCTTGTACAGCAGGCCGCGTGTTTTCAGGTCACGCACGATTTCCGGGTTGGCGTCTACGAACCACTGGCCCTTGAACGGCGTTACGTCCTTGACGAACCTGCCGTCTTCTTCCACCGCTTTGATAACGGGCAGGTCGTACTGTTCGCCCATGCGCATGTCGTCTTCGCCGTAGGCGGGGGCCATGTGGACGATGCCCGTGCCGTCGGACGTGCTGACGAAATCGCCCTCAACCACGTAGGCGTACTTTTTGCCATCGACTGGGATGAAGGTGTACAGCGGGTTATAGCTCATCCCGGCAACTTTGGTGCCCTTCATGCGCTCAACGACGGTGTAGTTTTCTGCATCGGTGAGCGCTTTTTCCATCAGCGCTTCGGCCAGGATAAGGCGTTCGGTGTCGCCGTTTTCGCTGTTTGGCACTGGCCCTTCGACCTTGACGTAGTCTACATCTGGGCCGACGGCCAGCGCGACGTTACTCGGCAGCGTCCAGGGTGTGGTCGTCCAGGCGAGCAGGTAGGTGCCCGTCTCGTCTTTGACGGGGAAGCGGACGTAGACGCTAGGGTCGGTCACTTCTTTGTAGCCGAGCGATACCTCGTGGCTGCTAAGCGGGGTGCCGCTGCTAGGCGAATAGGGCACGACTTTGTGTCCCTGGAAGAGCAGCCCCTTTTCCCAGAACTGCTTCAAAATCCACCACACGCTTTCGATGTAGTCGTTAGTAAACGTGACGTAGGCGTCGTCCAGGTTGACCCAATAGGCCATGCGCTCGGTCAGGCGCTCCCAGTCTGTGATGTTGCGGAAGACGGTATCGCGGCACTTTTTGTTGAACTTGTCGATGCCGTACTCGTAGATTTCGCGCTTGTCTTCGATGCCAAGCTCTTTTTGAACCGCAATTTCAACGGGCAGGCCGTGTGTGTCCCAACCGCCTTTGCGATAGGAGTAGAAGCCGCGCATGGTTTTGTAACGCGGGAACATATCCTTGAAGGCGCGGGCCAGCACATGGTGGCTGCCGGGCATACCGTTGGCAGTGGGCGGCCCTTCATAAAAGACGTAAGTCGGGTTGCCTTCGCGCTCGCTCATGGTGCGCTCGAAGATTTTGTTGGCCCGCCAAAAGTCGAGCTGGTCTTTCTCAGTTTTTTGGATGTCGGCTCTTGAGTCGACTGGTTTAAACATGGGTTATCACGCTCCGTGATTGATGATTGATCTGATGCAAGGGAGTGAACGGACAGAATACAGCGGTCAATGTTACCGTATTCGCACCAGAACCAAAATCAGCCGCGGCACGCGTGCAGCGTTATTGCACGTCATGGCCACGTGAGCACCATCCCTTCTACAACGTGTGTGGCTGTGTTGCTTGCAAACAAAAAGCGCGGGGTTGCCTCCGCGCTTGTAGTATAGCTACAAATAGCTGTGATTAAATGCGGTATTTTGCTACTCGCCGTCGGTGGTGCGGCTCCAGGGGATGTCTCGCGAGAGCAGGATGCGGGTGTAGTCGCTGTAATCGTAGATTTCCGCCTCCCAGCCCATAATAAACACTGAAAAGGCAACCTCGCCCGTGCAGGTGGCCGCCAGTGCCGATTGTTGTTGCAGTTCGGCGTTGGGGGCGTCTGTGCAGTAGCCAGGTTGAATGGTGCAGGTGCCGCCCTCGGCCTCGTAGTAGGTCACTGTTGCACAGGCGGCAGGGGGACGGTGATATTGCCAGTCGTCCACGCCGTGGGCGATGGCGGTGTGTTGGATCAGTTCCGCTTCGATGGGCACGGGCGGTTCTGGCGGGAAGAGCAGCCCGGTCAGCACGCCGCTCACGCGCAAGCCGATGACGATGGCACCGACGAGCAGCGCCGCGCCAATACCAATCAGCCACCAGGGGACGCCGCGTTCGGCGTTGTGGGGTTCGGGTGCATCTTGCACAGGGTTGTTATCGTGACCAGCGTTGGACATAGCGTATGAGTACCAAACTATCTGTATCCATGGCGTCGATGCCGGGTTGAATGAGGACTTCGGTCACCTGCACGTTGTTAAAGCTGGAGCGGTCGAACAGGCATTTGTACTCATAGGGAACGGTTGTGGTACCGGGCACATAATTGGAGAAATTGCCCTGTGCGGGGAAGCGCTTGCATTCTACTTCGTCGGTGCCTTCTAATGCTTGCAGCCGCTCGGTGTAATGGGCTACCACCTCGTCAATGGATGCCTGCGCCCTCGGGATGCGGTAGTAAATTTCTTGCTCAGCAGCCCCCGTCGCATAGTTGCGGTACTCCGCAGCGCCTTGTGGCGGCGGGATGTGATAGGGACGACGGCGCGAGGATTGGTCAATGAAAAACACCGCACCAATGATAACAAAGGCGGTTATGCCAACAATTGCCACGACCATCCCGACGCGTATTACGGAAATTTGGTCGCCATCGGCTTTCAAAAATCGCATCATAGACGTAGTGCCCCTCACTCCCTGGTTTCGATGCTGGCAAGCTGCTCTTCAATGGCAGCGCCGTAGGGTGTGTTGTGGTAGCGGGCGGCAGTCTGCCGCAGTTCCGCTAGGCCGATCTCAATTTGCGCCTGCGTTGGCGGCGGCGAGGTGCCTAGCTTGAACGCAATCCAGTGCAGCCTCAGGGTGCGCCCGGCGTCAAGGCGGTTGGCACCCGCTTTGGCCAGGTGTGCCCGCGCTGCGTCGTGCTGCCCGTCCAGGTAAAGCGCTTCGACTAAATCTGCCTGGACGTGGGTGGATGCCCCACTATCGAGAGCTTGTTGGATCAACTGTGCGGCGTCGTGATACGCCCCGCTGACCAGCTTTGTTCGCCCTAAACCATACAACGGAAAATGATGCTGGGGAGAGATGTCTAAGGCTTCGTACAAAACGGTTTCGCTGTCGGTCAGGTCGCCATGCTGCCGGTAGATGTTGCCGAGCAGGGTGAGTTCGCGCACGTCGGCTGTGCCGTGTTCGCGCTGTTGTTGCAGCAGGTGGGTTGCCTTGTCAATTTGCCCGCTCAGGTACAGCCGCTGTGCTTGGGTAAACGGTGTAACCATGTGTCGGTTGCCCCATAGCACAATCCCCTGCGCAACGATAAGCAAGGTTGCGATGCCGACAACGGTAGGCACCCGCAGCGCCTCGCCGCCAAAAGCATATAAGCCGATCATGACGATCATTAACGCGCCGGCAACGGTCAGGGCGGTGCGGGTGGCAGCATCCCAATGGGTTACTTGTTCCAGGAAGGTGCGGCGTAGCTCACGCATGGGGTTACAGGTCGTCTACCGTGATCTCATCAATCATGAGTTGGCGGGCCGTGGCGACATCGGCGGCCAGCACGTCAGCCAATGGCGCGGACTGCGGGTCGTTGAGCAGCTTTTCCAGCCCTTCTAAACCCTGCCACATATTCTCGATGCGCTTGACCTGTGATTGGGCGGCGGCTGTGTCGCCCGTGCGTTTGTAGGCGCGGGCTAAGTACAGGTGAGCCAGCAAGCGCTGCCGCTGGTCGGTAATGCGTAGGTCAAGGGCGCGGGTGAGGTGGTCAATCGTCTGCTGGGGGCGGTTGAGGCGGTCGTTTATCAGGCCCAGGTTGTAAAGGGGAATCCAGTCGTCTGGATAGAGTTGGTACGCGCCCTGAGCAGCGGCATCGGCGTCATCGTAGCGGCCTGCCTGCAAGTGAACCTCTGCAAGGCCATTGTACGCCTCCGCCCGAATCGCATCGCCTGCGTCCCCTTCTGGCGCGAGATTGAGCATGGTGTCATAGTCGCGGCGGGCGCGGCCCAAATTACCGTCCAGCCGCAGGATCATGGCGCGCAGGCGGTAGTGTTCTGGATTGGCTTTGTCGCGTTTAATCATGATTTCGATTTGTTCGAGGGCGTCGTCATAGCGGCCCTTACGCATAAAGCGAATGGCCTGCATCACCTCGCGGGGCGTTTGCTGCCGGAAGAGAAACGTTCCGGCCACAATCCAGCCGAGGGCAGCGCCCACGGTCACCAGGAAGTACTGCGACAGCACCGTTAAGCCCAAGAGGATTGCGCCGATGGCTGGGGCAGCAATGGCAACAATACGCGGGCGCTGCTCTGGCGTAGCGTAGATTAGCAGTGCCCCGGCGATGAAGGCCAGCGCGAGTAGGGTTTGCACAGGCGTGACCCAGGCTGCGCCAGCACCAAGCACGCCAACAATAATGCTGGCAATCCCGGTGGCGATGAGCAGCAAAACAGAAAAGCGGCCCTTCGGTGTTGCGAAAAATGCGGAAAAGTATTTGAGCATAACCTGTCTTCGTTAAGGTCTGTGAGCGTAGCGTTCAAGCTGGACGCGCATCCCCGGCGCGGTGTGCTTGAGGAAAATATTGTGCTTGTCGATGTAGTAGTGGTGGTGCTGGGTTTGGCGTTCGCCGTCTACTTCTGCCGAGGCAGCCGCCAGATAGTGACGGGCGACGCGCGCTTTGCCATCCACGGTAACTTCGGCTTCGTCGTAGTAGGTGAGTGAGGGCATCATCATCCCCACGTTGAAGCTGTTGGCCGGGTCAGCCGTGAAGCCAAAACGCGAGATCATCGCCAGGGGCGCACGGTCTACGATGGCGGGCAGCGCGTACCCAAAAAACAGGTAGCTGCCTGGCTGCACGACATGATCGGGAGGGATTTCAACGGTTTCTTGAATCTGTTCGGCCCCGTCAAAGGCGCGCCCGACGTTCAGCCTATTGCCTTCGATAGTGTAAGTGGCCCGCGCCTGCTGGATGGCATCGGATTTGGCACCAAACGCACGGATGTCGAAGCGCTCAATGTGACCGCCTGGACTGCGCCATGCCTCGATTAACTCGCTGCGGCCATCCATGAAGCGCCCGTCTTTATCCACGCGCATGAACCACGCGCCGTCTGGCAGTTCGTGTATCGTCCAGTGTTCCAGCAGGCCAGTTGGTGCGTCGTCTGCATAGTAGCGGTACGTGCCACGGGCGACGAATCTCTCGTGAACGGCGACTGCGTGCAGATAGCGCATCAGTCAGCGTCCGTGATTTCCACGTAGAGGCGTTTGTTGATGCCGCCCTTGCTCTTGTATTTGGTGATGTTGATCTTGCCGACCTCGGCAGTGCTTTTGACGTGGGTGCCGCCGTCTGCTTGCAGGTCTAACCCGTCGATTTCCACCGTGCGCACGTCTTCGATGCCTTTTGGCAGCAGGTTGATCTTGGTGCGGATGAGGTCAGGAATCTGGAAGGCTTCCTCCCGTGGCAGAATTTTAACGGCAAGTGGGCGGTCTTTGGCGATTTCTACGTTGATGTTGCGCTCAATCTCCGCGATGGTGTCTTGTTCCAGCTTTTCGAACTCGAAGTCCATGCGCCCACTGAGCGGGTCCATGTTGCCGCCGGTAACGCTTGCGCCGTAGTCGCGCCACACGACCCCACACAAGATGTGCATGGCGGTGTGGGTGCGCATCAACTTGTAGCGCCGTTCCCAGTCTACGCTGCCGTGAACCGCATCCCCTACCGCAGGCAGTGTGTCACCCTCAAGGATGTGCGCCATATCCCGGCCCATTTTGACAACGGTGTAGGTGGTGTCGCCCACTTGCAGGGTGCCTGCGTCTGCGGGTTGGCCGCCCCCGCCGGGGTAAAATGCCGATTGGTTCAGGTAAACGGCGTTATTGTCAGCGTCTACGCGCACGACTTTCGCGTCGAATTCGCGCAGGTAGCTATCGGTTTGGTAGAGTTTTGTCGTTTCCGTCATGTTTTATGTCTGCTCGCATTCTGACCATGAGTTCGCGCCCGCGCATTGCTTGCCAAAAGGCTCGCCCGGCGGTGTTCGTTGCAGCGACTTCCCATTCTAACGTGTCCAGGCGGTGTTCGGCACACCAATTCCTAATCGCCTGCACCAAGTCCTGGCCATGCCCCTGACGCCGCGCTCCCGGTTGTACGTAGATGTCTGCCAAAAAGCCGGCGCGCTGCTGCTCGAACGTCTCCGGTACCAAATCGACCATAATCGCCAGGGCATAGCCGACGATGCGCCCATGTACGTCAACCGCCACATACACCGCACTGTCGTCACGGCGCACGCGCTCAATCACGGCATGGGCATAGCGGCGCACGCCGTCGCTGCTGGCTTTGGGTAGCGCCGGGTCAATGTTGCGGTGATAGTCCACAAGTTCTTCCCACAACTCTGCGATTTCACCCGCTTCGTGGCTGCGTGCTAGCCGAACCGACATCGCTATTGGCCGTCTTTGATGTAGATTTGCATGGTTTCGGTGCGATTGACGGCATCTGTTGCGATGACGATTGCACCTTTGGCCCGCCAAAACGCCTGCTGCACCGCGTGGTTCCGTGGCACGGCGACGGTGTACGTCATGATGCCATCGGTGCGGAAGGCACCGGTTAGTGCGCCTAACAGGGCGGTGCCCACCCCCCGGCTGCCGAAATGGGCGTCAATGACAAGCTGCTGAACGGCGGCTGCCGGTTCCGTCTGCCCGATGATATAGCCGAGCAATGGACCATTGGCGCGCTTGGCAACAAAGACGTGATGCGTGTCGCTCACAATGGCCGCCTGTAGCGCGGCTGCGGGTGCATCGTGAGCATGACCGCCATAGCGCGGGTCAAGTTGGCGGATGATGGCGGCTTGTTCCTGCAACAGTTCGGTCAGGCGCGGGATGTCGTCAAGTATTGCCCTGCGCGTTGTGAGTTGGGTCATGTGATGAGACCATGCAATCGGCTTGGGAAAAGCGTGGGTAAAGGGGTGAACGCTCCGCCAAGAATAGCACCGCCATCAGCGCATATCAACGGGCACACAAATCCGTTAGAATGGCGCGTATGACCACTCAACCACCACTGTTTGAAGACCTGCCCATCACCAAAGAAGACCTGCCCGTGTGGATGCGCCGTGCCATGCGGGGCAACGATTGGGGCGCGCTGCTCACAATTGGCTTTAGCGTGTTGGTGGCGTGGTACTTCGTGCTGAATACAGACTTGCCCCGTTACAACATGACCGAAAGCTACGCCTTTATGGTGGCGGACTATGCCGAGGCGATGCAGGAAGGCCGATTGTACCCGCGTTGGGCAGCACACGCGCAGGGGGGCTACGGTGCGCCGATTTATCACTTCTTGCCACCCGGCGCGCCGTATTTAGGTGGGTTGATTTCGGCAGCGTTCGCGGTTGATGTGTTGCTGGCGGTGCGTGTGGTTTTTGTCGTGGGGCTGGTGTTGGCTGGTGTGGGCACGTATGGCATCGTTGTGCGGCACGGCGGCGCTCCTGCGGCGGTGTTGGCGGCCATGCTCTACGTTACAAGCCCCTATGTGGGCCTGACTGCCCCGCACATTCTGGGCGATTTGGCCGGGGTGTTGGCGTTGGGCTTGCTGCCCACCCTGATGTGGAGCGTAGATCGGCTGGTGTCTGCAAATTATCCGCAGGACTTCGCGTTTGTTACGCTGACGACGGCTGCCCTGCTGGTCACGGAGCCACGCGTAGCGGCAGCAGGGTTCGTGTTGAGTGCTGTGTTGGTGGGGTGGTACCTGTCACAGCGCGATGGGCAGCGCCGTTATCCCGGCAGTGTGATGGCGGCAGGGCTGTTGGGCGCGATGCTGGTGAGCTTTTACTGGCTGCCGGCCCTGGCCGATTTAAGTGCCGTGCGCTGGGAGCAGCACATTCAAACGACCCGTCCGTTATTCTTGACGTGGGGTGGCCTGTTGCAACGCTTTCATCAGGTAGACCCAGGCGCTTTGCTGCCGCAAACGCAGTTAAGCCTAGGTTGGCTGCGGTGGGCTATTGTTGCGATGAGCGTTCTTGGTGCGCTGCGCGTACAGCGCCGCCTGACCTTTGAGGCTGTGTATGTGGGCGTGGGTTTGCTGTTGACCGTAGGCGCAGTCACGCTGTTGCCTGCGCAAGTGTGGTTGCTTGGCCCCATTACGCTTTGTTTTGCGATTGGCAGTGGGGCGGCCCTGGCGCTGCGCGAGCGCTTTGGCGAACAGGTACAACGGCTGATATTGGCCGTGGCCCTGCTCACGATTTTGGGTGCGTCGCACCCGGCGTGGTTGCCGCCGCTGCCGCAAAACCGCATTCTGTCGGTAACGCCCGCTGACCAGGTGAACCACGAGCGCAACGATTATGGGGTTGCGGTTGTGCCACAGGGGTACTATCCCACAACGCTGCCGCAAGACTGGACGTTGGACAGCGACTTGCTGACGAGCTACCGGGAGGGCAGCATTAGCCGGGTGCCAAGGGCCGCCCTATCGGCTAATTTGCGGGTGAGTTCACTTGAAGAGCAGTCGCACACAGCGCGGTTTCAAGTGTCGGCACGGGGTGAGCGCGCATTAGACCTATCCCTGGCGTATTTCCCCGGTTGGCGGGCAAAGCTCAATGGCCGCGACGTACCCCTAATGCCCGCTCCGCAGCTCCAAACGGCTCAGGTCGCTGTGCCGCAGGCAGCCAACGGCGTGCTGACGGTGTGGCTGGACACAACCCCTGTG
>CAWUJQ010000157.1:0-9615 GCA_963922445.1 uncultured bacterium
GGTGATAGATTAGCGGTCATTGGTGATCCACGCCGAGGTATAGGTGTAAGCACTGAGGGGATCCCCGACATTAAATGTGTACGGTAGTAAAACCTACTTTTGTTGCCTTGACTGCCCGTTCCGATCAGGTCAGTCGGCAGTTAGCCGCAAGGCGCGGTTTTGATGCATTCGTCGGTAAGCCGTTTAAGCCGCAGGAACTGTTAGATGTTGTGAATAAACTGCTTGGGCTGTCTAGTTCTACAGGCGATGACGAAATTTAAGCAGTGAGTCAGATGAGCGGGGTCGCGGTAGAACAATGGTAAATGTAGTACCTTTACCCACGGTACTTTCTGCGCAGATGGTTCCGTTATGGGCTTCTACAATGCTCTTGGTGATAGACAACCCAATACCTGTACCGCCACGCTCACGACTTCGCGCAACATCCACGCGATAGAACCGTTCAAAGATATGCTGTAACGCAGATTCCGGTATGCCTTCCCCTGTATCGCTAACAATAAGGGTGATGTTCTCTGTTCCAACAACCGTCTTGATGGTGATTTGTCCCTGTAGTGGGGTATGTCGCGTGGCGTTAGACAATAGATTTCGTAATACCTGCAACATACGGTCCCGATCTACGTGGATGGTTGCCGTCGTCTGAGCTTGAAGCTGCAACTGTATATTCTTTTCCTGTGCAGTTTGCTTAAATTCATCGATAGCATCTTCCAGCAACGTGTTCAGGTCAACATCTGCGTGCAACATAGGTAGTTGTCCGGCTTCCGCCTGTGCAGTTTCACGTAAGTCATTAACGATGTGCGTGAGATTTTGTGTATGATCGAGTAAACGCGCAATTTCTTCCTTGGTCATCGGGTAAATGCCATCAAGCAGAGCATACAATGCCCCTTGAATTTGATTAATGGGGGTGCGTAGTTCGTGTGCTACATCAGCAACAAGCTGTCGCCGCAAGCGTCTAGATGTTGCCACGGCATCAGCCATTTCATTGAACGCAGTTGCAACTTCACGAACTTCATCGGAGCCTGCTGGCTCCACACGAATTTCAGGATTGGAGTTAAAGCTGCGGACAGCATTGGCAAGGTCTTCCAGCGGTGCTGTCAGCATTCGAGCAAACAAAATGCCCGATGATAGACCTGTTACAACCACAACGAACAACAAAATTGGCAGGAAATCGCGCGGGTATCGTGGGCTATCAAACCCAAAGAATGTTAAGAGCGAGGGTGGCGATACATACTCAACCACGAGTGTGCCAATATGCTGATCGTTCACACGAATGGGAAGTTCATTCAACCGAGTAACGACCAATCCTTTATCGAGTGATAACTGAGGTGCTTGAACAACTTCACCATTTTCATTCAGCAATGTGTAATAAAAGCCCGTTGATGTTTCTTCCAGATAAAATAAGTCCAAGACATCGCTCATATAGGGGACATCAAGTTCACCCGTTTCAGTGTAAATTTCCTGAATAATCTCAACGATGGCGACAGGATTGGATAGATTATCAACGGCAATTGGTAGATTATTGCCGGTGTATAGTCTTGTACTTACACTAATAAGGATAACGGAAACAAAAACAACCCCCGCGAATACAGCCGAAAGTTGAATCCATAGCTTGTTCACAGGCGCTCTAACCTCCCCAACCGATACCCCACACCATACACCGTTAGAATGTATTCTGGGTTGCGTGTGTCTACTTCAATTTTCTTGCGCAGGTTCTTAATGTGGGTGTCCAGCGAACGTTCCAAACTTTCATAGTCGTCTTGAAGTGCACTGCTAATTAAATCTGCGCGGGTAAACACCTGCCCGATGTTCGACATGAGCGTGTATAAAATTTGATACTCAATCGGGGTCAAATCTACAGGCTCACCGCGCACCACCACCTCACGCTGGTAAGGGTCCATACGTAGGTCTGCAAACGACAATACAGGACCATCTGGCGCGGCATACTGGTCGCGCAGGCGGACACGCACCCGTGCTAATACCTCGCGCGGATTAAACGGCTTGGTTACATAATCTGCCGCGCCCATTTCTAGCCCTAGAACAATATCTTCATCTTCTACACGTGCGGTGAGCAGGATAATGGGTATGGTTTTGAGTGCCGAATCGTTGCACATAAGCTGCGTTAGGCTTAACCCATCTCGTTCCGGCATCATAATATCTAGCAGAACCAAATTTGGGCGTTCCCGCCTAAGAAAATGAAGTGCCTGTTCGCCATCGTAAGCGGTTAACACTTGATACCCTGCATTTTCCAGGTATGCCCGCAGCAGCCGAACCGTCTCGCGGTCATCATCCACAACAAGTATTCGATTATTTGAGTTGTTCAAGTATCGACCTCGCTTTCTTCTCATTCGCCCTGCGCAACAGTTAACGCCATACACCACAGTATAGTACGAAAACCTGAAGAAATTGTGGAGTTTGCTACCCCCACATTTCCCCCACATTCCCCCCAAAACCTCTTCAGATTTGCCTGTCATACTGCTGTGCAATGACAATAAATGTTGTAGAAGTTTGGAGGTAATCATGCGAATCAGTCGTTTGGCACTGGTATTGGTGGCGCTGACTATTGCTATACCTGTTGCCATAGGTGCTACGCGCACTACAGACCGACCTGTACCACGTGCTAGTGTTGCACGCCAGACAAACGAACTGGCAACAAACTTAACACTTCACACTGTGGCAACTGGAAATGTCGAAACGGTTGTGAGTGGGTTAGGGTCGCTAGAACCTGTAGAGCGTGTTTCGCTGGGATTTGAGATAAACGGGCGAGTTGAGGCAGTATATGTGGCTGATGGTGATACCGTTTACCCCGGCGACGTACTGGCAGAACTGAATAACGATGCCTTAGAAATTGAACATGAGCAGGCTTTGCTCTCCATTGATAATGCCGAGATTGACCTGCTAAACCTAGTCGAGCCTGTTTCTGACGATGACAGTGCGCTGGCACAGGCAGCAATTGACAGTGCGCGCGCTGCTTACACGGCAGCGATTACAGCAGTATCTCCCGCAGAAATTGAAGCAGCCGAACTGCAATACCAGCAGGAAATTGCCGAGTACGAAGCATTATTAGATTCGCGGGTCATGCGCTCCGGCGGTGCTGGTGGCGGTGATGAGCGAATTGCACTTGCAGAGGCAGAAATTGGTGCTGCAACGTTTGATATGGAAATTGCCAGGCTGAACATCGAAAACACGCGGCGTTCGGGACCCAATCCATCGGTCTACGTCGCCGAAATCCGTGAGGCGGAACTGAACTACGAAGCACTGTTCGTCGGACCATCAGAATATGACCTGCAAGCTGCGGAAATACGGGTTGAGCGAGCCTATGCCGATCTTTACGACGTGGAACTTGACGACAGCCAAACCCGACTCGTAGCGACCATCACAGGTGAAGTGAGTAACCTGGACATTGCGGTCGGTGACCCAGTGACGGTTGGTGAACCCGTTGTTGAGATTGTGAACCGCAGCCCGCTGCAACTGGTCGTTCAGGTTGATGAAAACGACATCAGCACGGTAAACGTCGGGATGCGTGCAACGGTTCAGTTGGATGCCCTGCCAGAAACGCCCTTCACAGCGCAGGTATCTGACATTGCAATGTTAAGCACCGTTGAAGACGGTGTGGTGAGTTATGACGTGACACTGGACTTGCTTGGCAATAACCCACGCATTCGGGAAGGCATGACTGCCGAGGCGTTCATTCAACTGGACGCACGCGAGGATGTTGTTGTGATCCCCAATGCATTTTTAACCCCCCTCAGTGAAACCACCGCGCTTGTTAGTGTCTATGACCCGACGACGGGCACAGGTGTTCCCCGCGAAATTATCATTGGTTTGCAGGGGCAGGCAAACACCGAGGTTCTGAGTGGATTTACTGTAGGCGAACGATTGGTTGTTGAAGGAGACGAATCATGACCTATCACAAAAATTACCCTCAAGCTGTCGCCTTGCTAATCACGGTGTTGTTGTTCATCAGTGGCACGGCAGTTGCAAGCGCACAGGATGATGAACTGCCACAGATTGTGACGGAATACGTCGCGCAACCTACAAGCCTCACCGTTACGCTGCGTGCATCTGGTGAACTGGAGCCGTTAGACCATGCCGACCTTGCATTTGTGAACAACGCGCCTGTGGAGGCAGTTTTTGTAGCAACTGGAGATCGTGTGGAGGCGGGGGATGTGCTGGCAACGCTGGATATGGCCGACATGGAGGCACAACTCCGCCGTGCCGAGATCGCACTGCAAGAGGCGGAAAACAACCTAGCACAGATGACAGCCCCGCCGCTGGAAATCGACATCCGGGTGGCGCAAGCCGCAATCGAAACAGCGACCCTGAGCCTTGAAAATGCGCGGCGACAGGGCGCAACAGCGGCAGACATCCGTATTGCAGAACTACAAATTGAGCAGGCGCGTAACAGCCTTTGGCAGCAGCAGTTAAACCGTGACATTACTGAGACAACCCCGCCGGAGTTTCGCGGTGTAGATCCATTTGCGGAGGAAATTGAGGTGGAGGGGCGTTTGGACAGTGCGGCAATCGGCATCGGAGTTGCAGAAGCTGATCTTGAGCGAGTGCGCACCAATGGCGCAGATGTGGGTTCGATTGCATCGGCAGAGGAAAGCCTGCTGCGTGCTGAACTTGCACTCGAAGACCTGCTCGAAGGCCCCGATGAACTAGAGTTGCAAAGTGCAGAGATTGCTGTTCGAGATGCTGCACTTGAGGTGGAACGACTACAGGCAAATCTCGCAGATTCGCAGATTATTGCACCGTTTGATGGCATCATTGCCGACGAAACCCTCACACCGGGCGCGTTCCCTTCCAGAACGGAGACACCCATCACATTAATCACGACAACCGGCTATCGCCTAACGCTTGCAATTGACGAGGGCGATATTGGCAATGTCGCGGTCGGCCAGGCAGTAACGGTAACAGTGGATGCACTGCCAAATGAGAGATTAACCGGCACGGTAGACCGTGTGAGCAGCAGCCCCACGCTAGACACCATTGTGACCTACGACGTTGACGTTGTGCTTGACCCGACAGATGCCCCGGTTCGTTTAGGGATGAGTACATCTGTTGAGATTGCTGTTGATGAGCTTGACGATGCAGTTGTGATTCCCAACGGCTTCATCAGCATTGATGCGGTTACGGGACAGGCTCAGGTGACCGTACTACTGAGTGATGGGACGGTTGCGCAACGAACAGTCGAAACCGGACAGCGAACCGCAGACGAAACGCAAATTATTTCTGGCGTGAATGCTGGCGAAACTGTGGTCATCGTTGCAGAGGCAGGGGAAAGCGATTCGCCACTGCCATTTGGCTTTGGAGGATAGCAGCATGAAACGATTACAGCTATTTCGCAATGGGCACAAAACAGATGTTGCCCATGATGACTCACAATCTGTGGATACTCGTTCGATTATCCAACTAAGCGAGATTACCAAAACATACACTATGGGCGAGGTATCGCTGACAGTGCTAAAGGGCATCGACCTAACGGTAAAACAGGGCGAGTTCCTCTCCATCATGGGGCCGTCAGGCAGCGGCAAGTCCACGCTGATGAACATCATCGGCGCGTTGGACAGCCCCACGAGTGGACAGTATGTGCTTGATGGTGAGGACGTAAGCAAACTGAATGACAAGCAGTTAGCAAAAGTGCGCAACCAGAAAATCGGTTTCGTATTCCAGAGCTACAACCTGCTTAAGCGCACTACAGCGCTGCGTCAGGTGGAATTGCCGCTGATTTACTCCGGCGCATCTGATCGCACACAGCGTGCACAGGAAGCACTCGAAATGGTGGGGCTTGGGCGGCGGATGGATCACCTGCCGACGGAGCTATCCGGCGGGCAGCAGCAGCGTGTGGCAATTGCCCGTGCACTGGTGAACCAACCATCAATGATCCTTGCAGACGAAGCAACAGGCAACCTCGATAGTAAAAGCGGCACCGAAGTCATGGGGATTCTCCAGCGGTTGAACGAGGAACAGGGCATCACGATCGTGTTTGTCACGCACGACTCTTGGACGGCACGCCACACCAAGCGTCTGGTGATGCTGCGCGACGGACAGGTCGTTGCCGATCAGCCTATCGCACGTCCATTGGTCGCAGGCGAGGCAGAGCGCCCGTCTGAGGCGGAGGAACTTGAGGCAATTTTCAAAGAGACGTATTACGAGGGCACAGCGGAGGAGTTCAACTAATGGAGAGCCTCCGTATGGCAATTACCAGCCTGAGAATCAACCAGACGCGGGCACTGTTGACGGCGCTAGGCATCATCATTGGCGTGGCATCGGTTGTGACGATGGTCAGCCTGAGTGAGGGGTTCGAAGCGTTCATTGACGATCAGTTTGATGATCTGGGTGCGGACGTGTTAACCATCACGTCGCAAGACCCTGATTCAGACACTCGTGACGAGATTGCTCCGTTAACGAATGCCGAGGCGGAAGCACTCAGCAACCCACGCATTGCACCACATATCCGGGATGTGGTAATGCAGTATGACGTTTCTGGTATTGCAGTCGCCAATGGAGAAACCGTTCGTGTCGCTGCTCAGGGTGTGACACCGAATTACGACGACATCAACGGGTGGGGTGTGACAAACGGGGTATTTATCACCACTACACACAACAATACGCGTGAGCGCGTGGTGGTGGTCGGCACGACTGTAGCAGAAACCCTGTTTGGAGAAGATGTCAGTATCATTGGTGAAATCATCGAGTTCAACGATGTGCCGTTTGAGGTCATCGGTGTCATGGAGGAGGCATCCTCACAGGATTTCTTTGACCCGAACAAAGTCATCTTTGTGCCGCTGAGTGTTGCGCAGACAAATCTTGATAATGCCCGTGTGCGCGGTGGAACCTACGAACTTTTACGGATTCAGGTAGCGGCAATCACACCCGAAGACACCTCCACTGCCCAGCAGGAAATCTACGACTATCTGTTTGCCGCGCATGATATAGGCTTTGTCGGTGATGAAGACTTTGCCATTGCCGATGCTGGTGACGTGGCAGACTCACTCGACACCATCACGTCCATGTTGACAATCTTCCTCGGCATGATTGCTGGGATTAGCCTACTCGTCGGGGGCATCGGCATCATGAATATTATGCTGGTGAGCGTGACCGAGCGCACAAAAGAAGTCGGTTTGCGCAAGGCAGTCGGCGCATCTTACGGCGATATTCTGACTCAGTTCCTTGCGGAAAGTGTGCTGCTGTCTGTGCTAGGGGGCATCGTTGGTGTAATCATTGCATGGGTACTGGTCGCCGTGACGAGTGCGCTAGTAGATGGGCTTACGGCGGGGATGTCCGCATCAGCAGTCGGGCTGGCAGTTGGGGTTAGTACGTTTATTGGTGTGTTTTTCGGTGCATACCCGGCCAGCCGCGCCGCTAGAATGCGCCCGATTGACGCACTCAGGGCGAGTTAGGAGGCAGCTATGATTGTTGAGAATTTACGAATCGCCATGATTGGTCTTGCCAGCAATCGCCTGCGTGCCGCCCTCACCATGCTTGGCATCATCATCGGTGTTGCCGCTGTGGTAAGCCTGCTTTCTGTCGGTCAGGCGTTCGAGCGATTCATCGTCGCTGAGTTTACCAGTGTGGGAACCAACCTCATTGTTGTTTTCACGGATACAGATAGTGACGGCGAACCGTTTTCCAATACTGAGTATGAGCTACTGACGAACCGTATCTACACACCGGACGTTGAACATGTGGTGCCGATTGTTCCTGTGGGGGTGAATGCGGTGTATGGCGGCAGTGACCTGAACATTGGGGTTACCGGCGTCGTGCCAGAGTACATTGAGGCCATCAGCAGTGAGGTGTTGCAGGGACGTATGTTTACCGCTGCCGAGGTCACAAACCGCTCGCGTGTCACTGTAATTAGCGTAGATGTGGCAGAGCGCTTGTTCAATGATGTGCCTACCCCCGTTGGCGAGTCGATCCGCCTTGGTAGTGTGAGCTTTCAGGTGGTTGGCGTGCTGGAATCTGAAGGTGGGGGCGGTAACGGCCCCGGCGCACAGAATGACTATACTGTTCTGGTTCCGTACACCACTGCGCAAACGAGGCTGGTGGGTGCCAGTGGACGCACATTAACAGGTGACGCAAGCATCACCAACTTCATTATCACGTCAGTAGATCAAGAGTCGGCGGACGCTGCCTTTGAGCAGATACGGGCAGTGCTGCGCATCGCACGTGACCTTGAACCCGGCGAAGAAGACGACTTTACCATGATTAACCAGACCGACCTGCTGAATACGCTTGAGATCATCATCGGATTGCTCACGACATTCCTGGGTGTGCTGGCGGGCATCAGCCTTGTAGTGGGCGGCATCGGTGTTATGAACATCATGCTGGTAACAGTCACGGAGCGCACACGCGAAATTGGTTTGCGTAAGGCAGTCGGCGCACGCAGTGTGGATATTGTCACGCAGTTTCTTGTCGAGGCAGTCACCATCACACTGGCGGGGGGCTTGCTCGGTGTAATTTTTTCAGTCATTGCCGCTGTTACAGTCAGTAGTATCTGGGATTCGTTACAAGTCACGATACAGGCATCAAGTGTTGTATTGGCAGTCGGCATCTCTATTGCCATCGGGCTGTTTTTTGGCATCTATCCGGCGCAGCGCGCTGCCAATTTGAATCCAATTGATGCACTACGCAGCGAATAGTGCTACTACAAAACGTCAACTTAAAATCTAGAAAGCGATCAAAAACTATGAACACCTATCTACTCATTGCTCTCACATTTCTCACACTTCCGTTCGTGGTAAATGCCGTAATTCAGGCAGCGCAGCGCCGTCACCGCCTGGGGCGCACGGGTTCAGTGCTGGCACTGCTGGCGCTGGGTGGACCGCTGTTTGCACTTGTCTACAGTGCCGGTTCAGCAGCCCCCTTCGTCATCGCAAATGCAGTGATTGCTCTGTTGCTCGGCGGTGTAATCTTCGCGGTTGAATTCCGCGCAACACCAAGAAATCTGCGCTACTCAATGGGGCTGACGGGCATGTTGATCGGTGGAATGCTCCTGTCGTTTTTGCTCGTCACCAGCATTGTGGCAAACCCCGCATCTACTAACACCGAAAACGCCACCGTCGCTGTGAGAGGAAACCTGGTGCTAACAGCGAATGGGCAGGCGAACACCGGCAATGGAAGCTCATCACCCGTAGGGAATACCGCTGACACTGCACATGAAAGTGTATCGGAACTCAACCTGTCAGAAGAGCCAACGCCGATCTCAGAAAACACCTCGGTCATAGAGCAGCCGCCGCGCCGCGAAACAATGCCCATGCCGTCACCCACGCCAACGCGCCCCCCCCTTCAATATGAAGTACCGACCTACGCACAGGAGCTGGGGCTGGAACCCGTGTGCGATGTGTCCACAGAAACGAATCTGAACATCCGCAGTGGTCCGGGTGTCAATCATGACGTGCTGACAAGCGTGATAGCCAGCACGCGTCTTAATGTGATGGGCACCAACGATGGACGAGACTGGTTAGAAGTACGTTACCAGGGCTTGAAAGGCTGGGTCAGTGCCGATTTTGTTCTGGGTTTGAGTGCGTGCATCAACCTGGATTAGAGAGACTATTGTAATGATATGGGTGTGGCTACTTTGGATTTTGAAGAAGGTTGAAAGACGGAGGAAAACTCAAG
>CAWUJQ010000158.1:0-9613 GCA_963922445.1 uncultured bacterium
CAAGCACGACGGCCACCCTCTACAACCAGACCGTTGACCGCCCGTGCGAAGTCTATCCAAGTGATATGCGTGTGCATGTGCCCGCCACGAATTTGTACGCGTATCCCGATGTGAGTGCGACATGCAGCCAGCCAGAGATGCAAGACCATCACTTTGATACGCTGCTCAACCCAATGGTAAAGTAGTCATACACACCGCACCCACACCCATCACGGAGGCACCCCATGGCCGGACTGCTCAGCGAACACACCCTCCACGGCGACCACATCTACATGCGCGGCGTCGTGCCAGACGACATCGCCACCATCTTCCGCTGGCACAGCAATATCGACTACATGCGCTACCTCTCGCGCAGTATGCCGCGCTTTCACACGGAAGACGCCATGCGCAATTGGATGCTCAAGGATGACGACCCGCACCGAACCCGCCCCTGGGCCATCTGCACGCAGGACGGCGACCAAATTATCGGCACCTGCGCCTTTAAGGAGATTCAGTGGCAGGCGCGCCACGCGATGATTTGGCTGGGGATTGGGGATGTGTCACAGCGGGGCAAGGGCTACGGCACGGACGCCGTGCGCGTGATGCTGCGCTACGCTTTCACGGAGATGAACTTGGAGCGCATCGGCCTGGAAGTGGCCGCGTTCAACACGGGCGCGAAACGCAGCTACGAAAAGTGCGGCTTTGTGTTAGAAGGCACGCTGCGCCGCTACATGTTCCGGGAGGGGCGCTACTGGGATATGTACCTGATGAGTGTGCTGCGCGACGAGTGGCGCCTGCCCCAAAGAACAGGACACGCGACCGAAGCCACTGTGCTAGACTCATCTTCATAGTTCGCTATGCAAAGGCAACACCCCTATGGCCGATATGACCGGCAAACGTGTGATCGTCACGGGCGCGACGAGCGGAATTGGCGAAGAAGCCGCCGTCGAACTGGCAAAAATGGGCGCGGCTGTCACGCTCATCAGCCGCAGTGCCGATAAGCTCGCAGCCACCGCCGCCCGCATCCGTGATGAAGTGAGCAGCGCTGAGGCGGATACCATTCAGGCTGACCTATCCGAAATTGCGCAAATCCGCGCCGCTGCTGCCGAGTACTTAACCCGCCACGACCGCCTGGATGTGCTGCTTAACAACGCGGGCGGTGTATTCACCGGGCGCAGAGAGAGCGCAGACGGCATCGAATACACCATGGCGCTTAACCACATCAACTACTTTGTGCTGACCAACGACCTGCTCCCCCTGCTCAAGCAGACGGCAGAGCAATACGGCGAAGCCCGCATCGTCAATGTGTCTTCAGACGCGCACCGCACCGGCATGAAGTGGGACGACATTCAATTTGAGAACAGCTACTCCGCGTTGAATGCCTACGGCCAGAGCAAAGCCATGAACGTGCTGCACACCTACGAACTGGCCCGCCGCTTAGCAGGTACGGGCGTCACCGCCAACGCAGTGCATCCGGGGCTGGTGGCGACGAACTTCGGGCGCAACAACGGCTGTTTGTTTGCCGTATTGGGCAGCCTGCTGCAACCGTTTGCCAAATCTGCTGAAGACGGCGCGGCGACGAGCGTATACGCAGCGGCTGACCCGGCCCTGAAGGGCGTGACGGGCAAATACTATGCGGATAAGACGGAGCGCGAGACGATTCCGGAGACCTACGACAAGGATAACGGGGCGCGGTTGTGGGCTATCAGCGAGGAGCTGACGGGCATGACGGCGGCCAGCTAATCTACAGCATCAACGGTGCTAGGCAGGGTGACGATAATTTCGGTGCCCTGGCCTAGCTGGCTATGCACGGTTATCACGCCGTCGTGCAGTTCCACCACTTCCTTCACGACAGACAGGCCGAGTCCGGTACCGGGCAGCGTGCCCACGTTTTGCGCCCGGTGGAACGCTTGAAACAGCTTGGGGATTTCGTCTGTGGGGATGCCAATACCTTGATCTTTGATGGTGAGTTCCAGGCACACCTCGTCGCAGTGGGCCACAAATTGCACCTCACCGCCGTCCGGTGAGTACTTGATGGCGTTGTCTAGCAGGTTGATGACCATTTTGCGGAACAGCAGCGGGTCAATGTTTGCTTCTGGGCAAGACCCACGGCTGCCAAACCGCAGTTGTTGGCTATCGCCCAACCCACGCTGCAACTCCCCGGCAATTTGCTCGCACAGTTCCAACGCGTTGACGGGCCGGGGCTTGAACGTCCAAGCGCCAACCTCTGCCTCGCTGTACATCAATACATCATCCATCAGTTGTTGCAGCGTGCTCAGCCCGGTAGCAATCTGGCGATAGTGGCGCTGCCGGGCCGACGCGCCGTCATCTGAATTGGCCTCGTCAATCATCTGCAAAATATCTAACGACGACTGGACGGTGGTCAGCGGGGTGCGAAACTCGTGTGAGGTCACGGCGACGAAGCGCGCCCGGATGTCGTGTAACTCGGATTGACGGTCGAGCGCGGCTTTGAGGTTCGTGTGGGCGTTTTGGTGATGGGTCACGTCTTGCGACAGGCCGATGACGCCGCTGAAATTGCCCTGCGCGTCAACGTAAGGCACATAGTACGTCATCAACTGGAAGTCACCCACTTGGCTAATTGCGCTCATCGGGCCGCGCCCGTCAAAGGCCCGGTTGAACGCCGCCATCGCGTCCGGCATTTGCTCGCCCAACTCATCGATAGACATACCGACAAACTGCCCCGGTGCCATCCCCAGCACGTCAAGTCCTTTGCCATCCATAAAAGTGATAATGCGGTTTGCGCTGACGGTATACAGCATCACAGGCAGGTTAGACACAATAAGTTGCAGCCGCCGTTCGTAGTCATGAAGCTGCTGCTGCGCCCGTTTATGCTCGGTGATGTCAATCAGCTTCGCGCCGTAACGGATGATGTTGCCCTCATTGTCGCGGATGTAAAACGACCGCGATTCCACCCAGCGAATCTCATCCGGGTCATCATCATTGACCGCAATTCGATACTGCACAATGGGCGGCAGGTCATTACCCTCGCGGTACTGTTTCATCCGCTGGCGCACTATAGCCCGGTCGTCCGGGTGAATGCGGGCGAAAATCACCTCAACGTCATCTCTCGCATTCGGTGGAATGTTCCATAGCTTGAAGTAGACCGCATTCTTGTAAATCAACGCATGGGTGTGGGCATCGCGTACCCACAGGGCCTCGCCCATGTTTTCTGTAATTTGCTGGAGCAGCATCTCGTGGTGTTGCAGGTCAAGCTGTGTTTGGCGAATCAGGGTGATGTCCAGGTTGACGCCCACAACCCCGCTCAACGCGCCGTCGTCATCGTACAGCAGCCGTGTGGAGTTCAAAATATTGAGGCGCTGGCCGCCTTTGTGGGGGTGAATGACTTCGCCCATCCAGTAGCCGTGTTCCATCAGGTCGGCTTTGGCTTCTTCTGTGGTTGTATCGGCCACATATTCCGTTGGCAGGAACAAACGCATGGGTTTGCCAACTACTTCATCGGCACGCCAGCCATAAATCTGCTCCGCAGCCCGGTTCCAAGACAGGATGTTGAAGTTGGTATCGGTCGAAATCACCGCCTCGCTAACTTGATCGAGCAAGTTGGCTTTGTACAGGGTGAGGGCTTCAGGTTGGGGATCGGGGGAAGTAGCGGCGGCTGGCTGCGCTTTTTGGCGTTTGAGCGCTCGGTTTTCCAGGACAATATCAGCCAAGCGTTCACGCAGTTCGTCTGGTGAAAGGTGAGCCAGCCGTTCGATAATCTTGGCGCGTTGTGTTGAATCCGTTGGCATGGCACTGTCCATGTGTTACGACAAAAGTCGCTGTCAGTCACATTTGTCTAGGTCGTCTATACGTTTTCATGATAAAGTCAATTTAAAGTGAAGTCAAGCGAGATAATAACTCGCTATCTCAATTTTAAAACAACGATAAGGCGTTTTCATACTGTTAATGTAACATTCCTGGCGAATTTTTTCAGCAGCTAAATACTTTAGGTTTACTGCTGGCTCAATGCCAAAGCTATGTAACAGGCAAAGTTTGTGTTTGTAGCCGCGCCTACAGACGTTGCGTTCATAACAGCCATCATTAAAATGCAGTTTGTATTCCTAGACAAGAGAGGCAACCCCTATGAAGCGCACTCCCGTGATTATCGGCATCGTTGGTTTGATCGTTGTCGTTGCGGTGACGTTCCCGTTGTGGCGACCGCTGTTCGTCAACCAAACTGTCGATGAAGCGTTCCCGTTTGAAAATATGTCTGAAGACGAGCGTACCGCCTTCAACGCCATGCCAGCAGACCAGCGCACCATGCTGCTGGATATGAACGAGGAAAACCCGGAAATGGCAGCCGCTAACGTCCGGGCAATGGCCGAGCCGGATACCGAAGCGGCTGATGACATGCCAGAAGCCGTTGCTGCCGGGCCAGTCATCCTTAGCCAGGGCACCTTTAACGAGATCGACGTGATCCACCGGGGTGAGGGCAGCGCCACCATTTACCAACTGCCCGAAGGCGGTGCCGTACTGCGCCTTGAAGACTTCCAGGTGACCAACGGGCCGCAGTTGCATGTGCTGCTCGTCCGCAATCCAGACCCGCGCACCCGTGCCGACGTCGGCGAAGACTACATCGACCTGGGGCAACTGAAGGGCAATGTGGGCAACCAGAACTACGACATCCCCGCAGATGTTGACCTGGAAGGCTATAACAGCGTGGTCATCTACTGTATGCCGTTCCATGTGGTGTTTAGTGTGGCCACGCAAGAAACCGTCGCCGCCAGTGTGGATGCTGAAGAAGTCCCGGTCGTCAACGAAGCGCCCGCTGCCGACGAAGCGGCGGCTGACGCCCAGTCTGCTGCCCCGGTTGACCTCGAAGAGGCGGCTGCAATCGTCGAAGAAGAGGCGGCAGCCCCTGTAAACGCGGCACCCGTTTCGCTGGGGTCGGGCACATTCCAGGGGGCAGGGCGCGGCTATGATGGCAGTGGCAGCTTCCAGTTTACCAGCCGCGATGACGGCTCACTGACGCTGGAACTGGGAGACGACTTTACCGTCACCCGTGGCCCAGAACTGTTCGTGTACCTGGGCCAAACCAGCAACCCGGCAGAGCCATCGACATTTAATGACACAGGCGTCAACCTGGGCGCGCTGCGCAACAACAGCGGCAGCCAAACCTACAACATCCCCGCAGACGTGAACGTGGACGACTACGACCACGTGATTATCTACTGCGCGCCGTTCACGGTCGTCTTCAGCTACGGCGAAATCGAGCGCTAAACCCGCCATCCAATACTGGCCCGCATTCCCCCCGATGCGGGCCAGCCCCCACACAACAGATGTTACTGGCCGCCGTCGCCCGCGCAGAGCGGTTGGCGCTGGCGCGGTATGCCCACAACCGATACCATACGCTCCTTAAATCCTAAATTTTTGTTCACCCGGAGCGGAAGCCTATGTCCAAATTACAACGGGGCATCGAGAGCCTGTACAGTGCGGCCAGCCTGACCGACGAACTTAAAGACGAAGAAGCCCAATCCCTGCTCAAGTGGGGCGAGGTTATGGCGGCACAGCTTGACACCGACGACACCGACGATGACACCTACGACGAACAGATGAAGCAGGTGCGCCGCGTGATGAAGCGCGCCAACCGCTTTATCGGCGCGCAGGGCCAGGGCGACGCGGACGAAGCCCGTAAAAACCTGGAAAAGCTGATGGAAAGTGCCGCCGAACTCGGTGTAGAAATCCCGCAGGAACAGGCGGATAAGCTGATGAACGCGCCACGGGCACAGTCCAACAGCGAAACGATTGGCGAGTTGGTCGCCATGCTGAGTGGCAAAGCGGCCTCGGCAGCCGAGGCGGAACCCCCTGTAGAGGCGGACGGCGAAGGCACAGCCGCATCGACTATGGGCACGCTGCTCGCCGGACTGCGGGGCAAGGCGGCATCCGTTGCGGGTGACACAGACGACAACCCCGCTTTACCTGATCCAACCGAAGGAAAAGATAATGAGTGATACGGATTCAAAACGCAGACGGTCGCTGGGCGGCACGCTGCTGGGCATTGTGGTGATTGTGGTGGCGTTCGTCTTTGCAGAACTCACTGGGATTGATGTTTTCGCGCTGCTTGATGAAGTCGCCAGCGAAGTCGATCAAGTGGATGAAGGCGGCGACCGCGAGGTTGCTGCTCCACCCACCGTGATTGCGCTGCCCGGTGAAGTCACACCGCTGACGGTAGGGCAGGGCTTTGGCGCGCAAAAGGGCTTCTGGACGGTGTACTTCAATGCGCCGACGGGCAGCAGTGACGCCAGCACCTATCGCAACGGCATTGACGAAAACCTCGCGGCAGAAATCGACGGGGTGCAGGCCACGCTGGATATTGCCGCGTTTGAGTTCAACAATGAACGGCTCACCGAAGCCGTGATTGCTGCCCACCAGCGCGGTGTGCAGGTGCGCATCGTCACCGATGATGAATTCGGCGTGGAAGAAGAGGAATCCATTGAAGAATTTGTGGACGCGGGCATCCCTGTGGTGGACGACAACAAGACCGCGCTCATGCACAACAAGTTTATGATTTTGGACAGACAGGTGGTGTGGACGGGCAGTTGGAACTACACCCGCAACGGCACCTATCGCAACAACAACAACGCGCTCGTGCTGCGCTCACAGCGGGCGGTGCGCGCCTACCAAACCGAGTTTGACGAGATGTTCGTCAACGGCGAGTTTGGCGCACGCTCCACGGAGGGCACCGCCACTTTTTCCCAGGATGGTACGCCCGTGCGGATTGTGTTCGCCCCAGAAGATGACGTGGTAGCCGCCATCGTGCAGGAACTCGGACGCGCCCAGCGTGACATCCGGTTTATGGCGTTTTCCTTCACGCAGGACGACATCGGGGATGCTATGCGTCAACTCGGGGCCGAGGGCATCAATGTGGCGGGCATCTTTGAGGTGCGCGGCAGCGAGACCGAATTCAGTGAAATGCCGCCGATGTTCTGTGCCGGGTTCGATGTGCGCCAGGACGGCAACCCGTTTGCGCTGCATCACAAGGTCATCATTGTGGACGACCACACTGTGCTGACCGGGTCATTTAACTTCAGTGCCAACGCCACCGAGAGCAACGACGAAAACCTCGTCATCATCCGTGACCCTGACCTGGCCGCGCTCTTCATCCGGGAGTATGACCTGCGCTTTGCAGAGGCGTCACCGCCGGATGCTGCCGATATTGCGTGCGAGTAAGGTTTTGTAATACATAGGTTAGCCGATGGATTGTGCGCTTCACACAATGCTAACATGCTTTTTATCGTGTTTTATACACAATAAACCGGCAACAGGCGTATAATGCTGCGTGTCCGATCAATTATTCACAGGAGTCATCCATCGTGGACAACTACTACGCTATTGAACGTGAAGCCGCAAACCGCGCCAAAGACTACCGGATTCAGGCAGAAGCTACGCGCCTGGGTAAAGAAAAGAGCATCGAAATCGACAGCCGCAACCTGCGCGGGTACAGCGAGTACCTGGTGCGCGTGCTGACGACCCCGCGCAACCGCTAACCCAACAGCGACGCGCAGCACACGACAGGCGGCCATCGACAGCGGTGGCCGCTTTTGCGTTGTGCCTAGCGGTGCAGTCAACCACCCACACAGGTTCTTATTTCCAGCGGACGCAGCAGGCTGCGTCCCTACAGGATGGGTGGCACATTGGGGCGCGTCGAACAGCACACCCGCGTTCCGTGCTGCTGTGCAAAAAAACCATTCCACCCCAGATTAACACACCTCCGACGCACCCCGCCTTGCAACGTGTGCTATAATGGTAGATACCATCGTATTGTTGTCATGTTCAGGAGTGAGTATTCTGGATTCATTAGCGTTAGCCCGCTACATTGTTGATGTGATTGAGGACAACAAGGGTGCCGACATCACCCTGCTCGACCTCCGCCCCGATGCCATCCTCGCCGACTTCCTCGTGATTGCCAACGGCAACAGCGACCGCCAACTGGGCGCGCTGCTGAACTACGTCCGTGAAGGTGTGAAAACCGACCACAAAAAGCTGCCCTACAGCATCGACGGCACCGCCAACAGCGGCTGGGTGCTGCTGGACTACGGCGACGTGGTGGTTCACCTGTTCATGGAGGAAGAGCGCGACTACTACGACATTGAAGGCATGTGGCGCGAGCGCAGCAACGTCTTGCTCAGCATCCAATAGTAGCCAATCATCCAACCCCAACGCCCGCCTCACGCGGGCGTTTTGGTTTAAATCGACCCGGATCTCAGTGGTGAGGGACGCAAGGCCAATGGCAACAAATTCTTTCGGCAACAGGCTGCAACGTGTGCTAGCACGTGTGGGATTAGCCCTAGCGGGAATCGTATTTGCCCTGGTGTTGCTGGAAGTTGCCCTACGGATTGTCACCCTGCCCAATCGCTTCAACCTGAACAACCAACTCATCCAGCAGTGGGAACCTGACCCGGAGCTGCTGCTGCGCCTGCGCCCCAACCTGAACCTGCGCATCACCGCCCACCCAGAGTTCAGCTATACGGTACAAACCAATGCCGACGGCCTGCGCGACGAACCGCTGGAAGGCGCGTTCGATATTGCCACCATTGGCGATTCCATGACGTTTGGCTTTGGCGTAGACGCCGCCGACACCTACAGCACCCAACTTGAGGAACAATCTGGCTGGCGGGTGCTTAACCTGGGCTGGGCGGGGTGGAACTCTCATGTGTACCCGGTAACAGCCCAACGTTACGCTACGCCATCGGAGGCGACGGTGTGGGTGTGGGGCTTCTTCATCAACGACCTGCGCGAAAGCATCGGCGCAGAAGACTTTCTGGCAGAAAACGACGCCACAGCCTACTACGACCAGGCCGTCGAAAACGCACAGGTGCCCTTTCCGCTGAACCTGCAAGTGATGCAAACGCTGGGCGTAGTGTTTGATTCCTCGCTTACCCTGCTGCCCGATTCTGGCGATGCGCTCTACCAGGGCGATGACTTCACGATGTTAGCCAGCACCTACCCCTGGCGCATGACCGACCCCACCGCCGCCGATGTGCAGCGCGGCTGGGACATCACCGCCGACGCCATCCAGCAAACCGCAACGCTGGCCGAAGCAAACAACGCCACGCTGGTGCTGATGTACATCCCGCCGCGTGAACACGTTTACTGGCAGCAAGTGAGTACCGTGCTACCGGACTATGACATCACCCAATTGGACGAGGTGGCCGCACAGCTTGAGGCCATCGCTGCGGATAACGCTATTCCGTATATTAACCTGCTACCCCCGCTGCGTGACGCTGCCGCTGACGGCGACATGCTCTACTTCCCGTCGGATGGGCACTTTAACCCGGCGGGCCACGCGGTCACTGCGTCCGTGCTGTATGAGGAGATTGTGGCGCTCGGCCTACTGGAATAGTTATTGAGCCGTCACGCCGGACGGCCCCTACACAGATGTTGTGTACCCGTAGGGACGCGCCAACGTGCGCGTCCGGGGTTGCGGGGCAATAGGGTTCCCGATGATTTATTCCCATCGCATGGCAACCGTAGGCCACCCCCCGGACGCCATGCGCTACCCTGATACGTGATCGATACGGATAGCAAAACGGGACGTGCATATGCAATGGGTGCGGTCAGTGGCGGTGATGGGGGTCATGCTGTGGGCGATGGTTGGTGCGGCTGTGGGGGTGGG
>CAWUJQ010000159.1:0-9523 GCA_963922445.1 uncultured bacterium
CTCAACAAGAGCAATGGAATCGCCAAGCGTGACGGCATCGAACGCGAGCTTGGCACCTGCGGCCTCAAACAAATCGGGGAGTTTGCGCGTGCCACCCAAAGCCAACGCTTCACGATACTGTTTGAGTGCCCCTGCTGGGTCGGTCATGGCGTTGCGCCATACCTGCATTGCGCCCAATTGCGCCAAACCGTACTCAATGTAGTAGAACGGCAGCAGGAAAATATGCAGCTTACGGTGCCAACCCGTCACCTTAACGTCTTCTAGCCCTGTCCAATCAACACCGGGCATGTACTTGTCCCACAGGTCGTTCCATTGGGCATCGCAGTTTGCCGGGTCAATGGCGTCATTGGGATGGGTGTAAACCCAGTGCTGAAAGGCAACAACGACGGCCATGTAGGGATAGAATTCAATGATGCTGCTCAGCTTTTCGATGCGGGCGCGGTTGGCGTCAAAGTCGCTGTAGTAACCGCCGTGGTCGGCCTCCAGGTAAGGCTGTGCCAGCAGTTCCATTGCCATTGACGCGACTTCTGCAAATTCTGTGGGAGCCATACGCTGATAAATATAGGGCAAGGCATAGGATTCAAAGTTGTGGAAGGCGTGGCCGCATTCGTGCAGCAGTGTTTGCACATTGCGATGCACCCCAACCGCATTCATAAAGATGAACGGGCGTTTGGCAACTGCAAAGTTGGTGCAGTAGCCACCCGGTGCCTTGTTGGGTCGGTTGTCCAGGTCAAGCAGTTGATCGTCTTGCATGGTTGCATAATATCCGCCCAGGTCGGGGTCAATTTGCTCAAAAATGCGCCGCCCCCCTGCAATCAAGTCGCTCACGTCATCAAACGGTTTGAGCGGCTGCGGGCTAATGGGGTCAACGCGCAAATCCCACGGGCGTAGTGCATCTAAACCCAGTGCTTGTTTACGCCGCTCCTGCAAGCGAAGCTGAGCCGGCACAACCACCTGTTCAATAGCATCAAGGAACCCATGGACATCATCAGGCGTGTAGTCAAAGCGCCCATGCTGTATCCACTGATAATCGCGGAAGTCGTCCTTACCGGCATTGCGGGCAATTTCCAGGCGCAGCTTGAGCATTTCGATCCACAGATCATTCAGTTGCTCGCGGTCTTGCAGTCCGCATGTTGTAGCAGCCCGCCACGCTGCTTCGCGCTTGTCCCGGTCGCTGTCTAGCTGGATGACACCCATCTGCACGAGTGTTTTCTGTTCGCCTTCCCACTCAACGGTTTGTGCCCCGCTGATCTCGTCGTAGGTTTTGCCCAATTTTTCGAGCTGTGTTTGCAAGGGTAAGTTTTCTTCACGGAATTGCTCAACCTGAGCGCGCATCATACGCAACTGCACATCGAAGTTTTGGGGCTGTAAGCCACTTTCCAGCAGTTTACGGCTGAGCTTGGTACCCGCTTCTTCACTGGCTTCGGAAATATTTTCTAGAAAAGCGAAGAACAAATCGCGGGAGGTTTTGTCTTTGGTATCGACAGTAGTGGCAACGTATAGGCGGCTACCGACTTCGTACAATATCGAGGTCAGCTTTGACCAATCAGCCAACCACGGTTCCAATGTGTCCTCGTTCAGGTCACGCTGCTGCAAATCGTCAAAGTAAGGGGCATAATCGTCCCAAGTCCAATCAAACGCAGCCTGGGCTTGGGTAGGCAGGTTGTCAAACACAGCTTTGTCCTCAAGTTGCGGTATCAACTATCCTAAACATCGCTATCATAGCATTTCGCAGCAACTTGTGCAGATTAATGAGGTAAAGATCAGCCTGATGGTCGATTATGCCCTTCAGTTTGGCTATGTGGGTCTGTTCGTCATGAGCTTTGTGGCAGCAACGCTTATTGCGGCCCCGTCCGATGTGCTGGCAGCGGCCATGCCCCAATTCGGCTATGATCCGGTGTGGGTTATTGTGATTGCAAGTGTTGGCGGCTTTTTGGGCAACCTGTTGAACTACTACATTGGCAAATTTGGCGGGGACTTCTTCTTTGCGCGTATTGCTGACATTGACCAGGACAGCCGATGGATGAAGCGCGCCGAGCGGTTTTACAGCCGCTATGGGGTGTGGACGTTGCTTTTGAGTGGCACGCCGTTTATCGGTGACCCGTTAACAACCGTCGCAGGGGCGTTTGAGGTGCGGTTGTGGGTGTTTAGTGTGCTGGTGATGGTGGGCAAACTGGCCAAGTTTGCACTGCTGCTTAGCTCTACAGACGCGATTCTTCGCTTTTTCAGCGCGTGATGGTGAAGCTATCGAAGGCGTCAAGGGCGTCCGTATAGCTAACATCGACAGATTCGACGTGCGCTGCGGGTGGCCCAACCTGCAAAAACGCGACCAATCGCTCAAACTGACCGTCATCACCCTGCGCGACACATTCTACGGTGCCATCTGATAGGTTACGCACCCAGCCCACACACCCAATTTCTTGAGCGACCTGCTGCGTGTGATAGCGGAAGCCGACACCCTGTACACGCCCACGTACAATCACACGAACCTGCTGCATTGCCGTCACGTTAATCACCCGTTGCAGCAACGGCGGCGCTGCTGCGCGCATCGCTAACGCTTTTGCGCCCACGTTCGTCACGCTGCCAGTTTTCAGCAGTATCACGCGGGATGAGCCACTCACCACGATATTTGCTGCCGCGTTTATAAGCCCCGGGGATGCGACGGTTTTCAGGCGCTTTGGTTAGGTCTGCGCGGAGGATGCGGTAAATTGTGTTGGGTGCTACGGAGGCCATGTGCGCCATCTCATCGACGGTGACATAGTGGGATTTCATAAGGGCATCTCGCTGCGACTGATGTACTTATTTGGCACGTTAAGCTATATGGCATTCTAACGGCAGCGCGGGAGAATGTCTAGCATGATGGAAATGTTGCACAATACTGGGCGACTGTCTTAAAATACAAACATAGTGTTGCATTGATTTAGCCGCAAAAGTACGCCACAATAATTGGGCTGTGCCCGCATGGGGGGATAACTGGGCAGATGACGCCTGTAACGTACCTTCCTTCACGTCCATATATGAGATGGACGCGGGCCTGTGGAATACGTATCACCACCAGACCAGGCTAGAAAAGTTATTCATGGCAGACGATAAAAAACCAAGCCCCGATGTAGCCCGCATTGCCAAGGCACTTGGCGAGAAGGACGCAGTCCCCCTTAAGCAAATCACCCGCACCATAGATGTGTGCGGCGTTGAATTTGCTGACTTCATGCTGGCCAATACCGAAGCGGTTGAAAAAGACGGCGGCATGTTAACGTCGAATGGCAAGCGGCGGCGCACCAAAGGCGGTGTGTTCTTTTACCTTGTGCGCTACTCACTACCGCTAGACATCCGCAACGAAATCTTCCCGCCACCCAAATGGGCACGGCTCAAGGAAGAGAACACGAAGAAATCCAAATACCCGCCATTTGATTGGGGCGAACGGGTTGAACAACTCCAAAAGGCTGCTAACAGCGATAAAGGGGAGATTGAGGAATTGAATATCCAACTGAGGGGCCGCCCCGGCTACGTCGAGCGGCGTGACAGCCTTATGATCTTGACGATGGAGCAGCGTATCCCCGTCAATCAGACGTTCCCACGCGGCGTGCCAGAGCCACCCAACGAGGCAACACGCTACTTCGTATTTGTAGGCGAAGAACAATGGAAGAAGAACGTCGGCAACAAGATCGAAAAGAACGCCAAAAACATCCTCGTGATTGACGGCGCGTGCTACTTCGACGAATCGCTGGGCAGCATGGCTGTGTTTACGCGGGCCATCAAGGTGCAGCGCATGAGCAAGAAGGATGTTGCGCAGCTTGAGGGTGGCAGCGCCCCACACGTTGACCCAGAAGAGCATCGCCAACAGCAAATTGAAGAGGCCGCAGCCGCCCGGCGCGATAAAGACCCGGTTGCCATCGAGGGAGCTGTGCCCAAGCCGAACGATGATGAACTTGCCGCCTTCCCGCCGGACGTAGCGAAAAAGCTGCGCCCGCTATACGGTGCCCGTAAGCTGTTCCGCAAGCGCCTGGCAGACATTGAAGCCATGCCACCGGAAAAGCAGTCCGGGTTGCAGGCCGCTAAGATGATGCTCGAACGCACGGAAAAGCAAATCGCGGAATTGGAAGCACAGGGGAGTTAAGCCGACGGGGTTGCATGCACCAACCCCGTCACCCAAGGCAATTAGACGCTGCGTGGCTCTTCGATGACTTCCAGCACGTCCCCGTCGTAAGTTTCCACATACTGGCGCTTGGGCTTTTCGTCGTTTTTGTACTTACGCGGCGACTCTGTGTCGTCGTCCCAATACCCCCACGGCCCGTGATGACCCCAATGACCGGGGCGTCCACCATGATGCCCCCAGTACCCCCGGCGGTGTGGCCCGGCGAAAAAGAGGAAGAACGCAAGCGGCACCAGCAGGAACAGTAACGGCCCCGCAAACTTTAGCATGGGCAGGAAGAAAAATAGCCCGAATAACAGGAAGAACCACTTCTTGTGAACCATGTCGTTTCACTCCGTATGAAATTGAACGTTACTGGCTATACGGCAAGTGCGGTGCGTCAGTTTTGACCGGTTGGGGACGTTTATGCGGTTCTAATGCTACTGCACACGGATGACGGCACTGGCTGTGACGGCAAACACGCGGTCCGTTTGGGCAGCATAGATGCCCGCCGTACCCGTGAAGCTGCCAAAGGCGGGCAAAACGCCCACCCGCTCGCCAAACCAGTAACACGCAACCTTGAGCGACTGCTTCCCGCGCCCTTGCAGGCGCACACCAGGATGCAGGTGCCCACTGAGCACATAGGCATTGGGGTTGCGTGGCGGAAAGGGTTCGTGCTGAAGGACGAAGTTCGGGCCGGGGGTCGGCCCATCAATACACCGGATTTTCCACTCTAGCGGCGGGTCTCCTGCGTGACGGTCGTGATTGCCGCGTACAAGCGTCACATTGACTGCCTGCCTCTCGCGCCAACGGGCGACCGTTTCGGTCAGGCGTGGCGTGTAGCCCTGTTTCGCATGGACTAAATCACCAAGAATAATGAGCTTTTCTGCGTTTGTGCGGTCTAACACGTCCGAAAGCCGCTGTAAGTCCGCTGCTGTGTGACCATTGGGCAGGGGCACCCCCCGTGCGAGGAACGTGGTTGCTTTACCCAGGTGCAAATCCGCAATAAACACGGTGTCGGTACGCTCCCAGTAGATGGCCCGTTCGGGCAGCAGGCGCAGCGGCTCCCCGTTGACCTCTACAAAGACATCAGTCCCCATTGAGTTCCCCATTGGCTGAGTTGACTGCCTCAGCCTCAGTATGAAAGGCCACAACATCACCGTTCACGCTCACGTCAACGCGCTGGCCTTCTGCCACCTCAGATTGTGCCCAGACGCGCGCCTCCACCGTGGAGCCGTCAGCGAGGCGCACATCTATCAACTGGTAGTGGCCGAAAAAGCGCCGTTCGCTCACCTCTGCTGCGCCGTCGCCATCGGTTTGCAGCATGATTGCCTCTGGCCGCACCATAACATCTACAGTGCCGTAAGCAGGCTCTGCCAGCACAAGCTGCCCCAGGGCTGTATCCACTGTGGTGCCGTTCGCCTCCCCCGCGATCATATTAGCTTCACCCAGGAATGTGGCAACATGACGCACCTTGGGATAGCGGTACAAATCGCCGGGGGTACCCACTTGCAGCAGCCGCCCTTGATTGAGCACCGCTACCCGGTCAGCAATGCTCATAGCCTCTTCTTGGTCATGCGTGACGAAGACTGCCGTTGCCCCCGCTTCCTGTAAAATACGCCGCACTTCATCGCGCATGAACTTGCGCAGGGCCGCGTCCAAATTGGAAAACGGCTCGTCTAGCAGCACCACGGTCGGTTCAGCGGCCAGGGCACGCGCCAGGGCAACCCGCTGCTGCTGCCCGCCACTCAACTGATGCGGAAAGCGCTCCCCCACCCCGCCAAGGCCGACGAGGTCGAGCATGGCTTGGATGCGGGGCTGCTGCTGTTTCGGGCGCAGGCCCGTCAGGGCAAAGCCGATATTTTGATTCACGGTGAGATGTGGAAAGAGGGCGTAATCCTGGAACACCATGCCGATTTGCCGCTGTTCCGGGGGCACCCATGCCTCACGGCCAGCCACGAGATGGTCATTGAGCCACACCTCGCCCTCATTGGGCCGCTCTAACCCGGCAATCAAACGCAGCAGCGTGGTCTTGCCACAGCCGCTGCTGCCCAACAGAACCAGTATTTCTCCCCGACGGACATCAAGCGAAACCGCGCTGACGGCGGTTACCGCATCGTACTGCTTAACAACGTTCTTCAGCCGGATAATCGGGGAGCCGGTCAACCTGGTTGTCTCCTACACGCATTAAAATGAACACGGGAATCAGCCCAACAACGACAATCGTCAGGGCAGGGATAGCGGCGGATTCCCACCACGCCTCACTACTCAAAAAGTACGTCCACAGCGCGAGTGTGTCCATGCCGAAAGGCCGCAGCAGCAGCGTTGCGGGTAGTTCTTTCATCACATCCACAAAAATAAGAATCGTCCCGGCGGCCATACCCGTACTCACCAGTGGCAAGTGAATCCGGCGCAGCACACGCCAACTGCTCGCGCCCATCGTGCGGGCTGCGCCTTCCATGTTGGGTGTGATTTTGTCCATGCTGCCTTCGACGCTGTTAAACCCAACCGACATAAACCGGACGATGTAAGCATAGACGAGTGCGGTAATCGTACCCGTGAGCAAGTAAGCGGGCGAATCCCAGCCCAGCCAGCGCTCAGCGAATGCCGTCACGTTGCCGTCAATCGGATTCACAAACACCAGCACACCCGCCGCAACCACAGCACCGGGCATGGCATAGCCCAGCGTCACCAACCGCGACATCAAACGCGGCAGCCAACGGTTGCCATAAACGGACGTGGCCCGCACGCCGTAAGCAATCAGCAGGGCTAGTATGATGGCAAGGCCAGCCGCACTGCCAGAAAGCAGGACGGAGTTACGGGTGTATTCGGTGAAAGTTTCCTGCCACAGCCCCACTGTCGGGTTTTGCACTTCGCTCACGGCCCAGGCCACTAACTGACTGATGGGCAGCAGAAACGCAAACCCAAGCAGCGTGAGGCACGCTGTAGTTGCGCCCCACTTCTTCCAGCCACGCAGCATCTGCCGCCGTGGACGCCGTCCGCGACCGCCCTGCTGGTAGAACTTGGCGCGCCCACGCAGCATCCGCTCCAGGAAGATCATACCGAGCGCAACAAAGACCATCAGCATAGCAAGCTGGGCCGCTTTACCCAGGTCAAATTCCGTGTTCCAAATGACAACCACGCGCTCACTCAGCGTGGGATAGCCAAAAAAGCTCACAGTACCGTAGTCGGTCATGGCTTCCATCATGGCCAGCAGCGTACCAGCAGCAATTTGCGGGCGCGCCATCGGCAGCACCAGCCGGAAGAACGTCTTTGTACGGCTGTAACCCATCACCTGAGCGGCTTCAAACGTGCTGGCTGCCTGCTCACGGAAGGCGGCCCGCGCCAGAATATAGACATACGGGTACAGCACCAACGTCAGCACCAATATCAGGCCCGCTGGCGTCGTAATATCCGGGAACCAGTACTGGCCGCGTTCCAGGCCAAAGGTGTTGCGCAGTGCCGTTTGGACGGGGCCAGCAAACTCGAACATGGCTACATAGATAAAGCCAAGAATAAAGCCAGGAATCGCCAATGGCAGCAGCAGCATGTGATCGAACCAGCGCCGCCCTGGGAACTCGTAGGCCGTTACCAACCAGGCAAATACCGTCCCGATAAAAAACGTGCCAACTCCCACCCCAACGACCAGCCGCAGTGTATTCCACAGCACACGCGGCAAAATGGTCGCCCACAAGCGCTGCCACAGGTCAACGTCCGGCGTGAAAATCTCAACGGCTAGCAGGCCGATTGGCAGTAGAATCGCCAGGGTAATAAAGGTGGGCAGCACAAGCGCCGTCCATGCTGGCAGGTGCAACCGCCATTTTTCGGCGGTGTACTGCTGCTCACGGACAACGGCGCGTCTTGGGGTGATTACGGTATTTGCCATCTCTGCAACTCTTTTTCATTACGTTTTGTATTATTTATGAACTGCGGCGGACGTGGCACACCACATCCCTTAAGATTAATGCTGTTGTAGGGGTTTGATGCATCAAACCCCTACTTATGTTTAAACGGCAGACCGCTAGTTTTCCTCGAAGCCGAAGCCAACCGCTTCTAGCATCTCAACGGATTCACTCTGGAAAGTACCGTAGTCCCACAACGCATACGTCGTGTCGTACTCGAACTCGCCAAAACCTGCGATGGTTTCGTTCGGTTCGGCTTCCAGGTTCGTCGGGAATTCGTAGTTGCTGCCGGGGAAGCACTCCAGCGCGCCGCACTGGTTTTCAACTTCGCTCATGTACTCAATGAACAGTTGCGCGTTCTGGGCATTGGCGGCATTGGCAACTACACCCGCACCGTTGATGTTGTAGAACACGCCCTCGCCAGCATCACCCTGGTTCATCCACTTGAGTGCGACGCTGTTAAAGGTTTCCTGGTCAGCTTCATCGCCGTTGGCCAGGCGGCCCATGTAATAGTGATTGACAAAGGCAACGTCACACTCACCTGCCGCGACTGCTTGAATCTGACCAGTGTCGCTGTTGATGTAGCGCGTCACGTTGTTTGCGATGCCTTCAGCCACAGCCGGGGCTTCGTCTTCCAGATGGAACACAAGGCTGCTAAACAGAGACACGGTGTAAATGTGCGATGCCGGACGCATGCACACACGGTCTTCCCAGGTGTCTGCGGCCAGGTCTGCATAGCTGTTGACGGCTACGATTTCGTCTTCTATCGTGTTTTCCGGGTTGTATACCAGCGTGCGCGTGCGAATGCTCAGGCCGTACCAGTGACCGTCGGGATCACGGAATGGCTCTGCGATGTTTTCCGTCAGCACGTCGCTTTCGATGGGCTGCAACAACCCTTCCTCAGCGGCCAGGTCCAGCACGCCCGCATCAATTGCGAGGAACACATCAGCAATGCTGCGCTCACCACGTTCCAGGTCAGCCCGCAGGCGTGTGAGCAGGTCACGCGGGTTGCCCGCGCTCACACGAATTTCAATGCCTGTGTCTTCCTGGAATTGGACGAACGGGGCTTCCATTGCACCGTAGTGACGTGCGGAGTAGATGTTCAGCACGCCGGGGTCGTCATCTTGGGCCAGTGCAGGCACCAGCGAAACCGACAGAACGGCCACGGCAGCGGTCACGAGTACGGCGAAACGTCTACGCATCATAAAAAGGTCACTCCTTGAGCTTGGTTGAATACTGCATTAGTATTCATATGAACATTGTTTTACATCGGTGGCGGTATGTGCTTGGCGGTGCTGCCGCCCCCTGATGTAACAACCGGGTTTGCTCCCCGATGTGCTGACAACCCTACCAGAAGCCCCAAGAGCGCGTCTACGTCGTGCGTTAATGCGAGAATTGCCGTCCGTAACCCGTAGGTTTACACCTATGAGTGTACAAGGTTTGCACTGGGTTAAACTTCTCCTAATGTAATGTAAAAATGTGATAAACA
>CAWUJQ010000160.1:0-9491 GCA_963922445.1 uncultured bacterium
AATCAGGCGCTGTGATGTGGTTGATCGGCCCGGAGTGCGCAGGCGTGGGCACGGGGCGATAGTGCGGTTGGGAGGCATCGCAATTTATGTTGGCTTTGTAGGGGCGATTGTGGCGGCCCAGTGGTTGCCTGTGCCTCGCTTTGACCCGATGGAGGCGATTCGCTTTGCCGGGTTGGTGATCGGTATCACCATTATCTTTGTCGCGGGCCTGCTGGATGATATTTTTCAGTTTGGGCCAATTCCCCAGTTTATGGCCCAAATTTTGGCAGCGGCAGTCGCAATCTTGTTCCAAATTTTCATTCAGATGGTGAACAACCCGCTGTCTGGCAATCTTGTTAGTTGGTCGCAAATGCACTGGGTGACGGTCACGATCACACTGGTGTGGATGGTGTTAATGATGAATACCGTCAACTTTTTGGACGGGTTAGATGGCCTTGCCAGCGGCGTCAGCTTGATTGCTGGGGTGATGTTGTTCATTCACAGCGCGTTTCGGCTCAATCCCTCCCAGTTGAGTGTGAGCTTACTCCCGTTGGCCTTAGCAGGCGCTTGCCTCGGGTTTTTGCTGTACAACTTCAACCCGGCGCGTGTTTTTATGGGCAGCAGCGGTTCCTATGTGCTGGGATATGCCCTCGCCACACTATCCATTATTGGCGGTGCGAAAATGGCCAGCATTTTGCTCGTCATGGGATTGCCGCTATTGGATGTCGCGTGGCAAGTGGCCAATCGCGTTCGGTTAGGGCGCAACCCAATGCAAGGTGATCGAGGCCATTTACACTTTCGTCTGATTGATGCGGGCATTCCACAGCGGCAAATTGTACTGGCCTACTACCTGTTTTGTGGATGTTTTGGTGCGCTGGCGCTGATGACCACGAGCCGGTTCTTCAAGCTGGTCGCGCTTACACTGATGACGCTTATCGTCGTTGCAGGGTTTTGGGGGGTCGGGCGCTTGCGCAGTCGATTGCAGCAAGCCCAATCGCAGGGGTAGCGGCTATCCATCTTCCTCAGTTTCTGATTCCGGCTGGGGTGCGGGCAGTTCGCGGTTGCCAGTTACAGCGCTGTCCTCGTTGGTTGGGTCAGCAGTGTCATCTGCCGTTTGATCGGTGATGAGGTCAGCACCAGCGCGGGCACGGCGTGTGCCAAGCTGTGGTGTTTCTTCCGCTTCTATAAGCAGCTTTTGAATGGGGGTGACCTGCACATCTCCGGGGTCACCCGGCAGGGGGAGTGGCAAAGCGTAGATCGAGGGCGGGCCTGCTGCTACATCTTGGGCCGCGCTGCGCTGCTGTTGACGGCTCTGCCGTTGGCGCTCAATGACTTTCATGCGCTGCGAGAGGCGTTCCTCACGCGTCATGGTCACCATTTTACCATTCACAAACTCAGCGCTGTCCCCGGTAATGCGCTCAATGGTGTTTTCAATGGCAGACAGCACACCAACACTGAAGATGTCCACTGCAATGATGAAAGCTAATACTCCCGAAAGTGCGTTGAGGCCGCCAGCCACAGGGCCGGTTAAAAAGCCAAGTACAACATCATCCACCAGGCCGAACACGCCGAAAACTGCCATCACGATGCCGACGCCAATCAGAATAGGCCGAATACCGGTAAGCGTGCCCCAATCTGGAATCATGGTATTGGCAATGGTAAAAGCAATGTAGAACCACAACCAGAAGTCCGGTGCTTGCGTAAATTGGCGCAACCCGGTCACAACGTCTGGAATTGTGCCGGGGGAAATGGTTACGAAGAAAGCCTCTAAGTCAAATACTCGGTTGGAAATCAACCAGATGAGCAACAGCCCAACAACCAGTGGCGTTGCTGAGATAACGGCCCGCTTGAGCGGCGGCGTGTTTTTGGCAAGCGTGACAAAATTGAGTTCCAGCTTGCCAATTTGCTGCTCCTCTGGCCATTTGAAGCTGCTTTCGGCACGCACGTTTAAAAAGCCGGCGGCCAACCAGTAAACCACCTCGTATATCACGACACCGGGCAACAGCAGCGTATAGTAGAGAATGGTCGTGGTTTGGTAGTTTTTGGTAACCAGCCAGCCGACTTTAAAAATGTGCTGGTGCAGCCAGGTTTCCAGGCGGCGCAATACAAAAAAGAGCGCCGCCACAACCAACCAGGGAACAATTGCCGCTAAAACAGACAGGTTCTACCCCTCCTGTAGCCCTGCCGTCAGGGTGATGAGTTCGCTAAACGACTCGACCTTGAGGCAAGCACCGCCAACGAGTGCGCCGTCAATGTCAGGCTGCTGCATGTACTCGACCACGTTATTAGGCTTTACACTGCCGCCGTATTGAATGCGAACCGCATCTGCAATGCCGTCTCCATACAGATCACGGACAGCAGCGCGAATGACACCGCCAATGATGTTGTTGGCAACCTCCGCACTGGCGCTTTTCCCGGTACCGATAGCCCAGATTGGCTCGTAGGCAATGACGACATTCGCCATGTCTTCTGCTGAGATGCCGTCTAACGCGGCCCGTACCTGCCCGCCTACAACAGCTTCCGTTTGATCGGCTTCGTTCTGCTCAAGGCTCTCACCTACAGCGATAATCGGGTGTAAGTTGTGGGCGAGGGCGGCTTTGGCCTTCTTGTTGACCCGTTCGTCAGTTTCTGCGAGATAGGCACGCACCTCAGAGTGACCAATAATGACGTACTGAGCAATGCCCTGAAGCATCGTTGGGGAGACCTGAGATGTATATGCGCCTTGTTCTTCCCAGTGGATTGACTGTGCGCCAACCTTAACGTTTGACCCGGCCAGGGCGTCCGAAACGCTTTTGAGGGCGATAAAAGGTGGGCAGATGACTTTCTCGACACCGGCAACGTCATTGATGTGCGGCTTTAACTCTGTAACGAATTGCACGGCCTCGTCAACCGTTTTGTGCATTTTCCAGTTGCCAGCGATGATGGGGGTTCGCATTGTGTTTCTCTCCTAGGGTTTTGGTATAGATATAAGCTATTGGTTTTGCAGGCGCTCATTTGCTTGAGTGACCACCCATAGTGGTGCATCGGGGTGGGCAGCAGCGTCTTGCCAGTGTTCAATGGCTTGGGGAGTGTCGTCCAGGGTGTCGTGCGTGTAATCACCAGCCACAAGCTGCACATAGGGGCTATCCTCATCCAGACGATCCGCCTCCATTTGATCGATAAAGGCTTCGGTGTCGTCAACACGGCCCGTCGTGATGGCAAGCCGTGCGATAATGACCGATCCCAGCGGCGGGCGCAGCTCAAGCAAAGTGCTGACGAATGCCTCGCCTGCGTCTGCGTCCAACCCTTCACCTGACGTGGCAATTGCGTAGGCTCGAGGCATCACCTGATTTTCAACTTCGATTGACAGGGTACGGTTATCGGCTTTTGCAAGTGCCAACAGCCCAAACACGACTGCCCGCGTTGGTCGGTCAGCTTCATGTGCCAAGTCTGACGCAACTAAGAGATAATCAACCGGACTGGATGTTATTGCCAATCCCGCGTCAACCAGTTCATCCCCTAGCTCCATGCGGTCTGCGTTCCACGCCGTGATTGCCCCTGACAAGTACAACTCAATTTCATCTGGACGCCGGTTCAGAAATGCAACCGCATCACGCGTATCGACATCGGGCAAGGACTGGATGTAAGCCTGCCGCTCTGCAACTGCTGCCGTCACCACCAACTCCTCATATCGGGCGTCACTACGCTCAGAAATCGAGTCGATAGTGCCTAGCCACCCGATTGACGAGCAAGCAAATATTAGAAAACCAGCAAGTGCCCACAACCAGGTGCGCCTAAACTGGTACTCTTCACGAATGGACGACCCTTCAAGAATTGTGTTTGCATCACGCGCAATGGGTGCGGAAACCGCTGCGGCGTGCGCGGCGTGTACCTGATCTTTGTAGCTGGCAATAGACTCTGATGCTGTTTGCTGAAACGCCGCGTCTACTGTGGAAAATCTCGCCTGAGCCGCAGCATCAGCAAATGCCTGAATCATGGTAGATGGGGTTTCGTAGCGGTCTTGCGGCTCTTTGGCGAGCGCTTTGAGTAAAACTTTTTCCACTAGAACTGGAATGGACGGGTTAATCTTTGATGGCGGCGGAACATCACTGTAAAGATGCTCATGCAAGATGGCAATGGGCGTATCGGCATTGAATGGCACGCTGCCAACAAGCAGTTGATACAGCACGATCGCCAGCGAGTAGGTATCTGCTCGGCCATCAATTGTTTTAAGGCCAGCGGCTTGTTCCGGCGAAATGTAGGCCGGGGTGCCAAGGATGACATCCCGGCTCAAGGTGGATTCACCCGCGAGAGCGATTCGCGCAAGACCGAAGTCTGCCAGGAACGGCACGTTTTCAGTATCGACAATGATGTTTGAGGGCTTAACGTCGCGATGCAAGAAGCCACGTGCGTGGGCATACGTTAGCGCAGCGGCGATGGGAGTGAGTAGGGTGATGATTTCTTCGACCGTCAGCGTTTGTTTTTCGTTGAGGACGCGCTTGAGGGATTTGCCCTCTATGTACTTCATGACGAGGTAGGGTACGTTTTCGATGATGCTGTAGTCATGAATAGGCACGATGTTGGGGTGGTCAAGGTTGGCCACGATTTTCGCTTCGCGCTCAAAGCGCTTGAGAAATTCTTCGTTGTTGGCAAACGAATCGTGCATCACCTTGATGGCGACGCGGCGACCAAGCATTGTGTGTTCAGCCAGATAGACCGTTGCCATTCCCCCAGCGCCCAGGGGTTTGATAACGGTATAGGTGCCTACAACGTCGCCCTCACGAAAGGCCATGAGCAGAAAAGCCTCTTACTTTGGTGATGCCAACGGCTGCGCGCAGCCGTTGGCACATGTTGATTAACGATCTTGGATTGCAGCCAGGCCGGGCAGCTCTTTACCTTCGAGCATTTCCAGGCTAGCCCCCCCACCTGTAGATACATGCGTCACGGAGCCAGCTAACCCCATCGACTCGATTGCTGCGGCTGAATCACCGCCACCGATGATGGTTGTCGCACCTGTCTTGGTGGCGTCTGCAAGTGCTCGAGCGACCTGACGTGTGCCATCGGCAAACTGCGCGATTTCAAATACACCCATAGGCCCATTCCATACTACGGTTTTTACGCCATCAAGTTTCGCTTTAAACAGGTCAATCGTCTTCGGGCCAATGTCGTAGATAGCCCAGCCATCTGGAACGCCAGCGCTGATGTCAATTGTTTGGGTGTTTGCGGCGGCGTCAAACTTGTCCCCGATGATCGCGTCAACGGGGAGGGTGATTTTTGCAGCGCCCTTGCCTAACAGGGACTTAGCCGTCTCAACTGCATCTTCTTCAACCAGTGAGTTGCCAAGCGCGTGACCCTGAGCTTTGAAGAAGGTGTTCGCCATGCCCCCGCCAATGAGTAACACATCAACTTTGGTGAGAAGGGCTTCGATGACCGCAATTTTATTAGAAACCTTTGCCCCGCCTAGAATGGCCGCAAATGGCTTTTCCGGTGATTCGATTGCGGTTGCGAGATAGTCGATTTCTTTTTCCATCAACATGCCCGCATAGGTGGGGAGGTGAGCAGAAACGCCGACGTTAGAGGCATGAGCGCGGTGGGCCGTACCGAAGGCATCGTTAACGAATACATCGCCAAGTTCAGCTATTTGTGCGGCAAGGGCGTCGTTATTCTTGGTCTCTCCTTTGTCATAGCGGGTGTTTTCCAAAATAAGCACCCCGCCGTCGGGTAGCGATTCAACGGCCTGCTTTGCTTTTTCGCCGACGGTTTCGTCAACAAATTGCACATCAACGCCGAGCTGTTGGGCCAGTACAGCGACGGTTGGCTGAAGGGACATCTCTGGCTTGCGCTCACCCTTGGGGCGGCCCAAATGGGACATCAGGATGAGGGCTTTGGGTTTTTGATCCAGGATGTACTTCAGCGTGGGGACGGCTGCACGGATGCGGGTATCGTCAGCAACCGCACCGTCTGCAAGGGGAACGTTAAAGTCCACGCGAACCAGCACGCGCTTACCTGCGAAGTCTGCATCACGAACCGTTTGTTTGTTCACCGAGTTTCATCTCCCTGGGCAACTTAATCGTTCAGCATGGGTGCGATGTTAGCCCGTTTTTGTGGAGTCTGCAAAGAGCGAGGTGTCTAACGGCTTGCCGTACCGCTCCATGCCGTATAAAGACATAAGTGCGCGCGCCAATTTTTCGGGATCATGGCGCCAGGGACGGGCTGAGTCCGTGAGATCGGTATAGAGGATTTCATAACGCTGAAGCACCTGATGATTTGGCGGCACTGGCATGACGAAATCGACATTGTGGTCACCTTCAAAATGATATGTGTTATTGGCAAGTGCTGCCTGGAACACACCGCGCCCCGTGAAGGTTTCCAGCGCCATGATGTGCTCTGCAACCGTGTAATTGTCCGTTTCGCCCGGTTGGGTGGCGACATTGCACACATACACGATGTAGGCCGTCGTGGCACGGAGGGCATTGGCAACCCCAGCCACTAGCAGATTGGGTAGGATGCTGGTGTAGAGGCTGCCGGGGCCGATCACGACCAATTCTGCATTGAGAATGGCGTCGACGCTGCCGGGATAAGCCACCGCATCCCCTGGTATGAGTTCGAGGTGTTTGATGATGCCACCAGCATCGCCAATGGCAGCCTCACCAAAGATCATTTTTCCGTTAGGCGCGTTGGGCAAAACGACCCTAGCTTGTAGGTTAACGTCTTGGAGGGTAGACGGAAGAACACGCCCTTGAATATTCAGGACCCGTCCTGTTTCAACGAGCGCTGTCTCCAGGCCGCCATCTGTGACGCTGGCCAGCGCGCTAATAAACAGATTGCCAAACGCGTGTCCCTTCAGGTCGCCTTCAGTAAAGCGGAACTGAAACAGCTTCGCCATCAGGCTTTCGTCGTCTGCTAGCGCAACGATATTGTTGCGTAAGTCACCGGGCGGTAACACACCCATATCGCGGCGTAAGCGCCCCGAACTTCCACCATCGTCAGCGACGGTGACGATGGCCGTTAGGTCGTGCGTGTGTGTCTTCAAGCCTCGCAAAACCGATGGTAGGCCCGTGCCCCCACCAATCACAACCACGCGCGGCCCGCGTGACCGTGACACATCCACAATGGGTAAATTTGCAGCCGATGATGCGGGTATCCCCAAGCCTCGCAGCAATCCGCCCACTGCCAATACACTCGCGGCGGTGAGTAACAGCGGCCACACCATCCAACGGATTGCATCAAGCCAGTAGGCCATCCATAGGGCTGATGTTAAACCGACAACGGTCAATGTGGTTAGCAGCCACGCCAACCAAATGCGAGAAGCAAAACGAGAGGGTGAGTCCATGCTAAGTTGCCTGTTCGGATGGTGAAGCCGTTAGTTGGGGGGCAAATAACTTGACCCCGGCCACAACCATCATGATGAGAGCCAGCAGCGCTGCTGTAACGCCGATAACAACAGCCGCGTCGAACCAAAACTGTTCTGGGAATAGGCGGATAAGTGTGTCTGAATAGCGAAAGAGCCAGCTATCGCCCTCAAAGAAGAGAGTGTGGAAACCCGTGAAGAAGGCATCCCAGGCAACGAGTGCGCCCGCAATAATCGTTAGAATCAAGCCAATAGTGAGCGCCCCGCCCCCGAATAGAGCCTGCCAAAAGCTGCGGCGATTCCTCAAGAATAGAAAGCCAGCGGCAGCAACCATCATCACGGCACTGGCTGTGCCGACGCGCAATGCGGCACGGGCGACGACCTTCACATCGGCCATGTGACGCAGCTCGCGCTCGTTGAACATATGGCAGAGTGAGTCATCCTCCGCCACGATGATACAGACATCGGGTGGGACGCGGTCGCGGGGCAAGCGCAGGTCAGCGAGGAATAAAACGCTTTCGTCATTGAGCAGATACTCGGTCAGATACGGGCCGTACTGAAGACGTTCTTCGGTTGTGAAGCCGTAGAAGTCTAACGGGAAGCCGGGCCGCGTATACTCAATTTGCATAAAGGTAGGCGTCATCACAAGGCGCACGGCAAACACCGTGAGTACGATTGGCACGGCTACGATGACGATTAAACGCGCAATCCACAACCTAGGCTGTAACCAACGGGGCGTGGGGTGGTTCTCGGCAGTCAAACTCAATTCCCTTAACGCAGTGTGTCTAAATTGCCCTCAAACAGGAAGTTTATCACAATCGAATCCACCAGCAGTTCTACAGGCGCGTGATTGTCTGTGAAAACAAGATCAGACGGTGTGGTGGGCACCAGCGCCTCAACACCCTGGGTTAGCATATCATGCAAAATGGGATGCTCGTCCGGGTTGAGCGCGGCAAGATTGCCCTGTAGGTTGTTGGTTTGGGTGGGCTGCATCGTTGCCACAAGAATAGTGTTGAGTGTGTTGGGTACATCTAGCGCATGCACCGATGGGAAGACCTCAAGCAAGGTGGCGCTCATCGCGTTGACAAGACGACGATCGGTTTGGGTGCGTCCCACATTGATGATAACGACCCCACTCTCTTGCAAGTGGTCGCGGGCTTCCTCAAAGAACTCAACCGTGGTTAGGTGCCAGGGAATGTAGGGTGGACGGTAGGCGTCCACGGCAATGACACTGTAGTCGCGATCAGATTGGTTGAGTGCCCAACGTCCATCCTGGACGATCACATTGAGGTTGGGCATGTATTCCTCGTTCATCTGGAAGTACTCGCGGCCCACTTCGACAATGCCGGGGTCAATTTCGATGCCGTCAATGGGAATGTCGCCGTATACAGCGATGTGCTGACGCGGGATTGTTCCGGCAGCGAGGCCAACCAGGGCTATCGAATCGACTTCGGTTGGTGAGTACGGGGACGCGTTGAAGTAGGGGCCAATCAAAAAGTAGCTCCAGGTGCGGTTGTAGATGAGTTGCTCCGGGTGCCATTCACTGTGGAACCCTTGCCCTTCGTTGAGTAGCAGCAAACGCTGTCCATCCACCCGTTCCTGAACGGAAATATAGTTGTACTGGCTTTCTGCTTCGTAGATGATTGTGTAGTTGTCGTTGATAGGTGCGTGGGTTTGGATATTGGCGGCGAAGATCGTCAACACGACCACAACACCTACCATCCACAGGTTGGTAAGGCTGCTCATGCGGCGCTCCTGCCACAGGCCAATCATCGCGATAACAAACAATATGGCGGAAAAGAAAAGAAACGTTTGGACGGTACCAATAAGCGGTGTGAGTACCAATACCGGGATAAACGTCCCTACCAGACTGCCTAGCGTGCTGATAGCGTAAATTCTGCCGGAGATACGCCCCGCATCTTCAACCGCGTTGAGCGTGAGGCGAATGACAAACGGTGAAACAGTGCCAAGCAGCGTCACCGGCACGGAAAAGAGCAGCAGCACCGCCAAAAAAGACCCCACAACGAGGCCGCCTTGCAGTTGAGCGACCGCTAAAGACGCGACCCGGAGAACCGGGTTAGCTGCGAGTGGGGTTATGGCGTTCAAAAAAGCGGCCCATAGCACAATCTGATAGAGCGTCGTGCGCTTGGGTGAGCGATCTGCCAGCCAACCGCCAATGAAG
>CAWUJQ010000161.1:0-9487 GCA_963922445.1 uncultured bacterium
TCGCGCTCAAGGGGTGTCCTTTGATGGATGACCTGAAAACAGACGTGTAGGGTAGTCCTGTTGGGGGGGGATGGGTAGGGGCACCCGCATCACCGACCGCATCATTAAGCCTTGTATTACGTCCCTGTCAAACCGTGCCAGAATGTAGAAGTGGCACATTTATATCGTCTGGGAAACAAGATTATAGAGGCACCACAATGCAAAAACCGCTGCCTCAGCGCAAATCCCCACGGTTGCAAGGGTACGATTACACACAGAACGGGGCATATTTCGTCATGTGGTGCTAGATGCCTACGTGGTCATGCCCAATCACATGCATGGCATTCTGTTTTTGGCAGCGGGCGGACACGTTGGTCCGCGCCTACACAATCCGTTACAACGCGTAGGGGAGCGCCACCGTGCGCTCCCACCCCACAAAACGGCAGGGCGGACACGTTGGTCCGCCTCTACGGAGGCCACCCGGTGACGGGTGCGCCATCCCACCCCCTTGACACCCTGTGCTACAATAATCGTCTATCCCCCGTAACGACTATCCAAAGAGGTGTTTACCCGTGACCATTATCCCGATGGTGCTGCCGCGCCGCGTCGAGTCGGAAGTCACCGAAGACCAGTACGGTCGCTTCGTTATTAGCCCACTGGAACGGGGCTACGGTTTTACGCTGGGCGGGTCGCTCAAGCGTGTGATGCTCGCTTCGCTGGGCGGCGCTGCCGTCACCAGTGTGCGCGTCAACGGTGGCCTGGCCCCCTACGATGATATTGACGGCCTCAACGAAAACATGGCCCAACTGCTGCTGCAAGTCAAGCAGGTGCGCCCCAAAATTGCCGACCGAACCGAGGGCATTATCCGCCTGCAACTGGAACACACGGGCACGGGCAGCGTCCACGCCAGCGAGATCATTTGCCCGCCGCATGTACGCATCGAAAACCCCGACCTGTACCTGTTCACGGCGCAGTCTGCCGATGCGCGGGTGACGATTGAGTTTGCCATTGAGCAGGGCAACGGCTATCGCTCGGCTGACCTGCACCCGGAAGTGCCCGCAGGCTACGTCCCGGTGGATGCGAACTTCAGCCCGGTCGACCGCGTGGTATACGATGTTGACCCGGCGCGCTATCGCCAGCACACCAACTACGACAAGCTCATCCTGGAGGTGTGGACGGACGGTTCTGTGACGCCGCAGGAGGCGCTGAGCAAGGGGGCCGTGATGATGATCCGGCACTTGCAGGTGTTCGACCCGGAAAGTGACGTTCTCAAAGACCCGTCCAACTTTATGCCGCCGCCCATTGATGAAGAGCCGGAAGTCAACCCGCTGTACGACGTGCCGATTGAGGTACTCGACCTGAGCACGCGCGTGTTTAACTCGCTGCGGCGCACGGGCATCACGTCCGTGGGCGACGTGGTCGATATGCTTCAGCGCGGTGAGGATGCGATGTTGGCCATTCGCAACTTCGGTCAAACGTCGCTGGACGAGTTAAAAGAGAAGCTGGTCGAAAACGGCTACCTCACCGAAGAAGAAGCCAACGACGCCTAGCCCGAAGCGCTGGCGGGTACCGGGGCGCGCATTGCCGCGCCCTGTATCGGAATTGTATGAGAAACGCGCTCATGTGCCCGTTCTGAACCTTTACGGCGTGTCATCGCAAACGCTATAATAACCCACAGTCAAGGCAGGCAGTGCGCAAATACAAGCACGATTCGCCTTGACACCCGCGTAGGGGACTGTTAGGATTCCCCACGCTGTAATTGAAGCGGCCCACACGCTGCACCCTGGTTCACAGGCAATGCCGGGTGGGAATTCAAGATTTGTGACGATAGTACGTGTCGGCAGGCGCGTGGCTCGTCATCCTGTAAGGGACAATTACGGGCGGTCTTGTGTTGTATCGACAACCAGAACGCCTGTTTGTACGCCCGCACACGAACGACAATGCTGATGGATTGCCGTGGCACCAGGCCACGACCCTTAATCGGCATTTTTGTTTGTCTAGGGCGGCCAGTACACAAAGTGAGGAAGTCGAATGCCGACGATCAACCAGCTAGTCCGCAAGGGGCGGCAGACAAAGAAGAAGAAATCGACCGCGCCTGCCCTCCAGTATACATTTAATGCCTTTAACCAGCGGCGTTCGCGCCAATCTGGGGGTGCCCCGCAAAAGCGCGGCGTCTGCACTCAGGTGAAAACCATGACGCCGAAGAAGCCGAACTCCGCACTGCGGAAGGTGGCGCGTGTGCGTTTGTCCAACGGCATTGAAGTGACCGCCTACATCCCAGGTGAAGGCCACACATTGCAGGAACACAGCGTCGTGCTGGTGCGCGGCGGGCGTGTGAAAGACCTGCCGGGTGTGCGCTATCACATTGTGCGCGGCACGCTCGATACGGACGGCGTTAAGAACCGTGAGCAGGGCCGCAGCAAGTACGGGACGAAGCGCCCGAAGAAGGGTTAATCAGGAAGAATTATGTCAAGAAGATCCCGTGCCCAAAAACGTCCGACGCCGCCGGATGCCAAGTACAACAACGTACACATTTCGATGTTCATCAACCGCATGATGTACGGCGGCAAAAAGAGTACCGCGCAGAAGATCATGTATACCGCAATGGACATCATCGAAGAGCGCATGAAGCAAGACCCGGTCGAGGTCTTCGAGCAGGCGCTGCGTAACGTGGCCCCGGCTGTGGAAGTAAAGGCCCGCCGTGTAGGGGGGTCCACCTATCAGGTGCCCACCGAAGTCACACCCTATCGTGGCATCACGCTGGCGATGCGCTGGCTGTTGATGTTCAGCCGTCAGCGCAGCGGGCGCGGTATGTCCGAAAAGCTGGCCGCCGAACTGATGGACGCGTACAACAACACCGGCAACTCGGTCAAGCGTAAGGACGACACGCACCGCATGGCTGAAGCCAACCGTGCGTTCGCGCACTTTAGCCGCTAAGAATGGGCCACACACGCACCCTCATATTGGATTTAGGTGGAGCGTAAGGTGGAGCATACAGTGCTAATACAAAGGCAGAGACATGGCAAAAAAGAGTGACAGCTTCGAACTAAGCAAGGTTCGCAACATTGGGATTATTGCCCACATTGACGCGGGCAAAACCACCACAACCGAGCGTATTCTGTTTTACGCCGGCCTTAGCCACAAAATTGGTGAGGTACACGACGGTGCTGCCGTCACTGACTACATGGAGCAGGAGCGTGAGCGTGGTATCACCATTACCAGTGCTGCTGTAACAGCCAGTTGGGACGGTCACCAGATCAACATCATCGACACCCCAGGCCACGTTGACTTCACGGCTGAAGTGCAGCGCAGCTTGCGTGTGCTAGACGGTGGTGTAGTGGTTTTCGACGGTGTTGCGGGCGTGGAACCGCAGTCCGAGACGGTATGGCGTCAGGCCAACGAGTACAAAGTGCCACGCATGTGCTTCGTCAACAAGATGGACCGTACCGGTGCTAACTTCATGCGCTGCGTGGGCATGGTGAAGGATCGCCTGAACGGGAATCCGGTACCGATTCAACTGCCTTACGGTGAGGGCGACGACTTCGCTGGCATCATCGACCTGATGACGATGAAGCTCATTACCTACGGTGACGACATCGGTAAGGACATTCAGTACGTCGAAATCCCGGCCAGCCACATCGAAGGGGCTGAGACGGCCCGTGCTGAGATGGTGGAAGCCATCGTAGAAAACGACGAGAACCTGATGGAGCGCTACCTGGAAGGTGACGCACTCAGCGATGAGGAACTCATCGACGGCCTGCGTAAGGCGACGCTCTCTGGTGCAGTTCACCCGGTGCTGTGCGGCTCTGCCTTGAAGAACAAGGGCGTTCAGCGCCTGTTGGACTGGGTGGTTTCCATTTTGCCGTCGCCGCTGGACATCCCGCCGGTTGCCGGTGTGAAGCCAGAAGACGCTGAAGCCCAGCTTGAAGGCGACGAGGACGTTGAGAAGGTCATCCGTAAGGCGGACGACAGCGACCCGCTGGCCGCCCTCGTGTTCAAGATTGTATCCGACCGTTACGGCGCGCTTTCGTTTGTTCGTGTGTACAGCGGCGTGCTGCGCTCCAGCACCAGCCTGTTGAACTCCACACGTGGCAAGCAGGAAAAGATCGGTCGTATCGTGCGTATGTTCGCGGACAAGCGCGAAGATGTTGATGAGGTTCACGCTGGCGACATTGCCGCGATTGTGGGCCTGAAGGAAAGCTTCACGGGCGACACACTCTGCGCCCCCAATGACCCGGTACTGCTGGAAAACATCAAGTTCCCAGAGCCGGTCATCGAGATTGCGATTGAGCCGGAAAGCCGTGCCGACCAGGACAAGCTGGGTATGGCGCTGCGCAACCTGGCCATGGAAGACCCGACGTTCCGCGTGAACGTGGATGCCGAGCTGGGTCAGACGAAGATCGCAGGCATGGGTGAGCTTCACCTTGAGGTGCTGGTTGACCGCCTGAAGCGTGAATACGGCGTGGTTGCCAACGTAGGCGCACCCCGTGTGGCCTATCGCGAAGCTATCACCCGCACCCACCAGGAAGACACCACCTTCAAGAAGCAGTCCGGTGGTAGCGGTCAGTTTGCGCGCTGCGTGGTGGAATTCGCGCCGCTGGATGAGGAAAACGACGACCTTGAGCAGATGAAGGACGGCGTGCTGTTCCTTGACGAGATCAAGGGTGGGTCTATTCCGCGTGAGTACATTGAGCCGACCCGTCGTGGTATCGTGGACGCGCTCAGTGGTGGCATTATCGCTGGCTACCCGGTCGTCCGCGTAAAGGCGCGCCTGGTAGACGGTGCCTTCCACGATGTGGACTCCAGTGAGCAGGCCTTCCGCATCGTAGGTTCTATGTGCGCCAAAGACGCGATTCGCCGCGCCAACCCGGTTATCCTGGAGCCGACCATGAAGGTTGAGGTTGTGGTGCCAGAAGACTACACCGGTGGGGTGGTGGGCGACCTGTCCTCCCGCCGCGGTGTCATCGGCGGCATGAACCCGCGCGGTGACGGCACGTCCGTGATTGACGCACAGGTGCCGCTCAGCGAGATGTTTGGTTATGCAACCAACCTGCGTAACATCACGCAGGGCCGTGGTAGCTTCACAATGGAATTCGACCGTTACGCCGTCGCACCGCAGAACATCGCCGAAGAGGTGATTTCTGGCAAGCGCTAAGCGCTGCCACTGTGAATGGGGTTGGGTTGGGCTTTTTGGGATGAGACGCCCAACCCCATGCGATTCAGTGAAGTCATCCCAAACCGTATCATAGTCACTGGCGCGTGTGCGCCGCAAAACGTTCAATAACATTCAAGAGGGTTGAACACACAATGGGTAAGGCAAAATTCAATCGCGACAAGCCGCACGTTAACATTGGCACCATTGGCCACGTTGACCACGGCAAAACCACGCTCACGGCAGCCATTACCAAGGTTTTGGGGATGGGTGGTGCCGCTGAGAAGATGAACTATGAAGACATCGACAACGCGCCGGAAGAGCGTGCTCGTGGGATCACGATCTCCATCCGTCACGTTGAGTACGAAACCGAAAACCGTCACTACGCCCACGTAGACTGCCCGGGTCACCGTGACTACATCAAGAACATGATTACGGGTGCCGCTCAGATGGACGGCGCAATCCTCGTGGTGAGCGCGCCCGACGGCCCGATGCCGCAGACGCGTGAACACGTGCTGCTGGCCCGCCAGGTGGAAGTGCCGGCAATGGTGATCTTCCTGAACAAGATTGACCAGATGGACGACGAAGAGCTGCTCGAACTGGTTGAGCTGGAGCTTCAGGAACTGTTGGACAGCTACGGCTTTGACCCGGACACCCCGATCATTCGCGGCTCCGCCTTGGCTGTAACCGAGTCTGCCAGTGAAGACCCGCAGGCTGACGAGTACCAGCCGATTCATGAGCTGATGGCCGCTGTGGATGAGTGGATTCCGACGCCAGAGCGCGACACGGAAAAGCCGTTCCTGATGCCGATTGAGGACGTATTTACCATTCAGGGTCGTGGTACGGTGGTGACGGGCCGTGTAGAGCGCGGTCAGTTGACGCTGAACCAGGAAATCGAGATCGTGGGCTTGCAGGAAGACGGCAAGGCTCAGATGAAGACGACCGTAACCGGTATCGAAATGTTCCACAAGCAACTGGACAGCGCTGAAGCGGGCGACAACGCCGGTATTCTGCTGCGTGGTACCAAGCGCGACGAAGTGGAGCGTGGGATGGTTTTGGCCAAGCCCGGTTCCATCAAGCCGCACAAGAAGTTCCGCAGTGAAGTCTACATCCTCAAGAAGGACGAGGGTGGCCGTCACAAGGCGTTCTTCAGCGGTTACCGCCCGCAGTTCTACATCCGCACCATGGACGTGACGGGTTCCATCACCCTGCCAGACGGTGTGGAGATGGTGATGCCGGGCGACAATGTGAACCTGGACGTTGAGTTGATTACAACGGTTGCCCTGGAAAAGGGTTCCAAGTTTGCTATCCGTGAAGGTGGTCTGACGGTCGGTGCTGGCATCATCACCGAAATCCTGGAATAAGACCCGCCTATCATAACAACGCCGGGGGCGGGGCAACCTGCCCCCGACTGGTTTCATGCAGCACCCTGACGCCGGGGTACAGACATCACGTCCCCCGGTTTCATTTTGCCCAAAATCAGGTGCGGCACCCCGTGTGCCCGCCCACTAGGAACGAATACGGCACGGTATTGGCTTGATGAACCGAGCCAGCCGGGACAGCCGGTCGATTTTGAAGGAACACTTATGGCAAAGAGTAAAATTCGCATCCGCCTGAAGGCCTATGACCACCGCGTGTTGGATGAGTCGGCCAAGCGGATTGTCGAAACGGCTGAGCGAACGGGTGCCCGCGTGGTTGGCCCGGTGCCCCTGCCCACCCGCCTAGAGCGGTTCACGGTACGGCGCTCAACGTTTATCGACAAGGACAGTCACGAGCACTTTGAGATTCGCACCCACAAGCGGCTCATTGATGTGCTAGAACCGGACAGCAAAACGACGGACGCGCTAATGCGCCTCAACCTGCCCGCCGGGGTAGACATCGAGATCAAGATTTAGGTCTCATCAGCAGCAAGTTTCGTTTGGCCTGCGTGGTATGCATGGGGCCGAACATCTAAAGCAAAGCCAATCAGGTACGTATGCGGGCACGATTGAAACACCGCCCGCCAATGCGGAAAAGTGTATGTGACGGGGCCAAATTCGCCCTGTGGAGGACGTTGCGATGAAGGGAATCATCGGGAAAAAGGTCGGCATGACACAGGTCTTCGACGACGACGGGCGCGTGGTGCCTGTTACCGTCATCGAAGCCGGGCCATGCTTTGTGACCCAGGTGCGTAACGCCGAGCGCGACGGCTACACCGCCGTCCAGTTGGGGTTTGACAGCACCAAGCCCAAAAACCTGACCAAAGGTCAGTTGGGGCACCTGCAAAAGTTTGACCTGCCTGCGCTGCGCTACCTGCGTGAGTTCCGCTTGCCGGACAACGGGGTAGACGTAGAAGAAGGCCAGGAGATTAAAGTAGACGTATTCGAGACGGGCGAACTGGTGGATGTCATTGGCGTGAGCAAGGGGCGCGGCTTTGCCGGTACCATCAAGCGCCACGGCTTCGGGCGTGGGCCTAAAACGCACGGCCAGTCCGACCGCGAACGCTCGCCAGGTTCCATTGGGATGTGCGCCAAGCCGGGCCGCACGCTGAAGGGCAAGCGCATGGGCGGGCGCATGGGCAACGACCGCATCACCGTGCAAAACTTGCAGGTGGTCGTCATTGACCCAGAAAAGAACCTGTTAGCCGTTCGTGGCAGTGTGCCGGGCCGCAAGGGGGGCATTGTCCTCATCCGGCGGGCGCGCAAAGCCAGGCAAACGGCCTAGGAAGGACGAGCGACGATGAAGTATCCAGTGGTGAACACCGCCGGCAGCCAGGTGAATGAGATCGACCTGCCGGATAACGTATTTGCAATCGACGTGAACGTCGGTTTGATGCACCAGGCTTACGTGCGCCAGATGGCGAACCGCCGCCGTGGGACGCATAAGACGAAGACGCGCTATGAGATAAGCGCGAGCAAGAGCAAAATCTACCGCCAAAAGGGGACGGGCCGCGCCCGTCACGGGTCGCGCAATGCGCCGATCTTCGTGGGTGGTGGTATCGCTCATGGCCCCAAGGTGCGCAGCTACACCAAAAAGATGCCGCAGAAGATGCGCCGTCAGGCCATCCGCTGCACGCTAAGCGCGCTGGTACGCGATGAGCAGTTGATTTTGGTGGACGAGCTAACGCTGAACGAGCCGAAGACGAAGTTAATGGTTGAACTGCTCCAGTCAGTGGCCAACACGCAAAGCGCGTGCATTGTGCTGCCGCGTGAAGCACGTGACGGGGCGGTGTATCGCAGTGCGCGTAACCTGCCCAACGTAACGGTGATTGACGCCCAGTACCTCAACATCCGCGACCTGCTAAACCACGAAAAAGTGGTCATGCCGCTGGCCGCCCTGGACGTGGTGCTGAGCATTTGGGGCGATAAGCAGCCCGCCGCACAGGAGGCGTAAACGATGCCAGTCGGTGATATTCACATTTATGACATCCTGCGCCGCCCGGTCATTACGGAAAAATCGACCGCGATGGGCGAAGAAATGCGCCAGTACGTGTTTGAAGTCCATCCGAAGGCCAACAAGATTCAAATCAAGGAAGCCGTCGAGATCATCTTCGAGAAGCGTGTGAAAAAGGTCCGCACGATGGTGATGCCCGCCAAGCGCGGACGCCGTGGGCGGAACTGGTACATTCGCAAACCGCAGTGGAAGAAGGCCATCGTGACGCTCGAAGACGGCGAAGGCGAAATCGAGTTGTTCAACGTCTAGGTTATAGGAAGCGAAACCGATGCCAGTAAAAGTTTATAAGCCCACCAGCGCCGGACGGCGCGACATGACGGGCCACAGCTTTGACGAAATTACGAAGAAAAGGCCGGAGCGCTCCCTAACCGAGCCGCTCCGTAAGAAGGGCGGTCGCAACAACCTGGGCCGCGTCACCGTGCGTCATCGCGGCGGCGGCCACAAGCGCCGCTACCGTATTATCGACTTTAAGCGGAACAAGTTCGACAGCACGGCTGAGGTGCTGGCGATTGAGTACGACCCGAACCGTACCGCCCGCATTGCGCTGGTGCAGTACGAAGACGGCGAAAAGCGTTACATCATCGCGCCGATTGGCCTGAAAGTAGGCGACACCATCGGCAATGGCGAGTTAGCGCGTCTGCGCCCCGGTAACGCACTCAAAGTGAAGGATATTCCGCTGGGTACGCAGATTCACAACATTGAGTTGCAACCGGGCAAGGGCGGCCAGTTGGCTCGTGCTGCCGGGGCCAGCGCTCAGCTTGTGGCCAAAGAAGGCCGCTACGCGCAGGTTCGCCTGCCATCGGGTGAGGTTCGCCTCATCTTTGAGGAGTGCATGGCGACCATCGGCCAGGTTGGCAATACCGACCACGGCAACATCGTGTTGGGTAAGGCTGGCCGCCGCCGCTGGATGGGTTGGCGTCCGAC
>CAWUJQ010000162.1:0-9459 GCA_963922445.1 uncultured bacterium
CGCAGGTCATGGCGATCCGTGATGAGGTACTTTACCTGGCCGATACGTTTAATCACACCGTGCGTTCAATATACCTGTCCGAAGAAACGGTCACCACCGTCGCTGGGACGGGCGCGCAGGGACGCAGCATCCCGCAGGCGCAAACCTTCCCCGCCCTGGCCGTTGATCTGCGCAGCCCGTGGGACGTTGAGTTCGGTGAAGACGACACGCTCTACGTGGCGATGGCGGGCACCCACCAGATTTGGGACTTGGACATCACCACCATGACGATGCGCTATTCTGTGGGCAATGGACGTGAAGCCCAGTTGAACCTAACTCCGCTCACATCCGAACTGGCGCAGCCCAGCGGCCTCTACTATGTGGATGAACAGCTTTACTTCGCAGACAGCGAGTCCAGCACGATTCGCGTCGCGGACTTTGCCGAGGATATGCTGCGGGTGGTCAGTGGGACGACGGATAACAGCCTGTTTGACTACGGTGATATTGACGGCGCACCGGGCGAGTCGCGGTTGCAGCACGCGCTCGGTGTGACGGGCGACGGCGCGGGTACGATCTACATTGCAGACACGTACAACAGCAAGATCAAAGTCGTCACGGGTGAGGATGACATCACGACGACGCTGTTTGGCGGCGATGAACCCGGTTACGCCGACGGCGGCCCCGATGTAGCGCTGTTCGATGAACCCGGCGGCCTGAATTACGTTGACGGCTTGCTCTATGTGGCAGACACAAACAACCACGTTATCCGCGTGATTGACCTGGACGCCGAAACCGTCAGCACTGTGACCTTCCCCAACCCTGACGCGCTGCAAATCGACGGGCGGGCCACGGTCATCGCGGGCAATGAGTTCACGGGCGCGGAAGAACTCCCCGAACAAACCGTCGCAGCAGGTGAAGGCGAACTGACGCTCAACATCCTGCTGCCAGAAGGCTACAAGATCAACGACCTGGCCCCGTCAAAGGCCGTCGTGGAATCACAGGGGGATGCGCTGATTGTGGAAACGCGTGAAACCACCATCGAAACGACTGAGGTCTCTATTCCGGTCACGCTGGAAGCGGGCGATGATGTGCTGTTCGGTTCGTTTGATGTGTACTACTGCGAGGCGGTCAACGAGAGCCTGTGCTTTATTGAGCAGTTCGCGGTTGAGGTACCCGTTACCGTCACCGAGGACGCCGACGCAACTGCAATCACGGTGGATCGTGAGGTTACGCCGCCGGAATCGTCCGAGTTTGTGGGCATCACCCAATAATTGACACCATCCGGGGCGGCCATCACACCGCCCCGTTTCCATCAACCCAATGCCGCGATCCCGGCCTTGGCGACCTCTACATCCTCATCCTCGGATAGACCACTCACACCCACCGCGCCAATCACCACGCCCTCGTGCTCAATCGGGACGCCGCCACCCCACGTGATGTAACGCAGTTCGCCAAAGTTCGTCATCGGGAAGCCCTCATCTTTGGAGCGCTGCCCTAGCTTGCGCGACTCCGTGCGCTCACGGACGGCGGTGTAGGCTTTATTCTGCGCAATCATAATCGACGGCAGCGGCCCCCCATCGGTGCGCATGAGGGCCAACAGTTCGCCGTGATCGTCCACGACGGCGGCCACGAGGCCGAGGCTATCCGCTTCGGCGCGCTCACGGATGGTGTTGATAATCGTCATGGCGTCGGTGTGAGAAAGAACGGTTTTCTGATACATGGGTTTGCCTTTGGTGTGCCTAGTCAGTGGGTGGAGTGTAACGCATCTTGGTGGGGAGGCGTGTAAATTACGGCGGGCGAGGCGTGCCTCGCCCTACAGAACACGATATATGGGTAGGGGTGACCGATCGGTCACCCGCCTGCTAGCGCTTCTTCTTTTCACGCTCTGCCCACAATTGCCGCACCTGAACCGGTAGACGCTCCACGCTGTAGATGAGCCATTCGTATCCCATCAATGCCAGCAGAAACGGCACCAAAATAATCATAAACATGAATAACCTGAATGCCACAATCGAAGCGATCAGCATAGAGCTGGTCAGCCAGACGATTCCAGCATCCTCTGCTGTGTCAGAAATAAATCGCAACACCAACGCTCCAATGAAAAGCAGCACCAATGACAACCCGATAATGGCCAGCGCATTACGCAGTTTGTGCATCCGGCGTTGATAGCCTTCCGTAATCGCATCGTTCTTGGACTTCGGCTTCTCACTCACTGCTTTTCCTCCTGGGCATGATGCATTATACCCCTACACATATTAGGGGCGGCCCTGCACATTCAAAATATACCGATCTGGTGTGCCGCCAAGCTCAGCGATGTTCACCTGAAACGGCACGGTTTCACCCGGCTCGATTTCCACGTCATCCAAATCCGCAAACCGCGCCGAAATCACCTGCTGCTGGTCGTTGAACACGGTAATCACCACACGCGGTTCATACACATAGGTGCCGTCACTGATGTTGCTCACCTCACCTGTAATCACCAACACCCCATCATCCGTAAACGTAGACTCATCCGTCCACGCGAGTGCATCCGCACCGATAACCGCCCCCTCGGCGGGTGGCATCCACGTTTCATCGCCCAGGTCAAGCGTATAGCGCGTGGTCAGGGACGGTTGCCCCTGCCCAAACCGCAGGCTAAACGGCGCGAATTCCCCAGGGGCGATGCCATGTCCCATCACCGTATCGACCGCCTCAACCACGATGCGCCCATCGTCGGTGTACAGCACAGCGGAGACGGGCACCCCTATTAGCGTGTCGTTGCTGTAGTTAGCGACCTCACCCGTGATGAAAAATGTCCCGTCGTCCGTCGTCCACGCATGAACGTTGAGCGGTTCGAGGCGGCCACTGTTGGCAAACGCCAGCGTATTCAACACCGTCGGCTCTAAGGCACTCTCCGCGTTGAGTTCAAATGTGTTGATGACGGATTGCACTGCTTCCAGGCGTTCAGCGTTACCCCGCAGCACCACTTCGATGACACCTATCGTCGCTCCGTCAAACTCAATGAACGTATTCACCTGCTGCGTAAAGCCGCCGGGCGCTTGGCGCAGTCCCGTTAAGCGCCAACTGCCGTCGCCCATCGCCTCCCGGTTCTGCTCCGTGTAGCGCGCCGCATCGGGCCGCACCTGCGTCTGATACAGGTCAAGGATTTCGGTAATCGCAGCGCTGCCGTTGGGCGTGGTTTCCAGTTGCACAGCGGCAATATCCAACGCGGTGATGTGTTCATTGGGCAGTGAAAAAGCGGTCGAAGCCAACGTGACCGCGTTGCGCTCCTGCACGGACCACAAGCGCGGCACCTGAATCGAAAACGCGCCGCTGGGATGTGTATATCGCAGTGGCGATACATCTGGCGGGATGGGGGTGGGTGCAAAGCGGACGGCACCGCCGCCCGTCCCACATCCGCCAGCCAGCAGCGCAAACATCAGCAGCGGGAGGCCGCGAAGAAACCATGTCATACGTCGCATTTATAATTTTTTATCCTCATAAACCGGCTTATAACCAAGTTGACGACCTGTTCTATGCTAGACTGAAAGTTGTGACATCGCCGTCACAAAAATCCAACCCTCATTGTGACTTATTCTAAGGATTGCTGGCGTGTATACCAATAACGAGCTGTTTTTTCCGCACCACATTATCCCAACCCTGCAAACCCTGCGTGGCCCACGCTGGGAAGACCTCATCTGCCATCTCGTTCGCCTGCCGGAATGCCACGAAGAAAAAATCGCCTTTATGATGATGATGGCCCGCCTCAACGGTTGTGTCGCCTGTGAAACAGACAGCTACCGGGCCATGCGCGGCTGCCACGCCTGCACCGTGCAAACGCTGCGCCGCTACAAAGGCACCGATGAAGACCTTATCGCCCTACATCAACAGGCATTGGTCGATGTCCGCGATTTTGTCGCCCAGGGTCACCCAATCGCACGGTTGGTGAAGTCTGGCAGCCCTAGTTAAGACCGCGATTGGCCTGCTGCGGGCTGTATTGACGCGATTTTGCGGTTATGCTAAGATACTCTTTGACATTTGCTATGTCATGTTGTTTGTAATTTAGAGAGATAGGATACCAGAAAATCAGCGCCCAAGAGTATCGCATCAACGATCAAATACGTGTACGCGAAGTTCGCCTCATTGATGAAAACGAAGAAAATGTAGGTGTCGTATCCACTGCTGACGCGCTCAGCCGGGCAGAGCAAGCTGGCCTGGATTTGGTAGAGGTGGCACCCAATGCAAAGCCGCCCGTCTGCCGCATCATGGACTTCGGCAAGTTCCAGTACGAAAAGCAGAAGCGCGAAAAGAAAGCCAAAAAGGCTCAAAAGACGATTCAGATCAAGGAAATCCAGCTTCGACCGAAGACGGACGACCATCACCTGAGTTTTCGTATTAAAGACGCCCGCCGCTGGATTGCCGACGGCATGAAGGTACGCGTCAAGCTGCGCTTTCGCGGTCGCGAGATCACGCACTCAGACATTGGGCGTGACCGCCTGGACAAAATCATTGAGGAACTGAGCGATGTCGCTATCGTTGAACAGCGGCCTAATCTTGAGGGGTACAACATGACGATGGTTCTGGCACCTATCCCTGAAAAGAAATAACCGACCGGAGACCGTATCGTGGGTAAGAAGTACAAGCTGAAAACGCACAAGTCCACGGCAAAGCGCTTTAAGGTGACGGGCACAGGCAAGGTTGTACGCACAAAGGGCGGCAAAAGCCACCTTCGTCGGCGTACCTCCAAGCGCAGCAAGCGTCAGTTCACCAAAATGCTCGAAGTGAGCAACAAGAAGGAAGCAAAGCGCATTCGCCGTTTGGCACCGTACCTGGGCAAATACAAAGTGAACCCGCCCAAGTAACGACGCCGTTGTAGCACCAGCAGGATGAAACCAATTGAAATGCGAAACCCAGAGTAAGCGCTCTGGGTGTTTGTTGCCTAGTAGGAGAATCACCATGCCAAGATCAAAGACCGGCTACGTTCGCCGGCGCAAACACAAAAAAGTCATCAAGATGGTCAAGGGGCAGTGGGGCACCCGTGGCCGCCTGTTCAAGCGCTCCAACGAGGCCATGCTCAAGAGCCTGTTCTACAGCTACCGTGACCGCCGCGCCCGCCGCCGCGACATGCGCCGTCTGTGGATTACCCGCATCAACGCGGCATCCCGCATGAACGGCCTGTCTTACAGCAAGTTTATTCACGGGCTAAAGCAGGCTAACGTTGAGCTGGATCGCAAAATTCTGGCAGACATCGCCGTGCGCGACCCAGAAACCTTCACCAAAATCACCGAACTGGCCGGGCGCAGCGCTTGACGAGGGCGTGTATTCAGCGGGTGATTATTTCGTAAGGGCTTGATGCATCAAGCCCTTACACATTGTACCACTCTGCCTCACCTATACCCATCAGATCGCCCCACATGGACATCATCACCAGCATCCAAAACAACCGCGTGAAGCTGGCCAACGCGCTGTTGAGCCGCACCCGCACCCGCCGCAAAGAAGGTAAGGTGGTGCTTGAGGGCGCACGCCTCATCCGGGATGCGTGGGACAACGGCACGCCGCCGGAGTTCGTGCTGTACACCCCCGGCGCGGATAACGGCCTGATTGACCTGCTAGAGCGCCGCCGCGTAGACCTGCTGCCCGTCGATGACAAAGTGATGCAGCACGTCACCGATACCCAGTCCCCGCAGGGAATTGTCGGCGTTTTCCCGATGCCGCAACCGGAACTACCCGCTGACGCTCAGTCTATCTTGATTGCCGATGCCATCAGCGACCCCGGTAACCTGGGCACCATCATTCGGACGGCAGCCGGGGCAGGCGTGGATGCGGTGATCCTCGCGCCAAACTGCGTGGACGCCTACAACCCGAAGGTGCTGCGAAGTGGCATGGGCGCACACTTCCGGGTACCTGTGCTGGAGATGACGTGGGCGCAAATCCGGGAGCAGGTGACGGTTGATGCGATCTATCTGGCAGATGGCGAGGGCGATATGCCTTACGACGCTGACGTATGGGCTTCCGGTTCATGGGCGCTGATTGTAGGCAGTGAGGCGCACGGGGCCAGCGACGAGGCACTGGCCACAGCGACACAGCGGGTGTTTATCCCAATGGCCCACGCCACCGAGTCGCTCAATGCGGCGGTTGCGGCAGCGGTTATTCTGTTTGAGGCGGCCCGTCAGCGGCGTTCGCGCCATTAGCTGTTGGCGATAATTAAACGCACAGTTTTACTACCCTTCTCAAAGGGGATATGTTTACCACCGGGGTTAAATTCCGCCGTACAGGAAATATAGACGCCATCCGGGAGCGGTTCAATGTAGGCTCCTGTGTACAATCCAATCAATGCGGCATGGTTATCCCCTAGCAAGTCATTCGCCACATAAAAGTTGCGAAATGCCAGGCTCCTCGGGTCACGTTTCAAGTCCGTCAGGCATTCTAGCGCATACTCAAACGTGATCGCCGCATACGTCGGGGATAATGCGCGAGCAAGTTGCGTGAATAGCGCATACACGCGCTCCCCCAACGCCTGCCGTTCGGCTTCTAGCTCTGGGATGGGGTCAAATGCGATGCCACTGAGCCACACAGCTATCGGGTGGTGATCCTGCTGGCTCGCCTCGTCTGAAATGCTGGAGTATGTCAGCAGCGCTGGTGTCGGTATCTCGTAATCCCCAAAAACATCGTCCAACGCAATCTGAACCAGACGAGTGTCGCTGTCTGCCATCAATGATTGCATGTCACTGGGGCTAAAGGCGACTTCTTCTAGCGGCATGTCATGAATTGTGGCAAAGGGTTGCGTCGCCACAGCATGGCCATTGTGAACGAAGGCGCGTTTGCCGAGAACCGCTCCTTGGCGGGTAAGTGCTGCACAGACCGCGCCAAACGCATTGTCATCTGGCATATCGGCAAAGTAAAAGCCAAGTTCCATGTAGGGCACCTGGATATTATACATGGCCTAGAAGCGCCCCATCAGTTTGAGTGCCCGCTCACGCTGGCTGGCGTTGGGGATAAACGCGGTTGCCAGTTCACCAAAACGCTCACCCTCTGCGAAGTATTGCACCATGAACCACTTTTTATCTGGCGCACCCCGATAGACCAGGTGCGCAACCGTCTGTGAATCGCCCGTTTTCCAGGGGAAGGGCTTTTTGTTGCGCGTGGCGTATTCAATAAGCGAGCGCCATTTATCCATGTCACGCTCACGGCTCACGGCGCGCCCGAACCACTCATGGGCGTGCCTGTCAAACGAGTGATTGAGGCCGTGTTCGGTAATGTTGCGCGGGATTTTCTCGCCGCCAGTGGTATACTTGCCGTCAATAACCGTCCGCATAACAATACGATACGTGCCAGGGCCAATCCGTTCAGGAACGAACCCGTTAACGCCCTTGTACTTCCTCAAGGGTGCAAGGGCTGTCATCAACACCGGGATAGGTTGATTGGCCTCGTCGTGGCCTTCAGTGATGAGCTTCGCCTGCGCGATCGCACGCGCACGCTCACCCGCTGGGCCATCAGCGTCGCTATCACGGTCACGGTCTCCTTTACGTCGCTTCCGGCGGGGCATTACATCATCAATTTTGGTGCCCACCTTGCGGATGATGCTGGCCAGCTTACTCCCAACCTTACCCAGCTTGCCCAGCCACTTCAGCGCGTTCGCAGCCCCGCCCGAAACGAGAATCATCACCACTTCCGACAAGATGTGCCCCACCACATTCCCGCGAAAGTTCCACTTGTTGTAAACGTGATTCTGGTTCCACTTCGCAACAAATGCCTTAACACTGTTCGCCACGCCACTCACCAGGTTCATCACGAGTTTTTCGGCCAACTTCATCAAGTCATCGGCACTCATTTTGGCGAAGTAATCGTAGATTTCCTGCACTTTTTTCAGGATTTCGCCCGTGACGACATCAATCACCATGTCGATGATGCTCTTACCGATTTCGTACAGGCCCACCAACGCATCTACAATCGACTTCAAAAAACCTTCCACGATGCCCGTGGTGAAACCACCAATCGCTTTGCCCGCCTCGATAGCCGCATTCTTCCAACCAGCACGGCTGGGAATGATATTGGCAGACTTGAGCCGAGCAACATACTCTGTCCCAGGTAGCCAGATGCGCTTGCCTTCGATCAATTCTACAGACTGATAGATGCGGCGCATTTCTGCACGATAGCGATCTGTCTCATCCAGGAAGTAGTCCCACATAGAGCTTTGGTTTTTGAAGCGTGTCTCGTTGAGTCGCACCCCGCCCAACTCCTTGTTGGCGACGTACACAGCCGTAGCCAGTGAGCGGGCGTCATCGCCCGTTTGGATGGGGTAGCCATCGTACTGAGGGTGGTTTTGCACCAGTTTGCCCAGCATATCCCCGGACTTTACCGTGTACATCACGGCTTTCGGGTCCGGCAGGTCATCACGCACATGAGACTGCGCAGCATACCCAAACTTGCCGCTCAGCTTGCCGCCCTGCACGCGCACCGCATACCAACCAGTCTTTGAGTTCTCTTTGACGATGATGACGCGTGTGTTGTGCGGTAGTTTGGTGACAACGTTGGACTGTTCGCCCGGCAGCGGTTTGTCGCGCAGGTTCACACCTTCATCTTTATAAACCAAGCCGAGCCTGCCCGCCTTGGCCCAACCCGGGCCAAGGAAGTCATCGCTGGACGTATCCGCGCGCTGGATGCGGCGTTTGGACGCCGTGTACCCATCCTTAATAACGAACAGGTCTGAGGGCGGTGTTTGCCCCTCCGGCACAGCGGGCACATGTCGGGACTGCGCGTCAATCATTCGCAAAACAGCCTGGTTGCCAAAGGTCGACTGTAACCGCATGATCTGGTTGGGGGTTAGGTCTGACGGGGGGTCACCTGCTTGCAGCCGTTGAATTAAGTGGGCGACATCAGCAGTTGACACCTGCTGCTGATGCTGCGGTTGCGCCGCTTCCACCTGCTGCGCCTTGTTCTTATTTTTGTGTGTTTGCTCCGTCATAGCCACCTAGCCTCCCTTGCCGTGCCATCCTAACGTACCACACAAGCTCCCATAGATCTATTACACAGCCTTACACTCGACTGTTTAATCCCACAAACTGTGAATGGCCGCCGGTATTTTTCCGCCAAAGCTCACAAACCGCCTAGGCTACCTCACATTGCCCACAAGCAGATTCACACTCTCATCGAACAGGCCACCAAACGACATAAAGTCGCCCGCCTCTTTGCCCAGTATCGGAATAATACGGGTAGGGGTCGTCTTGTTGTTCACCATGCTGAGCGCGGCAAACACAGTCAACAGCACAACTAGTGGGTCTCCATGGACGTAGTGGATGTAATGACACTGGGTGCAGGCGCTGTTACGCGGCGCGCCGCTAAACGCGGTGCCAGAGAGCTTCTGGAACGCGGTGCTCGCGAGTATGGGGATGACGCCTTCAGAAAAGGAGCGCGCTATGCCGATGATGCCTTCAGAATGGCAACTCGCTATGTTGACAACTACGTCGATGACATCGTTAGGCAGGTCTCACGACGTGCCGA
>CAWUJQ010000163.1:0-9458 GCA_963922445.1 uncultured bacterium
ATGTCCGAAAATGTAAACACCCGTGACGCCTACCCCTCCGTTTTCACCAGCCCGGTGTTCTGGGCCGTCTTCATTGCGCTGATTCTGGGCATCCTGGCCTGGGGACGCCTCACCAATGTGCGCACCTACGACTTTGTGGTGACACCCCGCAGCGGTGACGCGCAAGTGGACGTCAACGTGCAGTTGGGCGAAGGCATTGTGGACATCGCCGGGGGGGCAGACGACGATGCGCTGTTTGAGGCGGCCATCGCCACCACTGGCTTAGCAGAGTTAAACACCGAGCGCACAGGCGACCGCGTCACGGTTGACCTGACGTACACCCGACCGTCATGGCTGGTGAATACACTGTTTGGGCGGTCATACGCGCAGCGTCACTGGGACATCTTCCTGACCGAGACGATGCCCCTGGCCCTGAATGTGGACGGTGGTATCGGTGGCATCTCGTTGAACCTGGACGATGTGCAACTGACAGCGCTCAACATTGACGGCGGTGTAGGCGATTTGGACATCAGTTTGCCCGCGCCACCGGAGCGCTACACGGTGGCGATTGGTGGCGGGCTGGGTGACTTAGCCGTCAGCATCCCGGACGGGGCCGCACTCAATTTTGAGTTGGACGGCAGCCTGGGCGACGGAGACATCGTGCTAGGCGAGGCTGTGGACGCAGACATCACGCTTAACACGGGCGCGGGTGACATCGACATTACTGTGGCGGCAGGGGCGGCGGTGCGCGTCACTGTAGACGCAGGCTTTGGTGATGTGGATTTGCCAGCGCGGTTACAAGAACTGGGCGGGGGCGTCTACGAGTCGTCCGGCTTTGCGGAGGCCGAGGCGCAGGTCACTATTGCCTACGACGGCAGCCTGGGCGACTTCCGCGTGCTGGAGGCGGCAGAGTAGCAACCCCTTAACGGCCCAACTGGACGCGGTCTCTGAACGCGTTCAGGCGGTCTATAATATCTTCCGTTGAGGTGGCCGCCTTCAGGTCGCTTTCAAGCCCGTCCAGGTGAGGCCGCTGCTCATTAATGTAATCCTGCAAGCGACGTTCACGGTAGGCGTCACCGCGTGCGTCAAGCTCCGCATTCACCACGTCGCCAAAGGCTCTCATAATGGCGATTTCGTCCTTCGTCCAGGTGTGCGGCTTGTCGTCAATCACGCAAAACGACCCCAAAGACCAGCCGTCGTTGGTTTGCAGGGGCATCCCCAAGTAGCCAATCACGTTCAGGTCGGGTATGGCCATGTTATTTTTGACGAGGTCGTGTTCGCGTGCGTCCTCGACAACAAGCGGCTGCCCGGTGGTCACCACATGCTGACAAAACGAATGCGTCAGCGGGGTGCGCCGCTGCGACTGCCACGGCTCCGGCAGGCCGCGCGAGCTTTTGAAGAACTGGTACGACGATGTGACCATCGTCACAAGTGAAACCGGCGTGCCAATGACCTCGCTGGCCAGGTCCGTCAGTCGGTCGAAAAACGGCTCCTCTGCGGTATCGACCATCGCCAGGTTGCGCAATACGGCCAGGCGGTTCGCGCTCTTTAGTATGGTTTCATTTCGGTTAGTAGAATAAGAATCTGACATAGTGGTTTTCCAAAATTGCAATCATGTTGTCACCTTGTACGTTGAGGGTGGCCTTTCACTTTAACAAACTTGTACAGATTTGCATAGCAAGGGATAACAAGGTCTAACAAAAGCGTATAACATCTTTTAAGGCACAGAGTTGTACTTATCCACCAACTCACCTTTCACATACCCTTATCATTGCAATGCAGGTTTTATTCAGCGGTCGCATCCGTCGGGTGGTCTAACCCATAGGCTACTTTAGACCCATCCCAACAGCCAGCGCACGACGCAACTCCAGGTTGCCCCTGCATAGGCTCTCAAATCGCCTCACGCGTTTTATCCCGCAGTACATACACGAACCCCGCCGCGAACAGCCCTGGCCATACTGCTTTCAGCCCCGGTGCGCCCTCATACGGCACGGCTGCCACCACCTCAAAGCGCAGTTGACGCGCCCACCACTTGAAGTCGGTATACGTCCAAAAGCGCAGATGCTCACCCGGCGTGACCACCCACTGCAACGGGAAGCGGCCCATCAGCAGGCGCAGGCGGTGCGTATAAAAGCCGGTGTTGGGCACGCTCACCAGAATGGCCCCGCGCACATGCGGGCGCAGCTCGTTGAGCAGCCGCTCTGGGTCAGGGATGTGTTCGATAATCTCAGACAGCACCACGTAATCGACGGGTTCGGTGAGGTATTGGTCAAGCGGGGCGTTCACGTCGGCTAAATCCACATTGAGGCCCTGCGCCCGGCAGAACGCCACCGCCTTCTCGCTGATGTCCAGGCCGTAACCGTCCACGCCGACCGTATCAATCAGGTACTTGAGCAACGCCCCGTCGCCCACGCCTAAATCCAGCACGCGGGCACCCGGTTTCACCCACGCCGCGAACGCTTGCGCCCTGCGCCGCCGCCACGGGGACATGCCGCCGCCCTGTTTGGCGAACTTCTCATCCCAGTAGGCGTCATAATCGACCACGCCCACATTTGCCGTGGTGGGATAGGCAAACAGCCGCCGCACCGAACGGTAGCGCTCCGCTGCCCACAGATAGACCGGGCGCAGGTGGCTGTCACGGGCGGTTTGCTTGATGGATTGCATAGGTAGGGTGCCCTTTCGCTGTCAAAACGCGGGGCATTGTAGCGCAAGAGCGGGCTAGGGGGTGGGGTCGGCTTGGGATTGCTGCTCGGCGGCCCACCCCGCGAACCAATCCGGCGGCGGATAGTCTTCGTGCCAGTCAAGGGGCGGCGTGGCCCACTCCGGCTGCCAGAAGTCGGGATGGTCAGGGTCAGTGTAGCGGGTCATGTCGGTGTCCGGCGTCCAGTATTTATCGTATTGTGGGGCGTGTTCGGTGCCTGTGTTTTGGGCGTCGGGTAACACCGTGCTTTCATCGAAGACTGTGTAAGTAAGTTGGGCGTTCTTCAGGTTGGCTTGCCACAGATTCGCACCCCGCAAGTTGGCTTCCCATAGTCGGGCTGTGTCCAGGTTTGTCCGTTTGAACATGGCCCCGTTGAATTGAGTTTTGACCGCCTTGACGCGATACAGCTTAGCGTTGGCCAGGTTTACCCCAGATAGATTCGCATGGCCAATGTCTGTTAGGAACAGGGTCGTATCGCCCATTTTGGCGTTGCTCATGTCCGCGTACTGGCACACAGCCTCGCTCAAGTTTGCAGACCACAACCGCGCCTCGATCAGCTTACTTTCCGTCAGGTTGGCCCCCCGCAAGTCCGCCTCGTACAGGTTGGCACGACTCAAATCTGCCTTTTGAAGATTGGCCTCGCGGAGGTCTGCATTCCACAAATCCGCTTTGGACAGGTCTGCTCGCCAGAACTCGGTTCCTTGCAAGTTTACGTTACCCAGGTCTGCGCCGCGAACGTTTGCTCGATTCAAGTCAATGCCAGCGAACACATCAGTTGTCAAGAACCCCAACTCAAAGGCCTCGCTTGCCGCGCGGCGTCCCTCGTTGGCGTCGCTGCTGCGCATCTCCCGGATGATGCGGCGCAGGGTTTCCTCGCGCTGACGCTCGGCGGCAGTACGGCGTTCTTCTTCACGGCGGGCGTCCTCACGGCGGCGGTTGAACCGCTCAATAATCACAACGGTGATGAGAATGCCAAACACCTCAGTCACAATATTCACCCAAAAGCCGAGCGGGTCGCGCAGCACCTCATAGCGGGCGATGAGCGCTTCCAGCAATATCGCCAGGATGATTAGTCCCTCCAGCGCAATCAGGCTGAGGAGTGCGGTGGTGTAAATGAAGGTGTGTTTGTTGTAGTGGGCGTTCACGCGCCGGATGATGTCTCGCATTGGGTGGTTACTCCCTCCGTACGTGGGGATTATACCACCCTAAGCCTTTTCGGGTTCGGTGTAATACGCCAGCCCGTCTAAAAACGCTGCCGCCTCCCGCACCACCGCCTCGCGGTCGGTCTCGTCCAGGTGACGCAGGGCCAACACCGCCTTGCCTGACCGGGGATTGCCCCGCAGCGCGTCCTCGTTTTGCAGCAAAAAGTTCCAGTAGAGCGTATTGAACGGGCAGGCATTTTCGCCGTGACGCAGCTTGCGGTCAAATTTGCAGCCCTTGCAGTAGTCGCTCATCTTGTTAATGTAGTTGGCCGACGCAACATACGGCTTGGTAGCGATAATGCCGCCGTCCGCATTGAGGCCCATGCCCACCACGTTGGTTTGCATCACCCAGTCGTACGCGTCCACGTAAAACGCCTTGAACCAGTCCGTCACCGCCTGCGGCTCGATTCCGGCCAGCGTGCAGAAGTTCGTCACGATCATCAGCCGCTCAATGTGGTGGTTGTAGCCGTGCTGCATGGCCCGCTGTGCCACATGGTGGATGCAGTTCATATCCGTACCCCCACCATCCCAGAACATCTGCGGCATGGGGCGGGTAGCGTCCCAGGCGTTTTTCTCTGCGAGGTCGGGCATCAGCCGCCAGTAATTCCAGTACATGAACTCCCGCCAGCCCAATATCTGCCGCACGAAGCCCTCCACGCTGTTAATGGGTGCTTGCTCGTCGCGGTAGGCTTCCTCTGCCCGGCGCACGACCTGCATCGGTTCCAGCAGCCCCAGGTTGATATAAGGCGACAACACGCTGTGCCACAGGTGCGTGTGATCCTCACCCATCGCGTCCTCATAGGCACCGAACAGGTCAAACCGCTCTGCGATGAATGTTTCCAGCGCACGTTCGGCGTCCGCGTGCGTGACCGCGTAGCCGAACCCGTCCACGGTGCCGACAGCATGGTCATACCCGGCCACCTCGTCCATGACCGCCTGCGTGATGTTGTCCGGTGGGTAGGCTGGCACCTCCGGCGGACTGGCCTTTTTGGGCAGCGGTTTGCGGTTCTCTTTGTCGAAATTCCACTCACCGCCACTGGGCGTGTCTGTGTCGTCCATCAGTACGTTGAAGTGAGCGCGCATCTTCCGGTAGAAGCTCTCCATGACCACGCTTTTTTCGCCCGTCGTGTCCGCGTACGGATTGAATTCGCTGGTGATGAACTGCGTGTTGGGCAGCCGCTCCACCTCACAGCCGACGACATCGGCCAGCTTTTCCTGCTGATAGCGGCGTCCGGCGTAGTCGGTGGCCTCCATCGTGATGAGCAAATCGGGATTAAAGTCGTCCGCTGCCTGCCGCAGCCCCGCCATGAAGCTGCCCGCCTGCACGTAAGCCACATCGTAGCCGTCCTCCCGCAGATGCTCGGCGTAGTGGCGCATCGCACTCACGATGAGGACGAGCTTTTTACGCTGATAGGGCAGCTTGCGCAGCCGCGCCGTACTTTCGATGAGCAGCACACGGATGTTGTCTTTGCCATAGCCGTACTTGGCTTTTTCCAGCGCGGGATGCGCTTTTAACAGTTGGTCGCCCAAAATCCAGATGAGCACACGCTTGTCACTGGCCATATGAGGGGTGTCGCTTTCGGGTTGGTTGCCGTTTGTGGTGCAGCGTAGCACGTCCCGCTGAGGGGGGCATAAGGCCACCTTAACCCGATCTTTACAGCTTCGTTGCAATTCGGTTACTGACGCTTACTCGTCAGCGTTATACAATGCATTTACATCTGTTAATGAACATAACAGGAATACTCATGTCTGTACTTAAGACTATCCACGAATGCCTCGATGCTGGTGATAAAGAAGCGGCACGCGATTTACTCATCCCCTATCTGCGCGATGACTCAAACAGCGCGGAAGCCTGGTGGCTGATGGCCCGCGCTGTGGACGATCCCGCCGAACAGGTTGACCATTTGAAGCGTGCCCTGCAAATCAATCCGCGTCATGAGCAAGCCATGCAGATGCTAGCAGAGGTGAGGTCACGGGGGGGCCACTCGACTTCGGCCAAGTCAAAGAGCGCCACGCACACCAAAATTGACTATCCAGTCGTTCACATACCACTGGGGCCAGTGATTGGGGTTCTCAGCCTCACCGTGATTATTGGGCTGGTTGCAATGGGTGTGTATCAGTTGTTCGCTGGCATTGATGATGGTTTCCATAGAAGCTACAAGGAATCAATTAGCCGGAGCATGGTTATGCCGGGTCAAGCACCGAGGGTCCCCGCGCCTCGCAGTGATTACGATGAGATGGGGAATATCCGCACCAGGGAATTAGAGCAGGGTAGCGTGGGAAACACGAGTGATGATATGTGGCTTTTCAGCGGCGAGGCCGGACAGCGCGTGACCATCCGTGCCAGGGACATTGGCGGTGACTTGGATCCACGCTTGCACCTGATAAGCCCTTCTGGGGAACAAGTGGCCTTCAACGATGACCGCACACAGCGTACCTTTGACGCTGAGATTGTTGCGACACTGCCAGAGACGGGCGACTATCAGATCTTTGTCGGTGCGATGGTTGGCTATGAGAAAATGGGGGGAGCCTATCGGCTAAGTATACGCTAGGCCGTGTACGTTGCCATTAACAAATACAGATAAGGAAACTTATGCCTACCCTTCATGATGCGCAAGTACGAATTGACGCAGGCGAAAAAGAAAGCGCCCGCGACCTGCTCATCCCTTATCTGCGCGATAATCCCCACAATGCCGATGCATGGTGGCTGATGGCTCGCACGCTTGACGACCCTGCGCAGCAGCGTGAACATTTGGAACGTGCCTTGCAGGTCAACCCGCGTCACGACCGCGCGAAACGGTTCCTCAGCGATTTAACGCCCCGGCCAGAAAGACACGTTCCGGCCCCTCCACAGCGCAATTACGCTGAAGTCGGTAGCGTTATTAACTGGAAGCCCTGGATAATGACATTAGGTTTCATCGCGTTCATTGCAGCGTTCGTGATGTTGCCAAGGTTCTTGGATTCGCGTTTGGCTGCTCCAAGACAGACGGCTTCAAAACAGCTTTCGGAATCCCGTGGCTTTATTGTTCCTGAGACAGACCGTCAGCAAACAGGGCGCGGCAGCATCAGCGTCGGCCAATCTGTAAGTGGAGTCATCGGCGAGGGGGCTGATGAGTGGCTGTTCGAGGGTGAAAGCGGCCAGCGCGTTCGGATTCGCGTTAACGCGACTAGCGACGCCCTCGACCCGCAGGTACATCTATACGACCCATCTGGCGAACTTGTTGGCTTCAACGACGATGGCGGTACCATGACCCTCAACGCCCAGCTAACAATCGCTTTGCGCGTGGACGGTGAATACCAGATCGTCGTGGGGGCTTATTCAGGTCGTGGGGGCTACGAACTAACGGTGCGCTAGGGCCACCTTAACCCGATCTTTACAGCTTCGTTTCATTTGGGTTGCTGACGGCTCACGAAAGTCAATTACACTAGAGTCATATGCGAAGCTGCCAAGATGAGGAGATGCCATGTCCGTCCTGAAAGACGCCCACGCCCTGATTAAATCTGGCGATAAAACGGGTGCCCGTACCCTGCTAGAACCCTACCTGGCCGAAAAGCCGGACAGCGCCAACGGCTGGTGGTTGATGGCCAACACCGTCGATGATGTTGACCAACAGCGCCGCTACCTGCGCCGTGCGCTGGACGCCAACCCCGATCACGAACTGGCCCGCAACAAGCTGGCCGACTTGAGCGGCGTGGGGGATTTTGGCTTTGGCGACGACGACGACGAACCCGTCGATTTCAACTACATGACGGCGGATCAAGCCGACTACCCCAAGCCCAAAAACGACCAAAAGAAAAACAGCGGCTCCCGCACGCTGTGGATCGTCCTGGGGAGTATTTTTGCGTGTATGTGCGTTGGGACGGTGGGGATTATCGGTACCCTCGCGTTGCTCGGCCCGGCCATCGAAGACACCTTCGATGAGATGATCGCGGAAATCGAGGCCGAGTTGGGGACCCCCGGTGCGGCTAGCTACACCGTGCAAGGCAGCATCAGCACGGGCCAGGTTGTGAATGGCACCGTTGATGTATTTGGAGACGACGGCTGGACGTACCAGGGGCAGGCGGGCCAGTCCATCACGATTGAAGCCCGCGAGACCGACGGCAATATGGACACCGTGGTCACGCTGTACGGCCCCAGTGGCAGCTACATTGACGAAAACGACGACGGTCTGGCGGGCTGCTGCAACTCTTTGTTGACGGTGACGCTGCCAGAGACAGGCGAATACGTCATCGTGGTTGGCGGATTTTCTGGCGGTGGCGACTACGAGTTGATTGTACGCTAGGGAACCATCCACACCAGAATAACGTCACCCCTACATCGCAATCAATGCTATTGGAGGTTTATCCATGAAAAAACTAACGCTTCTTGCTGCTATTGTCCTGTTCGGCGCTGTGTCTGTGAGTGCGTGTGGCGGCCTGTTCTGTCAAAACGTCCCCGTAGACCAGCAGGCAGAGCGCATCATTTTCACCGTCAACGATGACGACACTATCACCGCCTACGTGCAAATCAACTACACCGGCAACGCGCCCGATTTTAGCTGGGTGGTGCCGGTGCCGTCCGTGCCAGATGTAGACGTGGCCGAAATCGAGAGCTTTGACGAACTGAGTACCCTCACCGCGCCTGTGTTCTTCGCGCCAGAAATGCCCACCTGCGCTGTGGAGATGCTCCAGGGTCGGGCTGTTCAAAGTGCCGCGGTGATGGAGGATGGCGGCGTGGAGGTGCTGGCCAGCGGCGCGGTTGGCCCCTATAACTACGACGTGATTACCAGCCCCGACCCCAACGAGATGATTAGCTGGCTGCGCGACAACAACTACCGCATCACGCCGCAGATGGAGCCATTGGTTGCTGTTTACAACGACGAGGGCATGGTCTTCCTCGCAATGAAGCTGCAACCCGACCAGGGTGCCCAAGACATCCAGCCGGTGGTGATGACCTACGAATCCACCCAGCCGATGATTCCCATCCGCTTGACCGCCGTGGCTGCCAACCCCAACATGACCGTGCTCACCTGGATTTTTGCCGACGGCCAGACGATTCCCACCAACTACGCCTATCCCGCGATCAACACGGCGGCTATTCGCAGCCAGTTCAGCAGCTTTGATGGCACCAACTATCTGCAACTGGTAGACCAGACGGTTGACCTGTACCAGGGGCGCGCCTTCATCACGGAATACGCCCAGCCCGCCTCGCAACTGCTGGAACTGGCCCCGCAAGACCCGCTCATCCGCCAGTTGGCCGAGGACTACGCCTACGTGACGCGGCACATCGGGCGCATTTCCCCGGAGGAAATGACGGTAGACCCGGTCTTCCGTGTGGACGAGAGCCTGCCGCACGTCAGCAACCGCATTGACCTGACGAACATGGCCCCCAACGTCTTTTGGAACTGCGATGGCGCGCCTGCCGTTGAGGTCGAATACGATCCGAGTGCGGTTCCGGCGGGCTTTGCCGGTTAAACAACACCGTGTGGGGGTTGGCAAACGCTAAACCCCCGCCTGCATTAGGCCGACCGCAAAGGGTTAACTAGGGCTTTTGCAAAGTTGAATCGTTGCTATTTGGGCGCTGCCCAAACCCGTCA
>CAWUJQ010000164.1:0-9383 GCA_963922445.1 uncultured bacterium
CATTTCCTTCCTGCTTCGCAGCCCGGCGCGCCCGCCGGGCTGCCCGGCGATCTGTCTTGTCTTCGCCGCCACGGTTCGCCATGATCCAGTGTTCGCAGTTTTCATCGTTGCCCATGAGCGTGTCTGCCGCTTTGATGGACATGAGAATTTCTTCTTCGAGGGGATTCGTGATGGCACACGTCATACCCGCCGCAATCGACATCGCCATAAACGCCGCGTTCAGTTTGGGGCGGCCCGGCATGCCGAAGGAAATGTTGCTTGCGCCACAGGTTGTGTTGACGCCCAACTCCTCACGGCAGCGGCGCACAATCTTGAATAGGCTGCTGCCTGCCGTCGGTACCGCGCCAATGGGCATCGCCAGCGGATCAACAATCACATCCTCACGCGGGATGCCGTAGTCTATCGCGCGCTCAACGATCTTCTTGGCAATTTTGAAGCGCTCATCCGGGTCGTTAGAAATGCCCGTCTCGTCGTTGCTGATGGCAATCACTGCTGCGTTGTACTGCTTCACCAGTGGCAGCACCACTTCCAGCCGTTCATCTTCACCCGTCACCGAGTTAACCAGCGCTTTGCCCTCGTAGGCTTCTAGCCCGGCCTTGAGTGCATCCACAATAGAAGAGTCAATAGACAGGGGCACATCAGTAATCGCCTGCACGCGCCGGATGGCTTCTGCCAGGATAGCCGGTTCATCAGCCAGCGGGATGCCCGCGTTCACGTCAAGCATTTGCGAACCGGCTTCGACCTGTGCCAACGCATCCGACTCAACGCGGCTAAAGTCCCAGGCCGCCATCTCACGAGCGAGTTTTTTGCGCCCGGTCGGGTTGATGCGCTCACCAATAATGATGAATGGCAAATCCGGCCCGATGCGAACCGTTTGGGTTTTCGAGCTAACCTCTGTATACATACACAATGTCCCTTCCCAGGTGGCTTATGCTTGCAATAAATTCATTTTGTGGACTAAACGTTCTTCGAGGGCACCGTAGCCTGTAAAGTGGATCTCCAGTGGCAGCCCCAGTTGATTGGCAGCGGTAGCGGCCTCTTCACGCAGCGCTTTATCGTCACGCTGCTGTAAGTACACCACACGCTGATAGTTCCCAAAATACATGTCTAAAAGTTCGGGGTAACGATCCAGGCCCAGCCCCTCAATCACGAGATGATCGAACGACTGCACCATGTAATCTGTGAGGAAAAAGGTACCGGGCGCTTCGTCCATGAAGACGTTAAAGGCTTCGATGTCCGCGTACTGCTCATAGCAGTGTGGCCCGGCGATGCGCTCAACCTCAATTCCCGCTAACATCCGGTCGAGCATGCCGCCTGTCCCGCAGTCACCGTAAACAACGATGACATTTTCATACTGCCCCGGCGCACATACATCTTCGATGCGGGCCTTCACCGCCGCCGGAATCTTCGACGGCTCGTTGTGAAGCAGCGCCGGGAGCGCCAGCACCTGTGCATTCCACTCATGGCGGTCACGAATGGCAATCACTTCGCGGGCCAGCGCCCCACAGGCAATCAACAGCACGGTCATTAGGAATCAACCGGACTCGGCATCAGCGACGAGCGGATGGCACGAATGTGTTCAGGCGTGCTGCCACAGCAACCACCAATGATGGACGCACCCAACTCGCTCACGCGCCTGGCATAGACCCCCATGTCATCAGGCGTCGCATCGTAAACCGCCACGCCCTTCACCATCTGCGGAATGCCCGCATTGGACTTGGCAATGAGGGGCACATCGGGGTCAGCAGACCTCATCTTTTCAATCACGGCTTCAATCTCGCCGGTACCGTTGCCACAATTGCCACCGATAGCGGCCAGGTTAAGCGGTTGCAGGGTCTTGACGGCGTCTTCTGGCTTTACGCCCATCATCGTGCGCCCATGCGTGTCAAACGTCATTGTCACCACAACAGGAATGTCAGGCGCAACGTTACGACAGGCCTCAACAGCCGCCTTGACCTCTTCCAGGTCGGACATAGTCTCGATCCAGAACACGTCAACGCCGCCTTCAGCCAAGGCGCGCGTCTGTTCTTCGAACACGGCTACCGCCTCTTCGTATTCCATGTCGCCATACGGCAATAGTATGCTGCCCGTCGGGCCGATATCGCCAGCCACAACAACAGGTTGCGTTGCCTCTGCCGCCACTTCCCCGGCCACACGCGCCCCGGCGATGTTCAATTCTGCAACGCGGTCTTGCAGCTTATGCAGCTCTAGCCGCTTGCTGTTGCAACCAAATGTATTGGTCAGCACAACTTGCGCCCCGACATCAGTGTAAGCCCGATGCAGTTGCCGAATCTTCTCAGGCTGCTCCAGGTTCCACAGTTCAGGCGAATCCCCGTGCATCAAGCCCATGTCAAAGAGCATAGTGCCTGTCGCGCCGTCAGTGATGATGGGGCCGTCAGATGCCAACAGGTCGCTAAACGTCGTGCGCATCGTTACGATGCCTTCTGCTGACGCAGCATCAGGTGCTTTTTGGCCATGTCTACCGCAACGGCAGCATCCCGGCAGTAAACATCAGCCTCAATCTCTTCGGCAAAGGCTTCGTTAAGCGGCGCACCGCCCACCATCACAATGTGGTTGTCGCGAACTTTATGCTCTTTCATCGCATCAATAACGACCTTCATATAAGGCATAGTTGTCGTCAACAATGCCGACATACCAAGGATGTCCGGTTGGTGTTCCCCTAGGGCGGCTAAGTACTTCTCAGCATCCACGTTGATGCCCAGGTCAATCACCTCAATCCCGGCACCTTCCCACATCATGGAAACCAGATTCTTGCCAATGTCGTGAATATCACCCTTTACTGTGCCAATCACAGCCTTGCCCAGCTTAGGGGCACCACTATTGGCCAGCAGCGGGCGCAGGATGGTCATGCCGCCCTTCATCGCTTTGGCAGCCATCAGCACTTCCGGCACAAACAAAATACCATCGCGGAAGTCCGCCCCAACGACGTCCATGCCCCCCACCAGACCTTCAGTCATGATCTGGTACGGTTCCATCCCCCGCCGCAAAAACTCATTAACCTCGTCTTCAACCTCTTCCTTGAGGCCGTCGTAGAGGTCGTCCATCATGAGTTCAAACAGGTCTTCTTCGCTCAGGTCCTGCAATACAATTTCTTCTTCTGTCATGTATTATGTCCTCCCAGGTCAGGGGATTATGTGCTAACGAACAATTTATGTGGCACGCCGACGCCTACGCCCGCCCTTACGACGCGGTTCGGCTTCGCCTGAACCATGCACAGCAACTGCCGGGAGCAAATGCAGCAGATGCGGGTAGGCATCGGTCGCGTGGGGAATGCCCATCGCGGCCACGAAAAGCTCTTGGAATGCGGGTTCAACGGCTGTTTCTACATATTGCACCGCTTCTACCAGCGTTTGCGCCAGGGCACGCTGTTCCTGGCTGAGCAGCGCCAAGCGCGCACCATCGCCAGCAGCATTGCCCACCGCACCGATTCTTTCAAGGTCACAGTCCGGCACTAGGCCCAAAATCATCGCATACTTCGGATCAATGTAGCTGCCAAACCCACCTGCAAGCCGAATCCGACCGAGCGTGGTGACCGCCATGTGATCCATCAGCAGCTTGACCCCCGCGTACAGGGCGGCCTTTGCCAGTTGAATGGCGCGAATGTCCTGCTGTGTAACGACTATGGCTTCGCCATTGGCGCTCTTGTCAGCAGGGACGAGGATCATCTCGCCCGTCTTACCGTTCATGCGAACGAGTGGGTTGCTTTCGATGGCGTGAGGGGTAAACAGGCCGGTTGTGTCGATCATACCAACCAGATACATCTCAGCGATCGCCTCAATGATGCCAGAGCCACAAATCCCAGTGGGTGACAGCGTCTCATCATCAGCGAGGTCGTTACTCCAACGCTCATCACCAATGACCTTGTAGCGCGGTTCACCCGTTGCCGGGTCAATCCGCACACGTTCGATAGCACCCGTTGCGGCACGCTGCCCATGTTTGATCTGCGCACCCTCAAAGGCCGGCCCCGTCGGGCTAGACGCGGACGTGACTTGGCCGTTGTGCGCGAGCAATATCTCCGCGTTCGTGCCAATATCAACAATCAGGTCAACCACATCTTCTTTAAACGTATGGTGAGACGCCAACAGGACAGCCGTGTTGTCTGCACCTACATGACCCGCAATGCAGGGCAGCACATGCACCATACCCCCACGCGCAATCGCATTCAGGCCCAGGTCACGCGCCCGGATGTCGATAGCATCTTCCATTGCCAGGGCAAACGGTGCCCCGCCAAGCTCCACCGGGTCAATGCCCAGCAGTAGGTGGTGCATCACCGTGTTGCCCGCCAGCACAACATCAACAATGTCGTCTGTCGCAATGCCCGCCTCCTCAGCAGCGGCGGCAGCAAGGTCGTTTAACGCCTTCACGACCGCCTTGTGCATCCGGTCGACACCGTTGCTGTTCATCATGCCAAACGAGACACGGCTCATCAGGTCTTCGCCATAGCGAACCTGCGGATTCATAATGCTCGTGGTTGCCAGCACCTCTCCCGTGCGCAAGTCACACAGGTGGCCCGCCAGCGTCGTGGAGCCAACGTCCACGGCCAAGCCATATATCTGCTCACTGTAACCGGGATACACACTAATGACCTGCTCGTCGTTCCACACTACAATCGTGACCGACCATTTGCCGTCGCGGAGTGTTTTTTGCAGCCGGGGCAACAATAACGGGTCGATGCTAACGCCCTCAATGCCATGCTGGGTTGCCAGCGCCTGTTTGATGCGATGCCAGTCGCTCTTGGAACCCAACTCTGCCGACTCGATTTCCACATACGCCAGTCGGCAGACCGGGTCAACCTCAACGGCCAGTTCACCCGCAGCCTTGCGAATGGCCTGCTTGCGGGCCAAACTGCGCTCCGGCACATTAATGACCATATCCCCCAGCAGATGTGCCGCACACGACAGGCGACACTCGTTCAGGTTGAGGCCATTTTGCTCTGCATAAGTCACCTCCACTGCATCCGGTGGCGTGACGTTCGTTTCATCGGATGTAATGCCGTGCTTGGCAAACTGCCCATACTCTGGGGCCACCAAACACTTACCACAAACCTGACGCCCACCACAAATCGACTCAATGTCCACACCGAGTGAGCGAGCTGCTTCTAGAATAGTGGTGTTATGCTGCACATCACCCTGCCTGCCCGATGGCAGCAGCACCACGCGATGGGTCTCTTTCATAGGCCAATCCAACATTTATACGGCTTTATTCACGTCGTCGGTTTCAGGAAGTAACCCCGCCCGGCCCAATAGTTCCGGAATGTAGGCTTCCTGTTTGTAAGCCATCATGTGGATGCCGTGTACACCTTCAATCTCGCGCACTTGCTCAATGATTTCCGTACAGATGCGAAAACCCTCTTCGCGCTGTTCCTTCTTGGGTGTTTTTTCCAACCGCTCAATGATTGAATCGGGAATCCATACACCCGGCACATTATTGCGCATCCACTTGGCGGCCTTCGCAGAGCGCAACGGCCCCACGCCGACGAGGTAATATACCTTTTCATGTAGGCCCATGTCACGGGCTTGCTTCATGAATGTTTGGAACAACGGCACATCAAAGCAGTACTGCGACTGCACAAAATCGGCTCCTGCCTGAATCTTTTTGGCGAGGCGGCGCGGGCGCACATTGTACGGCGGCGCAAACGGGTTCGACGCCCCACCAATGAACATCTTCGGAGCCTGCGCAATCGCACGCCCGCTCAAAAAGGTGCTTTTGTCGCGCAGGGTGCGCACCATTTGGATGGCCTGGATACTGTCAAAATCGAAGACGGGCTTGGCCTGTGGGTGGTCACCCACCTGAACGCCATCCCCCGTGAGGCACAGCACATTGGGGATGCCCAGCGCAGCCGCCCCCACAATATCCCCCTGCATGGCGATGCGGTTGCGGTCACGACAGCTTAACTGGTAAATAGGCGTATAACCCGCCTGGGCAAGAATCGTACTGGCCGCCACACTGCTCATATGAACGTGAGCACCGCTGGCGTCCGTCACATTGATGCCATCTACAACGCCCCCAAACAGCGCTGCATTATCGAGTACAGCCTGCGGGTCAGCGCTGTCTACAGGGCCAAGCTCTGCCGTTACTGCAAATTTCCCACTGCGCAGCGCATATTCCAGTTTGTTGGCTGTGTAAGGGAACACCGTCTCATGCGTCATGTTCAACAATCTCCGTCCATTCTTGCGGAATCTCACGGTGTTCCGCATCAAGCATATTTAAAAACGCTGACGATCCTTCCAGCCGACGATCAAGCGGTGGCTGAATAATCATAATGTCGTCTGCGTAGATGGTCATCTTCTCGGAGCGTTCCCACGCTTGCAGCCACACACACACCATGTCCGGTTCCACCTCGCAGTGACCGTCTTGGCGTACCCCACCACACGGGCCATTGCGCAGGTTTTTGGGGCAGTTCATCGGGCAAGTCATCCCGGTCGTATGCAGCGTACACTGGCCACACATTTTGCAGTTGAAAATCGCCTGTTTGCTGGCGCGTTCCATTGCCTCGAAGGGTTTTTCAAGGCGCTCATAGCCCATTCGTTTTACAACCGGCTCAAACAGCCGCAGTGTCGCCAAGGTCGCACGATAGGCGTGTTCTAAAATGGCGGGTTTGTCTTGCAATTGCCGTAGCATGGGTACCCCTCAAATCTATTTAGGCGCAATTAGTGCTTCATGGTTTGTAAAATATCGTGAATCTGCCCCAGGTGTTCCGTGTCATGGTTGGCCACACGCCGGAACTCCTCGCCGAGCGTGGTGGCACCACTCACTTCATGACGAGCCGGACGCAGCCAGTCCACCTCGTCATACGCGTAGATTTGGGCCATCGTGTGCTGCCGCTCCCTCCGAAAGCGCTGAATTACCACCTCTAATGACGCTTGGGTCAATGGCGACGCCAACTCCGGGCCAAACGTCGGTAAAAATGGGGCCGCCTCGCGCATAATTCGGTCAAAACGCGCTCTGTAGTGGGTTTCGCAGTGCATCAAGTGGGTGACCACCATTGCAACACTCCACTCGTCACCCATAGGCACAGTCAATTGTTCGGTGGGCTTGCCCGCCAATGCCTGTGCCAAATAGCCAGGGAAGGCATCCAAGTGCTGGATAAGTACTGCGACGTTTATGACCTTCATCAGGGCATCCTGCTGACAGTTGTCACTTATGTCATCAATTAGGGGCAGTGTAACAGAATCAATGCAAGGGGCTGTGGTGGCTGGTGAATGAAATATGAGGGGGCAGGTTGTTTACGGTGTACGAAAGTATCGTTAAATTTCCCTTAAACGCAGCTTTACCCGATTTTAGCGCCCCCGCAACCGGAACGTTTTGAGGGCCACCGACAGATTCAGTTGATGTTCCTTGTTGCGCAGGTCAATCCCGGTCAACTCCTCCACCCGCTCCAGCCGATAGATGAGCGTGTTGCGATGCACAAATAACCGCTCAGACGCATCTTTGATGACACCTCCTGTTTCCAGGTACATTTCCAACGTCAGGAGCAGTTGCTTATTTTGTTCGCGGTCGTGGCCATCCAGGTTGACAATCGCCCGGTAGTAGCGGTTTAAACTCAGCGCGTCCACCGGAATTTGTTGAAGCCAATGCAGCAGTCCCAAGTCCTCAAAGACAGTAACGCCCTCTGTGATGCCGAGGGTGCCCGCAATTTCGACCGCATCAATTGCCTGTTCATAGCTTGACGCCACATCACCGACTTTATAAACCGGGTTCCCTACCCCAATCAGAATTTGATCGCTGGGCTGGTTCAAGCGCTTGAGCAGCGCCTCTGCAATGGTTCGTCCATCGGGTTCCTGGCGCGTTTGCAACACCACCACAATCTTTTGATCCCGTGTGAAAACGAGTGCCCGCGCCATCCCCTTGAGCGCCCCATCCACTGCGTTCATCAACGCGGTCAGGTCGTCTGTGGTGGACTGCCACACGGACAGCAGCATAATCTGATAGTTCCAGTTGAGCGGGAAGTCCAGCATGGCCGCTTGGCTTTCTAGCCATGCGCTCGAAACGCTTTCAGCGTCCAGCAAAATATTGAAGAAGTCACCCCGCATCTTAAGCTGGGTTTCTTGCACAGCGCGCTCTTTGTACATGAGCAGCGCAGCAACGGTTGCTGCCTGTCCAATGGCCATCTCATCAAGCATGGTCAGTTCACGGTCGTCAGCAATAATCCACATGTAACCGATCACACTCTTCGCAACGATAATCGGGGCAACAATGCGCTGCATCGTTAGGCCGACTTCTGGCCTTGGCTTGATATACACAGGCTGCTGTTCGGCCAACATCTGCTTGAAGGTGCCGCTTGCCATCAGGCTCTCGATTACATCGGGTGTGGATCGTTTTTCCTCAATGCTGCGCTCACGTCCCTCATCTACAGGGCCATTTTGTGTGTGCGCCAACACCTCAAACGAGACACTCTCAATCGTGATCGACCGCTCGAGGTAGGTGCCAAGCACATCCAACAACCGTTGGAGCGACCCACCACCTAACACCACATCCATCAGGGATTGGTGAATGCGCCGTACCTGGCTTTGCAGGGCATATTGCTCGTTGAGGATGGTAGTCAGCACTTGCTCAGTGACCTCAACAAACACCACATCCCCCGGCAGTTCTATAATCGGGAAGTTGTGGCGATCCGCTGCCGCAATCATGACATCCGGCGCGCAGGCCAGGTAGTGATCGACAGACAGCACAAACCCGCTAATGCCATACTCCACCATTTTGGGGATGATTGACGCTTGCCGCTCCGGGTCATGACGTAGGCCAAACCCCACCGACAGGATCAACTCGCCCCCCTGCGTCCAATCGTACTCCTCGCCGTCTGGCATAGACACAATGTGGACACGTCGCACCTGATTTTGCAGGCCAGCATGCCCCGCAACAACACGCGCACGTTCAAACACTGGAAGCGTCAGCATTTTTGCAATGGTCAACATAAGGAACCGCCTGCAGCGGGCTGCACAAAAGTCACGCAAGATATTGGGATATGATAGACTAAAAATTAGATGCGGTAACCATTACAATCCGATGAAAATTTGCTGAGTTAAAGAGTACATTCTTTCCAATCCAAAGGGATTTCTATAAATGTCTGTTCCATCCGATATCGAGATTGCACGCGGGGCCAGTCTCGTCCACATCAACGAGATTGCAGAAAAAATGGGATTAGACCCGTCCACTGATCTCGAACACTACGGCAAGCACATCGCCAAAGTCAGCCTGGACGCGCTGTCCAAACTCGCTGACCGGCCCAATGCCAAATACGTTGACATTACCGCTATCACGCCAACGCCCCTTGGTGAAGGCAAGTCGACAACAACCGTTGGCCTGGGCCAGGGACTCAATCACATTGGCAAAAACGCTATCGTGACTGTGCGCCAACCGTC
>CAWUJQ010000165.1:0-9313 GCA_963922445.1 uncultured bacterium
AAGACGACGAGCGGCGCAATCACAATGACCGTGCCCGCCATCAGTTGCGGGTACAGTGCGCCGACTTCGGTCGTTTTGAGCAGCTTGTTTAGCCCAACCGTTAGCGGACGCATCTCGTCAGAATTCGTGACAATAAAGGGCCACAAAAACTCATTCCAGTGGGCGCTAATAGAAATCAGCGAAAAGGCAACGTAGCTTGGGATGGCGTTTGGCACATAAACGTACCGGATCAACTGTAACCAATTGGCTCCGTCTACTCTGGCTGCCTCATCTAGCTCGTAAGGCACATCCCGAAACGCCTGCCGCAGCAGCAGCGTCCCAAATGCAGATCCCCAATAGGGCAGCATCAATGCAACGTGGGTGTCTACCAAGTTAAAGGCGCGCACGGTTGCAAAGTTCTGAATAATCAGCGCCCCGGTTGGGATCATCAACTGAAGCAGAACAATGAATAGCAGCACCCCACGACCAAAGAATTTCAATCTGGCAAAGGCATAGGCGGCCATTGTCACCGTGACCAATTGCACGATTAATGTGCCAAAAACGAAAATTAGGCTGTTGACGTAGTGCGTCCCCCAGGAGGTCACCTCAAACGCGCCAGCAAAGTTTTCCAGCGTGATGCGTGACCCGAAGAAGATATTGCCGTTGGTGATGGGGTCTTGTTCTGGCCGAAAGCTCATCAAAACGGTGAAGATCAGCGGAATCAACCAGGTTAGGCCGATCAATACCGTGAGCGCGTCTACGGTATAACTCCCAACAGTTTTCCGTTTACGCTGCATTTTTCTCACTCCGCCATTCAAAAAAGTAAAAGTTCGCGACTGTGAATACCATCAGCATCAGCAGCAAGATCACGGTCATTGCGTTGACATAGCCCCAATTGCGCGGGTCTGGGAACTTTTGGAATATGTAATACAGAACCATGTTGCTGCCTTCCCCTGGCCCACCCTGACCCAACGCTTGCAACTGTTCCACCATTTGGAAGGACTGCGTCACTGCGATAATCAGCACAAACAGCGTCGTTCGTTGGAGCAGCGGTAGGGTAATGAAAAAGAGCTGCTGCCAGACATTTGCCCCCTCAAGCTCAGCCGATTCATACAGTTCGCGGGGGATATTTTGTAGCCCCGCCAGGTAAAAGATCATGAAGTAGCCGCTTTGCTTCCAGATAATAACGATGATGACTGACAGAAGCGTAAGCCGTGCGGTACCTAGCCATTGGATGGGCGATATGCTCAACCCTGCCAAAACGGTGTTAATAAGGCCGATGTTTTCTGCATATAAAAAAGACCAGATACTCGCTGCACCAATCAAGGGCAGCAACGACGGGTAAAACAAGCTAAAGCGCCATATCCCCAGCGCGGGAATACGCCGATTCAACAGCACCGCAAAAAAGAAGCCCAGCGGCACACTCACCACCAGGATGCTCCCGGAGAAGACAAACGTATTCCGCAAAATTGTTGGAAAGTTATTGCTTAGGTCTGGGCGGACGGAGTTTTCGGGATTGAACAGGTCAATGTAATTTTGCAACCCGACGAAGCGCTCGGTTTGCTGCACCGTCAACGGGGGGCGGTAAAGACTATCACGGACAGAGCGCACCGTGGGGTAGATTGTGAAAACAACAATAAATATGAGTGTCGGCGCAATCAGCAAATATGGGAAAGCTATCTCCCATAGGCGCTTTCGTCCGAGTTTTGGGGTGATTTCCGCCATTATTATCTCGCCTGTGCAGCGGTAAGCTGCGCTGTTGGGTTTTCTTCATCATTGCATAACGCAAACCGGGGTGTTGTAGCAAACACCCCAGGTGAGCACCGGGTTGCCCCTAAAACTTGGCTTAGGGCAGCCCGGTGTTGTGGTTCAAGTAAAGCTGGGGGCGGTTAGCGGTACTGAGACAGAATTGCCTCAGCCTCAACCTGTGCCTGATCCAGCGCTTCCTGCGGGGTTGCTTCACCAGCGATTGCGTCAGCAATAGCCTGATTGAAGACGGCGCGCACGTCCAGACCCTGGTGGGTTGCGAGTTCCTTGTCGGCAAACTCAAGCTGGCCACGCGCTACGCTGTACTGCGGGAATTCTTCGACCAGTGCCTGAAGTTCTTCGGTTTCCCAGGAGGACTCGCGGGCAGCAATGTAGCCGGTGCCAATCGTCCAGGTTGCCTGTGCTTCCGGCGTGGTCAGGAACTGAATCCAGCGCCATGCAGCCGCCTGTTCTTCTGGCGTGCTGGTGCTGAAGATGTACAGGTTACCGCCGCCAGTCGGCGCGCCAAAGCTTACGTCGCCAGCCGGCAGGTAACCTACGCCAACCTCGAAGTCTGCATTGGCCAGAATGTTGGTGAGGCTGCCGGTGGTGTGATAGATCATAGCGGCCTGACCGCTGGTGAACGCAGCCGGTGCGTCACCCCATACGATGACGCCGTCGGGCATGATTTGCGCGTCGTCGGCCAGCGCAATGAAGTCTTCCAATGCGGAGACCACTTCGGGAGCGTTAAAGAACACTTCGTCAGGACGATCCCCAACAACGTTTTGGCCGTTACCGATTGCAAAGCCCTGGAACAGCCAGTACGGGAAGCCGGAGGACGGAATCAGCAGGCCCCAGCGCTCGCCGTCTGGCAAGGTAAGGGCTTGACCGAACTCAACCAGTTCTTCGCGGTTGGCGGGGGCAGCTTCGGGGTCAAGGCCAACTTCAGCGAACAGGTCTTTGTTGTAGTACAGCACGGGGGTGCTGCGCTGGAACGGCACGGACCAAACGGTACCCTCGCCGTCAACGCTGTTGCGCATAAACGCCGGGAAGAAGTCCTCTACATAGGCGTCGCCGTCGGGCATTTCGTCGATGAACGGCTGCACGGGCACGATGAAGCCATTGTCAACAAAGGTCTGAAGGTCAATCGACAGCATGACCGCAACGTCTGGGCCTTCGCCCGTGCCCAGAATCTGCGTCTGAACAGCAGCGGTGATGTCATCGTAGCCACCCTGGTAGCTCACGTTAACCTGAACATCGTCGTTCTGTGCGTTGAAGTCAGCGGCGTAGTTGTCAAAGATTTCAGCGATGGGGCCGCCAACAGCAGTGGGGTAGTAGAAGTCGATCTCCACGATATCCTGTGCGGACGTCGCTACGGGGATGCACAGCAGCAGGGCGAGCAACAGTAACGGATAGTACTTCTTATTCATATACATCTCTCCTTTTGGAATAGGTGGTAATAATCCGGCGCCAAGACACCAGTTGGGCATCTTTGAAGCGTTGATAAAGCACCAAAGCGTCAACGGGGCGTTTTAGCCTGGGTGCATTATTCCTGACGGAAAAGCGTGTGATTCGTTGATGCGGCATTCGAGTAACCATGAGCTTGTCGACCTACTGGCAGGTAGGCATTGTGAATCACAGGTAGTCAATAAATCGCGGCAACATGCTAACAACCAACAGTTAAATTTACGTGAACCTCCATTTAAACAATGAATTCCGATTTTGCGGTGTTGCAAAGCAGCGAGGCAGCCTTCTGAAACTGATGAGCGACACGCTTGAAATAAGCATCCGTCAGTAGCAAACGCTTCAGCTAGAAGCAAGAAAAGCTCGACCGTAAGGTCGGGCTTTTTTCGTTTCACCAGGTCGCTGCACAACTTCACGTCAACGCGGCGAGATATGCTTGTTCATTGGGGCAATTCAAAGCATACTACACCCCATGTAAGCACGAGACACAGACTTATGACTTTACTCAAGAATATCCGTCTGGGGTTGCTACACGTCGCCGTTGCCATGTCCTTTGTTGCGATTAACGGTGTGCTGAACCGCATCATGATCTTTGACCTGGGCATTCTGGCGTCCATTGTGGCTGGCCTGATTGTGCTGCCCTATGTGTTTTCTCCGGCACAGGTGTGGCTTGGCCAATATTCGGACACGCACCCGCTGTTCGGCTATCGGCGCACGCCCTACATTGTGGCTGGCATCGTACTGACGATGGGCGGCATGGTGCTGACGCCATTTGCGGCGCTGCTGATGGCAGAACGGTTTGCATGGGGGCTTCTGCTGGGCGTGATTGCGTTTGGCAGTTGGGGCATGGGCTACAACTTGGCCGTGGTGTCTTACCTGTCGCTGGCCAGTGATCTATCGGAAGAAGACCAGCGCTCACGGACGATTGCCGTGATGTGGTTCATGATGATTTTGAGCATCATCGTGACCGCGATTGTGCTGGGCCGCCTGCTGGAACCGTACAGTGAAGCGCAGCTCATCCGGGTGTTTGGCTATGTGGCCCTGGCCGCGCTGGGATTGGCTGCGCTGGGACTCATCGGGCTGGAACCGCGCCACATGGCGCAAGAGGTACAGTCCCGTGAGAGCCAACGCGCCGCGCTAGAGGCGGTGATGAGCAACCCGCAGGCGCGCTTGTTCTTCGTCTACCTGATTTTGATGCTGGCCGCGATATTGGGGCAGGACGTGCTGCTAGAACCATTCGGCGCAGAGGCATTTGATATGTCTGTGGAGCGCACGACGCAGCTTACGGCGCTGTGGGGCGGCACCACGCTGATTGCGCTGCTGTTTTACGGCTTTGTGCTGACCCACACCATGACCAAGCGCATGGGGGCGGCATTAGGCGGGGTGATTGCAGCGGTGGGGCTGGCGCTGATTGCCACCAGCGGAGCGGTGGGGGATGTGGTGCTGTTCCAGGTGGGGATTGCCGTGTTGGGCTTTGGCACCGGCATTGCAACATCGACCAACCTGGCGCTAATGCTGGACATGACCACGCCCGAACAAGCCGGACTGTTCATTGGGGCGTGGGGCGTAGCAGACGCCGCCGCGCGCGGTGTGGGTATGATGCTGGGCGGCGTGGTGCGCGACGTGATGGTGCGCCTCAGTGGGGATGCAGTGCTGGCCTATGTGACCGTGTTCACGATTGAGGCGGCGCTGCTGCTGATTTCGTTGGTGCTGCTGACCCGCGTGAATGTGACGGCCTTTCATGGGCAGCAGCCCACACTGGCCGACTTGGTCGCGATTACCGGGGACGCGTAGCTTAAGAAAAAGCGACGGGGAAAGCGTAGTTCCAACGGCCCCCCGGCATGTAACTGGCTTGTCCCAACCTGGAATCGCAGTTGCGGCTTCGACATGGGATGCGATCAACAAGAAGCTATTGGACTTGAGTCCATGCGGTGTGTCACGCTAATAGCAGCGAGTATACCAGCCTAGCCGCCCCCCTGCTTCGTTTTTGGGTAAATTTTTGCGCTGCTAGGGCTACACATCACAGCGCGATTTTCTGGGTCGCATCGTGGATGCCAACGCGTTTTAGCACGCTGCTGATTTCGTCGTAGGTGCCCGCATCAATGGCCCGGAATGGATCGCGTGGGGTGGCGTGGGCCATTGCCCCGCGTCGGTGCAAAAGTTCCTTACGGATCGTCAAATTGATCTCCGGCTGATTTTCATAGCGGATGAGCGGCAAGTAGCGGTCGAATAGTTCGGTTGCCTTCGTTGTGTCGCCGCTGTTGAAGGCGTCGTAGATGGCCACAAGGATTTCGGTGAAGGCAAAGCCGGTCATCGTGCCAGACGTGCCCGCCATCAACTCTTCCAGCAGGAACATACCGCCCAGGCCACCAAATATCTCAATGCGGTTGGTACGCCCCAGGATTGCGCGGGTTTTTTCCATCAGCGGCGGGTCTTCCAGCTTGAGGTGGCGCGCTGATGGTATCTCATTGGCGATGCGCGCAATCACATCCGGCGACATGTAGACCCCATTCACCTTGGGGTAGTCCTGCACGACGATGGCCCCATCGAATTGTGAGGCAAAGTCACTGTACAGCCCGAAGATGTCATCGTCTGTGGGGCTATCCATCGGCGGTGGGGCAATCATGACGCCATCCGCGCTGCCAGCGAAGGCCGCTTTGCTCAACCTGACGCAGGTAGCCGCTTCCGGGTGAGAGGTGCCCACAACAACCGGCACGCGCCCATTAACCGTCTCGATCACGGTCTGCATAACTTGGGTGCGCTCATCCACGGTGAGTTTGGCTGCTTCGCCCATCACACCCAGAATGGTCAGTCCGTGCGCGCCTATCTCGATTTGAAAGTTGACCAGGTTATGTAGGCTGTCGTCGTCCACCTGTTGCTTGGCATCGAAGGGCGTTGCCAGTATGTTGAAAATGCCGGTAATCTGGCTCATGAGTCTCCTTTTCTGTTTCTGTGACGATGTGCAAGGGTGCGTTCCGCGGTGTGGCCACACCCTTGCGTATTGACTAAGCCTGTACTCGTTCTGGGGGATTATTTAATAGAAGAGGTTATGTTGTCTGCTGCGTAACGACCGTCAGCGCCTGTTGCAGGTCAGCAATGAGGTCTTCCGTGTCTTCGATGCCCGTCGAATAGCGAATCAAGCTCTCTGGGATGCCCATCGCTGCGCGTTCGTCCGCGCTCAGTTCGACATGGCTCGTGGTGCGGGGCGGCCCAACGATGGTTTCCACGGAACCCAGGTTGGCGGCAGCGTGTGCATATTTCAGGCACGGTAAAAACTGCCGCACGGTGTCAAAATCGCCATGCAGCGTGAAGCTCAACATGCCGCCAAACCCCGACATCTGCCGCTTGGCAATCTCATGCGCGGGATGCGACATCAAGCCAGGGTAGTGAACGTTGGCGACTGCCGGGTGCGCTTCAAGGAATTCTGCGATTTGCTGGGCGCTGTGGTTTTGCTGGCGAATCCGCAGGTGCAGCGTTTTCATACCACGCAGCAGCAAATAGGCTGCCATCGGGTGCAGGGTAGCGCCGTTGATCTCACGGTAGTGATAGATCGCTTTAATCAGGTCTTTGGAGCCACAAATTACGCCGCCGAGCGCATCGGCATGGCCGCCCAAGAACTTCGTGGCACTGTGTAAGACCAAATCCGCGCCAAGCGTCAGCGGATTGCAGTTAATGGGCGTGGCAAACGTGTTGTCAACGATAACCGTTGCGCCGGCGCGGTGCCCGGCTGCTGTAAGGCGTTGGATGTCTACGACTTTTAGCGTCGGGTTGGTGGCCGTCTCCAGGTAAAGTACCTGACAGCCCTTGGCGATTTCTGCTTCGATTTCGTCGTGGTCCGTCGTGGTACACAGGGCGACATTGACGTTGAGGCGGGGCAAAAACTCAATAAATATCTTGTTGGTGCCGCCGTAAGTATCCTTGACCGATACGACCCGGTCACCTGGTTTGAGCAGGGTGTAGAGCGTATTGCTGATGGATGCCATACCTGTTGAAAAGCTTGTGGCAGCTTCGGCACCTTCAAGTTGACGCACCTTTTCTTCAAATACAGCAACAGTCGGGTTGGTGTTGCGCCCGTAGATGTGCCCCTCCGCTTTTTCCAGGGCAACATCCAACCACTCGTCCGCGTCCTGATAGCCAAACGACACGCTGTGAACAACAGGCACTTGTGTCGAGCGCTGCCACATATCTTTTTTGTCTTCACCAGCCCACACGGACAGCGTGCCGGGTTGAGGGTTGTTGGTCATGTTCGTGACTCCAATGCTTTTAGGGGAATTGTAACGGGAACAACGCGACCCCACAGCCGGGGTCAGGTTCTCGCGATTCTATCAGATTATGCATGTAACAGGGCTGTGACCCAATGTATCACTACGGTGGGGCGCTTGCGTTGGCGGCAGGCGCAATGGAGAGCGTACCCCCATGTGTTGTAGCAAAAACATAAACAAACTACATCGCACTTTAAACATAGAGCAACTACAATTAGACTATCATACAAATGTCATTTGCCTGTGCGTAGCGCAGAGTACAAAAAACATCTTTCAAGTTGTTTAATCGTATGAATATGGTAAAAAATGCTAGGCTTAAGGATGGAAGCAGTGGTATGCTCGTTAGGTAAGGTTTAATACACCTGTGTGGGCTGATGTTACAAGACATTTGTATCTTCCGCTTAACACGGTGTGTGTCACAAAATAGATTTAGGACAATTGGGGGATTACTGGTACGACGTACCATGTGTTACGGTCAGGACCCGATTTAAAACCATTAGATTCATAAAAATATTCATGACTTTTCCAAAACCTTACGATGGCATACTAAGGTTCATGCGTCATGGAAATCAAGCAAGTATTCGCTGGTCAGGAGATCACTTCAATGCACCAGACTCAATCACTTCCCAGGGAATCTCTCCCGCGGGATCTTCCAAAACGGAAGGCTATAGTCGTTTCGCTAATGATCTTGATTATTGGCGCGGCAAGCCCGTTGGCGTTTATCGCGCTGCAAGACCCCGCGTTTATGCTCACGTTTCAGCGGCAAGATATGCTTATCTTGTGGGATGAAATCGCTTATCTGATTCCCTTTGGTTTCGTTGGAATGATATCCTGGTCTGTGTGGTTATTGCGATTTACGATGTCGCGATTTTATAAACCACTCGTTAACGACTTCAGAGCCACAACATCGGTCATCGTCCCATCCTATCGCGAAGACCCCGATATGACTGCACGGTGTTTGGATACGTGGCTTCGAGATGGCCCCAATGAGGTCATTATTGTTGTTGACGTGGACGACACCGAGGTGATCGAAAAGCTTGAAGAGTACAAGCACGACACCCGCGTTCGGGTCATTCCGTACAAACATAATGGTAAGCGGTCCGCCCTCGGTGTGGGCATCCGCGCAGCCCGCTACGAAATTCTTATCCTGACGGACTCGGATACCTCTTGGGAACCGGGCCTGCTGCACGCTGTACAAATGCCCTTTATCGACCCAGAGGTCGGTGGGGTGGGGACGCGCCAGAACGCCTTCATTCGTGAGAGCAGCGTGTGGCGTGTGGTTGCAGACTGGTTGGTGAATACGCGCTATCTTGACTATGTGCCCGTTGAGGGGATGGTAGGGGCGGTTGCGTGCTTGTCTGGTCGAACGGCTGCGTATCGCCGTGAGGCCATTGTGCCTGTTGTAGAAGAATTGGAGTACGAGTACTTTTTGGGGCGGCAGTGTGTGGCCGGCGATGATGGCCGCTTAACCTGGTTGGTGCTCCGCCAAGGCTACAAGACGGTTTATCAGTCTAGTGCCCGTGCTTGGTCCATGTTCCCCAATCAACTGCGTGCGTTTATCAAGCAGCGCATCCGCTGGAGCCGCAATAGCTATCGCTGCTACATTAGGGCCATGTACGAAGGTTGGCTGTGGCAGCAACCGTTCCTGATGCAAATTCGTGTTTTGCAAATTTTGGCCACTCCAATAACGACAATGTTTGTTGTTATTTACTTTGCGTTTTTGGCGATGCATGGTCATGCGCTGCTGTTGTCCATCGCCGTCGTATGGTTCATCGTTGGGCGTGGCGTGCGTAGCATCTCCCACTTGCGAGAGCATCCGGGTGATATTTGGTTAGTGCCGCTGGTGACCGTTGTTGTGTTCA
>CAWUJQ010000166.1:0-9226 GCA_963922445.1 uncultured bacterium
ACGCGGTGGGGGCCAGCAAAGATGCCCCCGTGCGCTGCTGCAAAGCCCAGCGATAACCCGCCAACACAAACGGAATCCATGCGTATACCGTCAGTATCGTAAAATGCCCCGCGTAAATGCGCGCTCCGGCCCAACCGCTCATGCTGTAGATGACAGCGGCAGCCAGCGCCCCCACTGCGGTGATGCCAAACGACCGCGCCAGCACATAGCCGCCCCACGCCGCAAAAAACACATGCAGCAGCACTAGCAGGCCCATCGCCCTCGGCACAGGCACATCCAGCAGTGCATTTAACCCCCACAGCAGCCACGTCCCCGGATAGAAAACCGCCGCCTGTGGGTTGCCCGCCACGGGGAACCCGGCAAACTGATACGGATTCCACAGCGGCAGGTTGCCATCAGCAATTTGCTCCGCAGTGAAGGTGTAAAGCGGGTAAAAGTTGCCCGTGAAGTCGTTGCCGTCCAGGGCATGACGGGGGTCATTCGGCAGAATGGCTGGTTCCAGCAGCAGCAGGGCAAGCCCTAGCAAAATCAACGGGGCCAACCAGGGCCGCCGCGTGAATATGGTTTCCATAGTGTGTGTAACATCGTGTTCGGTCAGGTAGAGCCAAACCATAGCCCACATTTGCCAGCGCGCAAGCCCGCATCTGTGTGTCGTACCGGGGTAGCGAATAGTGTTCCGCACTTATCAAGTTATGATTTTACGCAGGTTAATTTTGTGATAAACTAGACACAATTCAAGTCACATCAATCACAAAGGATTCAACCATGAGTGAAGGCGTGAGTGTGTGGACGGTGCTGTTCGCCGCGTCGATGACGGCGGTGTTTACCGGGCTAGGCGCACTGCCTTTTCTGTTTGTCAAAAACATTAGCGACCGCTGGCTGGGCATCGGCAATTCGATTGCTGCCGGGTTGATGCTGGGGGCCAGCATCGGCCTGGTGTGGGAAGGGGCCAGCTACAGTGTGCCGCGTTTGCTTGTCGGGATTGTGCTGGGCCTGGTATTGATTTGGGGCGCACGCAAACTGCTGGAAAGCCGCGAAGATGACCTCGAAATCGGTGATTTAGAGCAGGCGGACGCGCTCAAGGTGCTGCTCATTTTGGGCGTGATGACGGTCCATTCGTTTGCGGAGGGCATCGGTGTGGGCGTGGCCTGGGGCGGCGGCGAAGCGTTCGGGACGCTGATTAACACCGCCATTGCCGTCCACAACATCCCGGAGGGGCTGGCCATTAGCCTTGTTATGATCCCGCGTGGCGCGTCGGTATTGCGCGCCGCTGGCTGGAGTGTCTTTTCCAGTTTGCCGCAGCCCGTGATGGCCGTGCCTGCGTTTTTGTTCGTGCTGGTATTTGAGCCGTTCCTGCCCGTGGGGTTGGGTTTGGCGGCAGGGGCCATGTTCTGGATGGTGTTCACCGAACTGATGCCCGAAGCCCTGGAAGACGTGACGCGGCGCACGGCTTACGTGTCGATGGTCACGTCGGTGGCGGCGATGCTTGTGTTCCAGGCGCTGATTGGGTAGGTGCCACAGGCGTGCTGACACCGATGTCCGTAGGTTAGTCGTAGCGCAGCCATTTGTTTGCCAAAGCAGCCACTTTCGTTAGAATGACTGTAACGATAACCCATCATGGGGAGGGCATTTTCATGACAACAAAGTGGCTAACTTGGATTCTTGCTGGCTTGTGGCTGGTTGGTGGCGCGGCGGCGTATGCGCAGGACGCCGAGGCAATTTGTGCAGCACAAGGCGGCACGCTCAACGATCAGGACGTATGCGTCATTCAGGATGAAGGCGAGAACTACCGCCTTACCGTTAATTATCCCGCCGAGTTCGTGCATGATTATCCGTTTATCGCTGAGACGGTTGACGAATACCTGCGCGACGCGGCAACAAGCTTCACCAACTACGCCTCGCAGACGCCGCCCGTTGTGGTGCCAGGGCCGCTGACGCTGGACATTCTCTACCAAACATTTACGCACGCTGACGCAATCGTGGGCATTCGCTTCACGCAGATAGTCTATGTGGGCGGCGCAGGCGCAAACGTTTTTGCCGAGACTTATAACTTCGATGTGGAGACCGAAGCGCCGCTTACGCTGGATGACCTGTTCCGCGAGGACGAAGACTACCTTGAGGTGATTGCACCACTGGCCGAAGCGGGACTGGTAGAAGTGGGCCACACTATCATGTTTGAGGACGGACTGCTACCCACGCACAGTAACTATCAGCACTTTAACCTGACGGACGATGCACTAGTGTTCACATTCAGGAAGTATCAGGTCACAATTGGGGCAGCAGGCACGCCCAGTGTCGCGGTGCCACTTGCCAGCCTGGAGGACGTCTTGGCCGACGACATCGCTGAGAATATGCGCGATTAACGGCCCGCTGGGGATGCGGCTCTGTAAGGGAGTCCATCCCCAATTTGTGCAGAACCCCCACCTGCATTAGACTCATCCTCACAAGCCAAGCCACGCAGTAAGTGAGCGAAATCCACATGCCAGTTGAGTTATCCACATCCGACAGAAGCGACATGACCTTCTCTCAGGCGTTGGGCATGTTTGGGCGTCAAAAGGGCGTCTGGCGTCGATTTATCCTTTTGCCCACGGCAGGTATTGTCATCGTCGCAGCGGGTCTAACGTTGATCGCATTTGAAAGCATCGGCGGCATGATTACAGCGATGATATGCCTCGGTTTGCCCAGCCTCGCCGTGACCTACGTCACGGGTGCTGCGTACTACCGCAGCCGCTTTGTTGCCACGATGGATATGCCCCAGGTCATGGCCAATGAGACCATCCTGCGGCGCGGCGACGAAATTGAGATTGACTACGGCCAGCGCTTCAAAAAAGACGTGACCATCACACAGTTACAGGTGCAGCTCATCATGCAGGAGTGGGTCGAGTACCAATCGGGCACCGACCGGTCGACCGCCACACGAGACATCCCTATTAGTGAAGACTGGGTGGAAAACGTGCCCGTGACGGCAGGCCAAACCTTCAAGCACAAGTTCACACTGCGCGTGCCAGACGACGCCATGCACACCTTTATAGCCTCGTATAACAAAATCCGCTGGCGCATTCATGTGGAGCTTGACCTGCCGGGGTGGGTGGACTTTCGGACGGATTACGATGTGGAAGTGGAAGCGAGGGTGAACGATGCGGCTGTTTAAGGGCAGTGCCAACATGACCGTAGGCTTCGATAAGGGCACAGGGGTCCAGGAATATCACCCTGGCGAAACGCTAGAGGCGTTCATTCAAGTGCGGCCCGATATTCAAATCAACTGCCGTGATGTGGAAATCCGGGTGGGGTGGCACACCGAAGGCACGGGCGACCGCAACAGCCACACCCACTTCGTAGACATGGCCGGGGTTACCTCGCTATCGCCAGACAGCGTGCTAGAACACGAAATTAGCTGCCAACTGCCCGATTCCCCGTGGAGCTACCAGGGTGAGTTGATTCAGATTGTGTGGGCAGTTTACGTCAAGATCGACATCGCCATGATGCCAGACATGAACCACCAACAGCCGTTTGTACTGCGGCCATAAAGCCTAGTCACGGTGACAAATGCTTGCGCGTGACCGGGCCGGGAGCATCAAGCCGCTGGAAGGCAGCGTACAGATAAGTGTTCATCGTGCGCAGGTCATCGCGGAATGTGGCCCACAACCAATCGACGGCATCTGGCGCAAAGTGGATGTAGGGGCCGTCCTCGTGGGCAAACACGTCCAGGCGGCGCTGCAAAATCGCGTTTAACCGCTCCCGCGTGATGGCCCGTTCCAGGCGTACTGTGAACACATTGAGGCCGCGCAGCCGAAACCCCAGCGTCATATCGCGGTGTGTGCCGATAATCAGCCGCAGCCCGTGCCGCTCACGCTCACGGAATAGGCGCGTCGTGACCCACGGCGCTAGGCGCTGCGCCTCATCCAAACAGAACACGTCCAGCGCAGAGGTATCGGTATGATAGCGCCAGTGCCAACGCGGTAAGCGTTCGTAGCCTGTGCGCTGCCCCTGCACCGCGAAATACACCTTCAGGTAGTGCAGCGTCGTGGATTTGCCCCGCCCTTTATCGCCCAACATAATCAGATGGTCGAAGCCCGTTGCAAGTGCCTGTTCGATTACGTCTGGCAGCACAGTGACGGCCAGCCATTCTTCGTCGCTCAGCGTGCCGAACGGGTTACGGGTGAGGCCCAGGCGATAAAACGGAAAGTAGTGGTCAATTGCAGTCTGTGAGATCATAGCTGCCACTGTAACGCGAATGGCGACGTAATACACGCGTACATGTTGGCGTCCAATGGATAGCGCGTTCTATTTGAGGTGAACACCCATGCCTGACCTATGGCCCGACCATCTCCCTGTGACCCGACTGCGCATCGCCCGCCCCACCGGACAATTTGAGGCGGTCGTCGGCTTTTACCGTGATGTAATCGGCCTGCCGCAACTCGACCGCTTTGATGACCACGACGGTTATAGCGGTGTGATGATCGGTTTGCCGGGTGAAGGCGTTCACCTGGAAATCACGACCCACAGCGACGGCGTAGACGGCACTGCTCCCACGCGGGACAATCTGCTGGTGCTGTACATTGACGACGCGGCGGCTATCGCTGCGCTAATCGAACGCATGGCCGCGCACGGCTACCAACCTGTTTCGCCGGAAAACCCCTACTGGGCGAACGGCGGCGTGAGCTACGAAGACCCAGACGGTTGGGGCGTTGTTTTCATGAACATGACCGCCCGCACTCAAACTCAGACTTAGACTTAGACCACAGCGAGGTAATGACCAATGGCTTCATACGACATTCCCATCACCACAGATGAAAAAGGCCTGCCCCGCCTGACGAGCGTCGGCTTGCCGATATTGCTGTACCTGTTCCGCACCCCGTCCGATGAGCTAGACGCCACCCTGAAAGCCATTGCAGGCGAATACGCCGGGGACATCTTGGTGGTGAAGGTCAACATCAACGAGAACCCTGCCGTTCACACGCAGTACGACAACATCGCCCCACCCGCCCTGGTTACGCTGGATGAAGGCCGGGTTGAGTCGCAAGCCAGCACCATTCGTCCAGCGGATGTGGAAGCACATGCCGACTTTTTAGCGGGTCAGGGGCCATACCCGCAGGAAAGCGCCGCCGAGCAAGAAGCGCGTGAGGCCAGTGGCACCGCGCCGATTCACGTCAGTGAGGAGACCTGGCAGGCCGACGTATTAGACAGCGACATCCCGGTGCTGGTGGACTTTTGGGCGGCGTGGTGTGGGCCGTGCCACATGATTGCGCCCTCGATTGAGAATTTGGCGGCGCAGTATGCCGGACAGGTCAAGATCGTTAAGCTGAACGTGGACGAAAACCGCCGCATCGCAGGCACCTACAGCGTGATGAGCCTGCCCACGCTGATGACCTTCAATGACGGCAAACCCGTAGGCCGCTTGATGGGCGCGCATCCGCAGCCCAACATTGAGCAATTGATTTTGGGCACGCTGTCGTGAACGCATGAACTCAACTTCGGTTAAGGTTAAGTTGGTGCCCGCCGATAAGCCTTGTTCCCATATATTGATGGTGCTATCCTTAGGGTGTATACATATTATTGTGACAACACATGAACAGCCACGACGCATCAACACCGCACCCGCTTGACCGCACCCATGATGTGATGGTTGCAATTTATGACCTGCACGAAAGTCGGTTTGATTACGCCAATCAAGCCACTGAGCGCTTCACGGGTCACGATTCAGCCACCCTCCGAGACGCAAAGAACACAGTACGCCTGCAACGCTCTCATCCCGATGACCAACACCTCATTCGCGGCTACTTTCCAGATACGATTGCGGATCATATGGGCACACGCCAGGGAGAAGCCGTAACCGTGCGCATCAAAAATGCAGGCGGCGAGTACCGTTGGGTTCATCAATACGTTACTATTTTTGAACGAAATACCGACGGAACGCCGCAAAAAATATTGATCGTGAGTGCAGACGTTACAGACAGCCTCACCGATGAAGCCATTCAGCAGTTGTTTAGCAGCAGCGCCCCTGCCGTTGATGAACCGGCAACGTCCCGTCCGCTTAACCACCTGCGCGAGGGCTTGGTCAACCACATCAATCACGAGTTCCGCACCCCACTAACCATTATCAACTCATCAGCAGAGTTCCTGGACCGCTACTTCGATGACCTGACCGCAGAGCGACGCCTGACGCACGTGCAGCGCATTCGGCAGCAGGTGGGGCGCATCCTGACGATGTATGACAGCGTGTACGATTACTATCGCTGGCGGCGCTACCTTTCTGCCGATGAGTATTACCTGTGCGACATGCTCGTCATTTGCAACAACGCCGCCGCCGTCATCAAAAACCGCGTTGACCCTGCGCTCGACTTGCAAATCCAAGCAACCACCGAGCAGGTTCAACTTGAAAGCTATGCCGTGCTGGTGGAAATGGTCGTCCTGGCGCTGCTGCAAAATGCGGCTCAGGCATCGCTGGCGCAGGACGAACACGCCATCGGGGTGGGTTTATTTGCCAATAACCAAAATGTGACGCTCACCGTGATGGATCGCGGCGTGGGCATCCACCCCGATGATAAAGCCAACGTGTACAAGCCGTTTTTCCGGGGCCGTGATGTACGAAGCGTGCCGGGGTTGGGGTTGGGCCTCGCCTTAGTTGACCAGGTGCTGCGCGCTATTGGGGGTGAAATTTATATGCACAGCACGCAGGGGCACGGCACCACCGTAACGGTTCACCTGCCGCTGGTCGCTCAGTCCACCAACGCCTGATACACCAGCGTTTTTACGTCCGGGCCAACGGTAGACTGCTGGAGCGGCGCCTGCACCATGAGCAGCGTAGCCATATTTTCTGCCGGGTCTATCCAGGCGTGTGTGCTGTACGTGCCCGCAACGCTGCATTCGCCGTGGCTGCCCAGCGTTGCCATACGTGTCGCATCGGTGACCACGTTGAACCCCATGCCATATCCCATCCCCGGTTTGGGCTGCTGCTCTGCTGGCAAGTGATTCATCAACATCCAGGCTGTGGTTTTGCGGCCCAACAGCGGCTCTTTGCCCACGCGGTTGCCATCTAACAACGCCTGGCAGAACCGCATATAGTCGCGGGCCGTGGAATATAAGCCGCCGCTGGCAAAGGGTGCTTTGGGTGGCTCATTCACAGGCAAAACGAAGTGCGGGTTGCTGTACGGCTCTAGCTCACCCTCGCCGTTCTGCCAGTACAGGCCTGCCAGCCGAATTTGCTTGTCGTCCGGCACGTAGAAGGCGGTGTCTACCATGTCTAACGGCTCGAATATTTCCGCCTCCAGGTAGTCGGCAAAGGCCACGCCGCTTATCACCTCCACCAGGTGAGCCAGCACGTCCGTGCCGAAGCCGGTGATATGCGTTGCCCCAGGGTGATTGCGCAGCGGGATTTTCGCCAGCACCTCGATTTCCTCGGCCAGTGTGCGCTCGTTACGGAACAGATCGGCCCAGGAATACAGGTAGGTTGTGGGGTGGTCATCGTTGAAGCCGTATGAAATCCCGGCGGTTTGCGTCAACAGGTGGCGAATAGTAATAGGACTTTCGGGTGCGATGAACGTAATATCGTCATACTCACCGCCCGCGTACACCTGCGCTTCTTTATACGCTGGGATGTATTCATGGATGGGGTCGTCCAGGTGGAACATGTTCTGTTCGTACAGTATCAAAACAGCGGCCATCGTCACGGGCCGGGTGAGGGCACCAATCCGGCAGATGGTGTCATCGGTAAAGCCCACGGGTTTCCCCTTCGTCCGCAAACCCACCCCCGCACTGTAGGCCATTTCGCCATTGCGCATTACAGACACATGCAGGCCCACCATGCGGTTGGTGTTCAAATATTTACGCTGCATCACCCCCGTCAGGCGGCGCATACGCTTAACAGACAAGCCTTGATTGGTAATGGCGGTATTTACAGTGCTAACCATGAATAGTTCCTTTTGAAGCGGTTCCCGTTAATGTGAATATTACCGCAAACCGCCCCAAGATTACGCCATTCTAGCCAATATTTACTACTTTTCACGACTGGCGCAGGGAATCACGACTCCGTGGACGCGAATGCCGTTGGCAGGCCGTCAATGCTGGTCATGTTCTTCTCCTGGCGATAGGCGGCCATGCCGTCTTCACCTTTGTTTTCGGCAAAGCGGCACAGCGTATCGCGGTCGCCCTGATAGTCGTACAGCGGCACGGCAAATCCGCACGACGTTTGCACCCGCTCAACGTGATTCACGACAATCTGACGGGCACCGGGCAGCGCGTTAAACAAAGGCATAAGCTGCTCCCAGCGCTCGCTGGCTGGCAGCACAACCTCACCCCGGCCATACAACCGCAGGATGCGCGGCGACCTATCGAAGGCGCACCACATAAACGTCACCCGTCCGTTTTCCACAATGTGTGCAGCCGTCTCATTGCCACTCCCGGTCATGTCCAGGTAGGCAACGGTGCTGTCATCCAGCACACGCAGGCAGTCCATACCCTTCGGTGACAGGTTCACATGTCCATCAGCAGTGAGCGGCGCGCTGGCCACAAAAAATAGATGCTGTGCTTCGATCCAGCTTTTTAAGTCATTGGTGATGCTGTTGTGGACTTTGGCCATGATTGTTTCCTTTTAGCTAACGTGCGAATCGGCAGGGTTGCGTTATAGTTAAAGTGAAAGGACTTATTTTTGCAAATTGCCCCAAAAGTGATGAAGGAGCGCCTACCATGCCACCCCGCCTTAACTCGATTGTACTCCTTGGTTTGTTATTGTGTATGTCCGCTGCGGTGACGACCTTCGCCGCCACACCCAACAACCTCGTCCTTGCCGTTGACTGCACTGGCTTCGAGAGCATTAGCGGGTCGCTCACGATGACCCGCGACAACACCGGCACAGGCCGCGAAGCCTTCTCCATCGCCGCCGTGGATGGTACGGGCCGCGTGGTTTACAACCCACAGGCGAACGCCTTTGTGGTGGGGGGGGAGGTCAGCTTTGGCGAAGGCACATTTTATACCTGGACGGCCCCGCCTGCGGCGAATCCGATTGCACTGGTCATCACCAGCCTAGCCGGGAACGAGCTACCGTCGCAAACGATTCTGTCTACATCCGGCAACTGCACCGGGCTGCCTAATGGCAATCGCCGCACGGATGCTGCCATCTCTGCCGCGTCGGGTGCCCGCGTAGACGACGCGGCCTCCGGTGCGAATGAAGCACGCCGCCAAGCCCGCATTGAACAGCTCCCCGGCTATGTGATTGTGGATACCTTCG
>CAWUJQ010000167.1:0-9163 GCA_963922445.1 uncultured bacterium
TCCATCATTTGCGGAGCCGTTAGCAAAGACGAGAGCAGTTTTCATAAATTATCGAGTGGGGTTAGCGGCTGCGGCGACGCCAACGATCCCGAATTTCGAGGGTGGTAACGTCTGGCGTTTCCAGGAAGTCATTGGCCAGACGCCCAAAGCGCTCCAATTCCAGCATCGGGAAGTGACCCACGTCAGGGATCAGAATTTCGATGGTTGAGTCGCTTTGTGTTACGTAGTCCCACACCGTTTGGTCTGGTACGCCCAACAGTTTGTCTTCCTGGCCGTGAATGAGAACGGTTGGCATGTTAAGCTGCTGGACGGTGTCTAGCATTTTGCCAGCATTATACTCCTTGATCGTCGTTTCTAGCGCGTGGGGGTCGGTATTATCGACATCAGGGTAAAGCTTGGTGTATTCGACTTGTGTTCTGGAAAAGCATCGCTCCAGCAGTGTGACCGGGTCTGTACTACGAAGCTGATTCGCCAGCGGATTCTCTTCTTGCGGGGTGTCGGTGTTATCCCGCGCAATGGGGCTAGGAATCTTGTTAGAATCGCGATTGCCGCCGACCGCGTGCCGTTCCAAAATGGCAGCGCGGATCATACCGGCACTGGGAATTGTTTCTGCTAACGAGCTTGACGGCAGCGTGCGGTCTGGGTCGCCCTGGTGGGCTTGTTTTTGGCTGCGGCTCACGCGGCGCGGGGTGCGGTTTGCCAACCCTTCGATGCTAAACAACGGGGTGCTGACCAGCAGCGCCCGATGAACACGTTGCTTTTGATGCCTGAATGCAAATTCCGCAACGACCATCGCCCCCAGGCCGTGGCCAATAAACACGGCGCGCTCAATGCCGAGCTGCTGCATAAACTCTTTGAGCATGTCTGCCTGATACTCAACACTGTAGTGCTCAGGATGTTCGCGTTGTCTGGCACTGTCCCCATGACCGAACAAATCCAGGGCATACACCCGGTACTTCATGTGGAGCTGCTGCATCGTGGGGATCCAATAGCGCCACGACCCCAACCAACCGTGAACGAGAATGATCGGGCGACCCCGGCCTAGTATTTCGTAGTGAACCAGTTCATTGTCACCGTACAGGATGGCACTCATTGGCGACCTCCTAAATGGTAGGTGGCGTGTGGGCTACGAGCGATCACGATTTGTTTGCTCCGGCTTGTTGCAAGATGTCGTTGACTTGGTTCGATAGGCCATCGGGTGAGAATGGCTTGGTGATAAAGCCAATTGCCCCGGCCCGTTCCCCTTCTTCCTGTTCTTCGTCCATACCTTTGGCCGAAAGGAAGACCACCGGGATGCTAGCTGTTTGCGGGTTTTCTTTGAGGGCGCGGCAGGCTTCAAAACCGTTCATTCTTGGCATACGCACATCCAGCATAATCAGGTCTGGCTGCATGTCCACCGCTTTGAGGGCAGCGTCTTCACCATTGCCAACCGCCGTGACCTCGTGACCAGCATACGTGAGCGTGAATTTAATCAGATCACGAATATCGCGTTCATCTTCTGCAATGAGAATGGTTGCCATGTGGCGCTGCCCTTTCGGTGATAGTCCCAGTTAGTCTCGTCGTGCCCGGCTGGCCTGGCGATATTCGACAGGTAACTCCACGTAGAATTTCGTCCCCTTGCCCTCTTCTGAATCGAACCACACCTCACCGCCGTGCATTCTCACAAGCTCACGGACAATGGACAAGCCGAGACCCGTGCCGGGAATATCCAAGTCGAGGGCGTGTTGTTCGTAACGGGCAAAGCGATCCCAAACTTGATCCTGGAACGCTTCGGGTATGCCAACGCCCGTGTCCTCAACGGTGAGTAGCAGGTAGGTCTCGTTTTCTGGGTGCCGCTTGAGGTTGATGTCAATCCTACCACCCGCAGGAGTGTAATTAAAGGCGTTGTCAAGGATGTTGCCGACCACGGCTAACATCTTTTCGCGGTCAAGCACGGCGACGGGCACATCGTCTTCGATGTCGATATTGACCTCAAGGTCTTTGCCATAGTGACGGTTATGAGCGTTGGTCAGTTGTACCGAAATCACATCGCCAAGATCAACGCGTTCGATGTTCATTGGGCTGCTGCCTGCATCCAAGCTGGAAACGGTCAGCAGGTCTTCAACCAGTTCGGCCAGTCGGTCAGCATTTGATTTGATGACCTCTACCAGCGAACGGTAGTGATCGGGAAGGTCTTGATCGTCCATCAGCATAATGCTGGCGTAGCCTTTGATCGGCGTTAGTGGCGTGCGCAGTTCATGGGTGGCGCGGCGCACAAACTCGTTCTTCAAGCGGTCGACTTCCGCGTCGCGGGTTACATCACGGAACACCGATACAGCACCAAGATACTGCGGCCCGTTGTATACCGCTGCGATGTTCACACTCACTACCCGGTTACCAACGTTCAGGCGGTCGGCTGGGGACGCTGTTTGCGACTCACTCGCGGTGTTAATCCACTGAATGATCGGCTCTGCCCACGATGCGACTTGCCCGCCATATGTGTCGACTAGGTCGGTGAGCGAGCGGCCCATCATGGCGTCGCGATCAATGCCGAGCATTTCCTCTGCGGCACTGTTGAGCAAGTTCACGCTCTCCTGGCTGTCAATCAGCAGCACACCGTCCGCGATGCCTTCCAGGATAGCACTGTTCTTCTCGGCCTCTTCCTGTTCAGAGCGGAGCAGGGTACCCAGGCGCTCCGCCTGATCGCGGATGAGTTGATAGAGGTCGGCGTTGTTGATGGCTGATGCCACCTGATTGGCAGCAGCAATAACCAGGTTCAGCAGCGGCTCGGAGAAGGCGGCTACATCGCGGCTGAGCAGTACCAGTACGCCCTGCACGTCCTCGTTGGTTTCTAGCAGCACGGCCATTGCGCTGCGCCATTCTTCAGCCCCCTGCGCTGTACGATCCCAGTAGTCCTCCTCGTGCAAGTCATCAACCTGTAGCTGACGGTCGTTGTTGATGAGCCAGCTTGCCAGCGACTCCGCAGGGTGAGATTCGTGCAGGTCTGGCGTGAGGGCTGCTGACCGCGACAGCGATGCCCGGTTGTACAAGCGGTCGGTCATGGGGTCAATAAGCATGATGACGCCGTCGTGGGCCTTCACAGCACTGGCGATCATCTGTAACGCGCGGTTCAAAACGCGATCCATGTCCAGCGTGAGGGCCAACTCTGCCGTGATTTGGTAAAGCATGTCCAGGCGGTCGCGCTCTTCTTCCAACTCGTCGGTGCGTGCGTTCAGTTCCTCGGTACGTTCCATCACTGTCGCGTTCAGCTCCTCTGCGAAGGATTGGATGCGCTCGAACAGGCGCGCGTTTTGGATGGTTGCACCCAACTGAGAGCCAACGGTGGTCAAAATCCGTGTGACGTTTAGCCCGAAGGCGCGGGTTCGCTCTCGGTCGCGCACGGCCAGCACACCGAGTACGTCATCGCCTGCAACGAGTGGCACACCCAGGTAGCTTTTAACATCGCCTTCGGCATTTGAGAGCTTGAGGTTACGCCGCTGCTCATCCGCACTCCAGTAGTTGTTGTCCAGTGTAAGCGGGCGCTTGTTGCGAATGACAAAGGACACTTCATCGGTACCTAACTGGCGCGGTGGCATCGTTTGTGCCTCACCGTCAATCACAACAACAGGGAAGGTGATTTCTTCTGTATCGCTGTCGTAAAGGGCGACGTACATCTCACTGGCTCCCGTCACAGCGGGCACCTGGTCACGAACGATGTCCAGCATCTGGCTCACATCCACCGTGGAGGAAATGGCCTGACTGAGGTCGTTGATGATGAACAACTCTTCCATCTGGTTAGCTGTTTCGGTAGACAGGCTGGCGTTGTCAATGGCGACGGCGACCTGGGTGCCGATAGCGCGGGCCAGCCGGCGTTCCTGTTCCGTGATGCGGCGACCCTCGTCAATGACTTCAAGTTGAATCAGGCCGATGGCGCGCTCACGGGCGACGAGCGGCACAAACATACGGGCTTGGTCGCCCTGTTCACGAAGCTCAGCGACTTCGATAGGGTCAGCGTCAGGGTCGTCTACGTTAACGATAATGGCTTCGCGCGTCCGAAGGGCGTGGAGCCGTGCGGGGTAGTCTTCGAGTTGGAAGCGCGTACCGACCGGGCTGATGCGATCTTTGTTGCCCTCACGGTTAACATCAATCCGCACGACGGCTACCTCCTCTAGCTCGTCATATTCCAGGATGGCACAGTCGTCCACATCTAGCGTTGTGAGCATGAGGTCGGCGACGGTGTGGAATACCTGCTCCAAGTCCATGGTGAGTGACGTGGACTGGGCGGCTTCGAGCAGGGTTTCCAGTTCGCGCGTGCGGACGGTGATCTCTTCAAGTTGATTGGCGTTTTGGATGGCAATTGCGGTTTGGTTGGCGATGATGAGGCCGATTTCGAGCGTATCGGCACCGATGGCCAGGGACTTATCGCGGGTTTCAAACTCAAACGCGCCAATCATCATGCCAGTCGCCATCATGGGCATCAGCAAATAGTCTTTCAGCCCGCGTGCTTCGACCTCATGCCGAATGTCATCGGAGAGCGGTTCTGGCATGGCGGTGCGGTCGTGGCTGTAAACCAGCGGTTGGAGCCGCTCCAGGATGTAACGGTAAGCGGCACTGTTGGCCAATCTGAATTGCAGCGTGGGTGTGGTTTCACCTCGCGGCGAGTCTACGATGACGCGTCCGATTCGGGCCTCTCTGTCAAAGACAATCGCACGGCCTTTTTCGGCCCCCATTGCGTTAGAAATTTCCGTCAGGGCAATTTCGAAGATGTTTTCGCTGTCCATGGACTGGACGAGGGCCAGCGAGACGCGGTTCAAAACACTCAGGCGCTCGGTTCTGTTTTGGGTTTCTGTGAACAGTTCCGCGTTTGCCAGCGCTACCGCCACCTGATTGGCGAAGGCCATAGACGCCTGTTCAGCCTGGGGGGTGTAGAAGCCGGGTTCGTTTTTGGTGATGGCAATAATGCCAGTGACGTAACCCTGGCGCACCAGCGGTACCCCTAGCCAGCTTCTTGTGCCCACGTCGCCGGGTAGGGTGTAGGGGTAGCTTTCCCTGAAGTGATCCAGGTCGTCGATTGTCATCACGTTACTGGTTTCGACGATGTGTTCAATCCGCGATACATCAGCCACCCGAGCGCGAATCGGCGGTGACATTTCAATGGTTAGGCCACGCTGACCGACCAACTGCATGATCTCAGGCTCAATCCGACGCCAAAGGGTAATGGTGTCGTAATCGACAACGTCCTGCATGGTTTCCAGCGCCAGGTCAATCACCGCTTTGCGTTGTAGGGTGCCCGTGATTTTGCCGGACGCGCGCGTGAGGGCCGATAGCTGGTTGGCACGCGCCTCGATGTCATCTTCGAGCAAGGCGCGCTCTGTCGTGTCCTCGGTGAGTAAAACGGCACCGTTAATATTGCCCTGCGCGATGAGCGGGTAGATGTAGAAGTTGCGGGCGATAAAGCCGTATTCACGTTGCGTGCGCAAATCCAGAACTTGGTGAGGTTCGCCCGTTTCTAGCACGGCCACTAGCGGCTTAGCGAGGATTTCGGAAAGGTCGGGATCGTACTCAAAAATGTCTTGGCGGGGGCCAGTGGGTTCAACCCGCCAGCCGTATTCTTCCTTCATGAACCGATTGACAGAAATGACCCGGCCAGACTGATCCAGCACGATGATGCCCTGCTGGATGGATTCCACGATGGATTCGTTGAAGTTTTGCAGCGAAAGGGCTTGGGTAAACAGGCGGGCATTTTGAATGGCGACGGCTGTGAGGTTCGCAATACGGTTTAATATCGTGCGGAACTCAGCAACCTCAAATGCTTCCTCAGACGAACTGCCAAAGTGAATCACACCGAGGGTATCACCGCCTGCTTGCAGCGGAATAATCAGCGATACCCGTTCCCCTGCTTCGTACCATTCTGTCAGGTCTTTGTAGACGCCGATGTCGTTCTGGGTGGTGTACACGTAGTCCATGCCCGTTTTGGCGGTGCGGCCAAGCGCCGTGTGTTCCAGGGTACTCTTGCGCTCGTGAGCTGTGGTCACCAGGTCGTCGTTGCCCACACGCACACGCATGAGCGTATACCCCGTGTCTTCTGTGTCTTCCAGGGCAACGGTGAGCCTGTCGAAGGGGGCTAGCCTGAGGGCGTTGTGTGCGACAGATTCAACGATTTGGTTGATGTCAAGCGTCTGGGCGACATCTTCGAGCATGGCACTCAAGCGGGCCTCGTTTTCGGCATTGCGCACGCTATTGAGGTAGAGGCGGTTGTTTTCGATGGTTGTTGCGGCTTGATGCGCGAAGATTTCGAGGATTTCGATTTTACTACGATCAGGCCGGGTGTTGTCTTGCGGGCGATCCAGGCTCATGATGCCAAGGAGTTCGCCACCCGCCCCGTTAATGGGAACCAGCAGCATGTCACCATCGCGCCATGCATTGGGGCCTTCGGCGTGCATGGTGCGGTTGCCCGCATAGGCCGCGCTCAATGTGGCCAGCCCTGGCAATTCGGCACGAACGAGCTTTTCAATCGGGTAGAAGTAGGACTCGCTTGTGCGGAAGTCTTCTTGAAAAACCTGTTCCACGTCTTCAACTGGAAGCACCTTGTCACGGCTGCTGCGGAAGACCTCTACGGGCAAACCGGCCTGGGCCGTGCGTTGCAGAACGCCTGCATCCTGGTCAACCATTGAAACGACGATCACATCGAAACCGGCACTCGTGACGACACTATAGGCGATTGCGTCAAGTACGGCAGCCGGGTCAGAGTTTGTTTGGAGCATTTGGCCCAGCTCAAAAATCTGATTGAGCTGTTCAACGCGCTGGCTCATGGCGCGGCTGCGTTCGACCTGGTCATATTGGCGCACAGCGTTGCCGAAGCCCACAGCGGCTTCCAGGGCGAGGGTATGCAGGAAGCTAACGGCACGGTCATCGAATATGGCTTCGCGCTGGTCGTGCAGGTGAATAACACCGACCGGGATTTCGCCATAGGTAAAGGCCAGGGCAACCGCCGAAACAACATGCATTGGCTGGGCGTTCATGTCGGTTTCGGCGTAGCTGTCTACCACAATCGCTTCGCCTACGGTATCAAGGGCTGCCTGCTCAATTTCTGCAAGGCCGTTGATTTGGCTCTCTTCGCCAACACGGGTGTGTAGGCGGTTCGGGACGTTTTCCGCGTCCCAGTTGCCGAGTGAGCGCACCATGACAATCGTGCTGCCCTCTGCCCCGGTGCCGTTTACCGCCTCGTGCCGGATGGCTTCTAGGATACTGCTTAATTCAAAGGTGGCAGACAGCACCTTGCTCACGCCGGAGATGGCGTCAAGTTCTTGCACACGGCGATTCAGGTTGCTTTCTACGGTGTCGAACAAGCGCACCCGGTCAATGGTTGCGCCGAGTTGGGCCGCAACACCCGCCAGCAGCGACACATCCTGTTCACCATAGTCGCTATCGCGATTGGCAATGCCCACCTCGCCCAGGCTGCGGTCGCCAATAATCATGGGCACAACGAGCATCCGCACAATGTCGAGCTTGTCAATCAACGGCTGGTAAGCACTGGCTGAGTCGAGGGTATTTGCCAACAGCGGTTGGCGTGTATTCACAGCAAGCTGCTCACCTGCCTCGCGGGCACTGAGGCGCATGGCTGTGTCTAGCTCTGCGCCGAAGATGGCACGGGGGTGCATGACGAGGCTCTTGTTGTCGGTGCTCATCACGCTTAAAAAGGCAAGCTGGCTGTCTGTGAGGCGTGCCACTTCACCCAGGATGGGCGCAAGCGTCTCTTCCATCGTTACTAGGTTACCCGCCCGCTCCGCGATCAGGCGAAGGCGTTCGGCTTCTTCTGCCCGTCGTTGAACTTCACGCACAAGGCGGGCGTTTTCGATGATGGCAGCGGCTTGGGTGGCGAAGATAAGCAGCAAGCGTGCATCGTTGTCGGTGAAGTCCTCACCGTTGAACTTGTTGGATACCTGAATAACGCCGGTTTTGCGCCCGCCAACGGTGAGCGCAGCAATGAGCGTTTTCTCTACCCCGGTCTGTTCAGCCATTTCCGCCAGGCCCGCGTAAAAGACGATGGTGTCTGCCTTGGCACGATTGCTGTACCAGTATTCTTGCTCTTCCCACAGGCTTTCAATGACTTCATTTGCCGTCAGGTCGATGCTGTAGTCCTGTATCGCCTCGTCTTCGATGCCATAGAAAGGCAGTTGGGCCACCAGCCGTTTGTTGTCTTCATCAAATAGCAACACACCACACATTTGAATGCCCATCAGACCAGCAATGCGTGTGTTGATGTCTGAGTAAACGTAGACCTCGTCCTGGTTGCTGAGCGTACCAATCGCGTGGGTGATTTCTTGCAGGCCGACTAACTCGGTGTCCTGTCGCTGTTCGCGCTGGAAGAGGCGAACATTTTCGACCACAATCGCGGCCTGCGATGCGAGGATTTGCATGTTTTGGATGTCTGGATTGCTAAAGCCAGACATTGATTGTTTGTTGGCAACCAGGATAGCCCCGATAGGATGGTTGCCAATTTTGAGGTTAAGCAGTGCCATGTTGCGCAAGCCAGCCGCAATCACAATGGGGGCAATGCCCATTTCCTCAATTATGCTGTCTTCGCTCAGGTCATTGGAATACCAGGTTGTTTGGTTTTCCCATATATTGCGAACGTTGTCGCTGGCGTCAACGGAAATGGTTAAGGCACGTACCAAGCCATCTGGCAGGCCGAAGAACGGCGACTGTGCGTTGAGTTGCTTACGCTGCTCATCGTAGAGCATCACACCACACACTTGTGCATCAACCAGGCTGGCGATGCGTTCGTGTAACCCCATGTATACCGCAGCCACATCATCAACGGCGTGTTCCTGGGTGACGCGCTGCAGGCTGGCAATATCGTCAATGCGCTGGATTTGGTCGGTGTAAAGCTGGGCGTTGTAAATGGCGGTCGCCACAGGTTTTGCCAGCGCCTGCAACAGGGCAAGGTGCTGCTGCTTAAAGTGACCGGGCGTGAGGTGTGTCAACTCCAGCGTGCCTACGAAGCGCTCACCCAGCAGGAGAGGCACTGCCACAAAGCTGTTATACGGATTGTCCTCCAGCTTGGGTTGAACGGCGTCAACCGCGTTCACATCAGAGATCAGAATGCCCTCGCGGCGACGCGCCACCCACCCGCTGATGCCTTCGCCGGGGCGATAGTTGCCGCCAGCGCTGGCAAGCGCGA
>CAWUJQ010000168.1:0-9135 GCA_963922445.1 uncultured bacterium
CACCAGCAAAAAGCCCATCTGCGGCTTGATCGTCGATAGCGCCAGCGCGCCGCATGCCACGCCATCCCGCCCGACGGAGAGCGCCCACAGCGTCAGGGCCATCATCAGATACACAATATGGCTCGGCTGGCCGAGGATTAACCCGCGAAAGGCGTAGTAGTTCAATACGCTGAACAAGACCAGCGCACCCAACAGCAGCGGGCGGGGCTGCCAACGGAGCGTCGCCAGCAGCAAAAACAACCCGGCAATCAAGCACACTTCTAGCACCACCATCCACACCGCAGACGCCCACGCGTAGGGTAGCCCAACCAGCGGCCCCACATAAAACACGGTGTACATGGGATAGGCGAACAGGCCCAGGTCTTCACCCGGTTGTGCTGCCCGCCCGTAAATGCGCTCCTGAATATTGAGGCTCGCTTCGTCACTGTACGGGCTGACGCCATCTACCCAAAACGAGCGTGCTCCCTCCCAACGGGAGAGGAAATCGTTCATGCCGGGGTTCGGCGCAGTAAACTCGTTATGGGTTATGACGACATTTGCCGCCAATACCACAGCCAGCAGCGCCCCAACCACTGCCCACCGCACGGTGCGCCCACGCTGCGCCATTAACGGGTGCGGCGCTTCATCAACAAGCGGACGTACTGCTGCGGCAGCACTTCTTCTCGAACAACCTCCCAGCCCTGCGCGCCCGTCTCGTTGAGCAGTTTGACGTAGGCGTCCTCAATCGTGATCTTCTCACCGCCCTGTTCCAGCGCATACTCAATGTTGCTCATGTGCTGCTGCCACGTCTTGACGACAATTTCGCGGTATTCCCAACCGCTGCCCTCCGTAGAGACGGGCGCTTCTACACCTACAGGGATCAAATCACTCGCTTCGATGATGGGCATGTCTTCGGTAGCGCTCTGCGCCAGCATGGGGAAGCCCTCATCAAGCGGGATTTCCGGCGCACGTTCTGCCAGTAGTGTGTGAACAAGCGGCTCTTCGACGGCATCCGGCGACAGTTGCATCACTGGCCCGGGGTCTTCGGCCAGCGGGCGGGAATCAATGGCAGGCGCAGAATCGACCTCACCGACGCTTTCCGGTGCAGGTTCAGATGTTTCTACAAGCGGCCTGGCATCGAATGTGTCTTGTGGCTGCGGCTCTGGGTCAGATTCCAGCAGTGGCTGTGGTTCTGGTTCCGGCACCACGGGCAGCGTATCGTCCTCGTCTTCTTCCATCGGCACACTCTGCTGCTGTAGCAGGTCATCCAGGTTCGCAAGCCAGCGGCGGGCCGTTGAACTTTGCGGCTCCAGGTCTATCAGGATGGCGCGGGCTTCCAGGTACTGCTCGTCTACAATGAGGTTATAGGCGCGGTCTAGCAGTTCTCTCGACATAACGGATTAAGCCTCTTCTCTCTGCTGCCGCTCAGGGGTCGGCTTGCTTGGCGGTTTGGGGCGCTTGAATGCAAATTCTTTCTCTTCCGGGTTGGAAATGCCTACCAACTCCCAGCCCTGTGCCCCCAGGATGTTCATCACATCGGCCAGCACTTTGTCCTTTAGTTTCGGCTCTTTCGTCCCGTTGATGCGGTAGTCCGTCCGGCCATAGTGACGGTTGAAGCTCATCGTAAGGTATTCCCAGCGCTGCATAGCAAGCTCCTTAAGAATGCGGTCTCTTCGACTGGATTACAAACAATTTATCGCACAGCAGCTTTTTTCGCCAATCTATAGTGTCACCGGGCGCTGCCGCAGCACCCGGTACAACGCGACGACCAACCCTATCAATATCGCTGTTCGCAGCAGCACCAATACAACAAATGGCAACACCAATTCGCCTTGAATCGCGCCGCCTGTGTCCCCCGTGCGGATGAACAACACCGGGTACTCTGCAAATGTGATGAGTGACAGCAGCACACACACCTGCACACCGCGCGTTGTGGGGAAGCACAGCAGCGTCAACGGCAAAATGCCGACCAACCACTGCGGCGACCAACCCTGCGATTGCACGTAAAAGATTAGCAGCGTAACCAGCACAAACGCCACCACACCGCGCTCATCAGTGCGGCGCGTGCGGACGAAGATAAACAGTCCGGCTGCTGCCGCCACCGCCAACCGTACCAGCCCCGGCACAACGGGCGGGTTACCACGCGGCAGCGTAGCATTGGCAACGTCCGTGCGTTCGCTAACTGGCCCGAACACGCCGGTACTCGTGTTACCGTCAATTAAGGCCCACACCGTTTGATAGCTAGCCTTGTTGAACTGCGCGGTCAGCGAGGGCAGCGTCATCTGGCGGGTGGCCGGGTTCGCCAGCAGCGCGACATACGGCACAGCGAACACGCCCACAGCAATCGCGATGTAAATCACACTGGCTCGAATAGTCCGAAAGCGAATCACCGCGCCAAACAGCAGCGCAGGCACAAACTTGGTCAACGCACCCAGGCCAGCCACCACCGCTGACGACACATCGCGTTCACGCAGCAGCAACCACAAGCCCAGCAGCAAAAACAGCACCACCAGCGGCTCAAACGTCCAAAAAGCAAAGATCAGCGGTGCTGCCAGCAGTGCGTACACCCAGGCCAGCGCTTGACCCTCCGCCGCGCCATACAGCCGGATGCCAATTAAGCGCAACAGCACGAAGTTACCAAAGTCGCACGCCAGCATGACGACCGCCAGCAGCGTTGCATACGTGCCGTAGCTGGCCCCTTCGCCAAGCACCCGATACAACCCGACTTCCACCAGCGACCATAACGGCGGGAACTCGCTCCACCAGTCGCGAAATGGATACAGTCCGGCGTCGGTTTGCTGCACTAGCGCATAGTAATACAGATAGTCACCGCCCACTGTGACGCCGCGCTCGGCGTTTTCCGCCAACAGCGGTTGATAGGCCATCAGCAGCAGCACTCGCAGCCCCACAAACAACAACGCCAGCGTCATAAAGCTGTTTAACAGGCGCGGCAGCCCGCTGCGTGCGCTCATCGTGCCCCATCCAGGATGTAAACAACCGCCTGCCCATCCCGGTAGGCTTCCGTCCAGCCGCGCACGCCCTCAAGCTCACGGGCTATGGGGCTGGCCACCTCAATGACGACAGTGTTGACGCCACGCTCCGCAAATACCGCCCGCCAGTCCGTGTTGAGCGTATACACGTTAATGTACTCCGATAGGAAGTCATCCCCGTACAAATCGGTGCGCCCATCCACGTAAACGGGGGTATCCGGCACGGCCCACATCAGGTAGCCGCCCCAATCGTAACTGTTGAACATGCCCTCCGGCACCGGGTTTGCCTGCAAATAGGCACTCACACGCACCGGCAGGAATTCCTCCTGTGCCTCACGGACGCCTTCTGGCTGCAATGTGTATGCGATCTTGCCTGCTGCGCCAAGGACAATCAGCAGCAGCAGCAGCGCATTCAGCAGCCCGGCTGATCGACGCACCCGCTGCCTCGGTCGGAAGTCCCAGCCCAGGGCTTGCAACAGTGCATCTGCATGAAACATGAGTATGGGCGCGGCCACCACCGCAAACACAGACACATTCCGGCCATAGGCCAGCGCGAGATACAACGTTCCGCTCAACAGCACAAAGCTAGCCCAGCGCACCCGGCGCGGACTCGCGCCCAGTAAACCGATGAGGCCCACTAGCATCAAAATGAACGGGAACACGTTGGCGTCCTGAAAGTTGGGGGACTGCCACTCCTGGATGAAGTTGCGCAGCACATCCAGGCCCACCGTTTGGAAGGGCACGAGCAGCATCCGGTAGGTATAGGGGTTGACCATGATGAGCAGCGCACTCACCAGCCCCACCAGCATGAGCTTACCCACGCCGCGCCAGCCTTTCACCTCATCACCGCCTGGGTTCAACACGTTTGCAGCGATTTCCCCGGCGATCAGACCCGCCAGGAAGATAAACCCTATCGAAAAGCCCGCGTGCATGTTGCCCCACAGCGCCATCAACGGCGGAATGAGCCACAAGCGGTCAACGTTGCGAAATTTGTACTGAAACAGCAAATAGAGGATGACCGTGCTGAGAAAGAAAGACACCATCTGTGGGCGCGGCGACCAGAACAACGCCGCCGTTGACGCCGCCAGGATCACAATGAACGAGCGCAAATACGTGTTGCCACTGCCCGCCATGTAAACGAACACCATACCCGCCGTCGCAAGCGCAGCCGTGTAAACCGCGAGGCCCGCATTACCTGCCAGCGAATACACCCCAACAAGCAGGAGCTGCGACCCCCAGCTATGGTTAATCCAAACCGTGTCATTGCGTGTGTAGGAAAACGGGTCTTCGTAGATGAAGCCGTTAGCCAGCGTGTGTTCGCCGCTGCGGATGTGCCACCATGTGTCCGTATCTACCGGGATGCGGGTGGCCAAGGCGAACAGCATCACAAACAGGCCCACCTGCATCACCCGCTCTACGGTCAAACGGGTCACGGTCATCAGGGCGCGGCGGTTAGTCGCCTGCGGCGTAGTGATCGTTGTCATCGCCGTGGGTCAATTCGTAGTATTCCATCAGCGCTTTGAGGATGTTAGACATATCAACGGCACCCTCCATCACTTCGATAGCGTTGGTCACGGTAACGTCACCGGTTCGTGGCTCACCCTCGCGTTCGGCTTCGGCCAGGATTAACCCGGCCCGCCCCTGAACTTTGTTGACGCAGGTCATCAAGTCCAGGAAGAGCGTGGGTATAATGGCCTTCTCATCCGTTTGCAGCAGCATCTTCAGGTAATGATCCTGCGCAAAGCGGTCGAACTGGTCACGGTAGCTGTGTTTTCCGTTTTTCGGCATGATGTTCCTTATTCAGTGCCAGGCCAAGCCCAGCGACTTAACATCCCTCATGCAAAAGGATAACACGCCAATGCAAAATTTACGCCCTTACATCGTGACGATTCTGGTGCTGGGCGCTTATGTCGTCTTCCTGCTGGCGGCCTTCGGCAGTCCACTTGTACTGGTCACCCCTGGCAGCGACTTCAGCCCAACCGAAGCGTTTATCTACTCCGCAGAAGGCTACGACGGCCAGTTCGTGTACTACATCGCCCGCGATCCACTCAACGCCCCGCCGCTGATTGATGTGCCCAGCTACCGCTATCAACGGGTTTTGCTGCCCGCGCTGGGCTGGCTGCTGAGTCTGGGTCAGGTGGCGTTACTGCCGTTTGCGCTGCTGGTCGTCAATGGGGTGGCGCTGGCTGCGTCTACCGCGCTACTGGAAAACCTGCTGCGCGCAGCCAACGTTAGCCGCTGGTACGCCTTGGGATATAGTTTGTCGCTGGCGGCGTTAGGGGGCGCTAGGCTTACACTACCAGAACCGCTTGCCTATGGCTTGTGCATTGCCGGTGTGTGGTTCATCGCCCGTGACCGCTGGCTGCCCAGTGCGCTCATGTTCGCCCTCGCGGCCTTCGCCAAAGAGACAACCCTCGTGTTTGCCGCCGGGGTCGGCCTGCACCTGCTTTTACAGCGCAAACTCCCCCAGGCTTTCACATTCGGCGCAGTGATTTTGGTGCCGTTTGCAGTGTGGCAATATGGGCTGTACCAGTGGCTCGGCCAGCCTGGGATCGGCAGCGGCGGCGCGGGTGCCACTGGCTTCGAGTTTATCCCGTTAATGGGTGTAATTCGCATCCTGACGGAGGGTGGCCCGGCTGTTTTTATCACACTGATGTTGATGCTGGTTCCAGCGGTGCTGCTGCCCACGTTTTGGGGGTTGTGGCGCTGCTGGCGCGACCTACGCGGCAGCCAGTGGCACCTGTACACGGTGCTGCTGCTGGTCAACTGCGCGATTATGCTGTTTGTGCCCTTCAGCACCTACCGCGAACCCAACGGCATCTTGCGCTTTATTGCAGGGCTGCAAATCGCAGTGATTTTGTACGCGGCTCAAAAACGCAATCGGCGCGCGCTGCGCTATTCGTCTTTTTGGGGGTTTACATCGCTGCTGCTTGTCGCCTCGGATGCCGCCATCGCGCTGGGTGCGTGAATGCAAACCGCCACCAGAATGCGGTGGCGGTTGCTTCATCACGATTTATGCCCGTGACATCACGCTCGACGTCAGCTTGAGTTACTGCACTGTGATGGTACCGGCCATACCCTGACCACCAGCGCCACCGTGATATTCGCAGAAGTACGCATAGGTGCCCGGCTCCTCAAATGTGAAGCTGAACACATCGCCACTATCCATATTGCCACTGTCAAACGCGCCGTCATCAGCCGTTACCGTGTGCGGAGCGCCATCCTCGTTCGTCCAGGTGACGGTTGTACCGACCGCAACGGTCATGGCAGTCTCATCGAACGCGAAGTTCGCGATGGAAACCGCAGCGTCACCGCCCATGCTGGCTTCGCCCTCGGTGCCTTCTTCCATTTCCATATCGTCCATCATCATGTCGCCCATACCACCTTCAGCGCTGATGCCAAACGTCAGAACCTGGCCGTCAACCATGACCGGGCCATCGGCCCCTTCTACCTGACCAAACTCGTAGACACCGGCCTCGCCCGTGTCCACGTGCAGCATTGGGAAGACAGTCGGGGTAACGCCAGCAGGGTCAACCTCCACAATCACGTCAATGTTGACACCATCTTCAACCAACGCCTGACCGATCACTGGGCCGGGGCTACCCTGGCCGCCGTCCGCGTGAATTACCAGCCAACCGGGGCCGTCACTCAACACGCTGTCTGCCTCAACCGTGTCGGTGACAAGCTGATCGTCCAGGCGCATAGCGGGGGTGCCCGTCGTAATCGGGAACGTGGCTACGGTGCCGTCCAGTACAACCGGGCCGTCAGCCCCTTCTACCTGACCGAACTCGTAGACACCGGCTTCGCCCGTGTCTACGTGCAGCATCGGGAACATCAGATTGGTCAGGTCGCCTTCCAGTTCAACCACAATATCGGTGTTGGTGCCAGCCGTCACGGGAGCAAAACCAGCAACGGGGCCAGGGCTACCCTCACCGCTGTCCGCATGAACCACAATAAAGCCATCCTGCTGCGTCGCAACAGCCGTCAGCGTCACGGTGTTATCGACCACAAACTGATCATAAGCACGGACCAATTCCACGTTAAACGGCGGCGTCACAACCTGCCCATCAACGGTGACCGGGCCGTCAGCCCCTTCTACCTGACCGAACTCGTAGACACCGGCCTCGCCCGTGTCTACGTGCAGCATGGCGAACAGCAGCGGCGTGGCCATTGTTGCGTCGATTTCAACGTGAACGGACGTGTTTTCGCCTGCGGCCACCTGTTCAAACCCGATAACCGGCCCCGGTGCGCCGCCGTTATCCGCGTGAATGACCATCCAGCCCGGTTCAGCAGCAACGACGGTGTCAACAACCACTTCGCCATCCAGCGAAAGCTGGTCACTCACGGTTACTGACGGAGTCATATCCTGAGCAAAAGCGACGACGGCCATAGTCAACACAGCAGCCAAAACAAGAGCAATGCGCATTTTCATCAAAGTTTTCCTTCCAGAAGGTGATGTATACTAAAGGTATACGAACTCGGAAGCGGGTTTGGATTGGATTTGGCTTACAATCTTTATCACATTTTAATAAACGCCCGTGTTGGCCGGGGCATAAAGAACACCCCAACCAACACGATGACGGAAGCCAGACTCAAGAGCGCGCCGGGCCGAACCCACCCTGCGCGGTACGCCAACACCACATCACCGGGACTGCCCGGTTCTACATCCATGAAATACGACGCGAACGAATCGCAGCTTAAACTCGTACCCGGGTTTTGTGACTGTACAGCCACCCAACCTGGATGGCACAAATCACGCAGTAGCCCGCCTGACCCCGATGCACCCGCCCCAACCAAAGTCACCTGGTTAAAGTCATCCACCATATCACGGGCAAATGGCGCACGTCCCAGCGATTCACTGACTGCAATCACCCCATCGTCGGTATAGACGCGATCAACCGCATAGTCAGCCAGTGCCGCTATATCGCCCGCTGGTATGGAATCGATCATCGTTTCGTATTCGGCCAGCACCAACGGATCAAAGTTGTTAAGCAGGTACTGGCGGTCAAGGAGGTTCATATTGGGCAAATTTGCCCGCCGAAAGCCCTGCCAATCCGACTGCGCCACCCGATAGTCCTGCCCGTTGAGCCACGGCTCAAACCCAAGTTCTTCAGGATCAGCAAATTCCAGGCCGTCGTCCGTGACCTGCTGCCCGAACAACACCAAATCGAGCGTTGCTTGCGGCCAATAGCCACGAACCATCACATCTGTCGTTACCTCATCCTCCGGCAGCGGATTGTAGAATGCCGCCGACACTGTGGGGTTGAGTCCGCGTGTCGCCCAGCCTAAATCTACCCCGACGACGACAATCACCGCCACCGCCCATGCGCGGTTCCACCCCCCCGGCAGCGGAATGAACCGCTCTGGCACGTTGCCCGCATACAGCAGCGTAAGCGCCCCCGCAAGTGCGACCCACAGCGAGGTCATCGCGACTTCGCGTACAAGCACCTGCACCCCTTCAATCGAGGCGACATCTGGCGGCAAAAACAACGGCGATGCAACAGCTAACAGCCCCGCACCCACAGCACCCGCCGTGGCCAGCCGCGTCCAAAAGACCACCCACTTGCCCTCACCCCAACTCGTTACGCCAATGCCTGCCAGCGCACTCAGCCCGAACACCGTCCACAGGTGCCAGCGGCCCGGTGCTTGAAACAACTCAAATGTGGGCATGTTGCGATACAAAAACGGAAAAATCGGCGTGTGACGGCCCAATGCCAGCACAAATCCAGTCACGACGACGAGCAACCAGAACGGCGCATCCTGTTGATAGGCAGGCACGTCATCACGGCGGCGGATGGCGCGGCCAATCCAGGCGAAAACGGCCACAAACGCCGCAATCAACGGGATTAGCCCCACATACACCGCCTCCTCGTAGAACAGCCCACGCGCCAAATACGACCCGTCACCCGGATTGCCAAATACGTTCGGCGCGAGGAAGTTCACCGTGCGCAGCGGCGCATAACTGAAGTTAAACGCCAATGCTTCCTCACCGTAGCCTTCCGCCCGCTGTGAGTTCGCCAGTAGGTCCGCTGTGGCAAATAGCTGCATCGAAGCAAGCCCGGCTCCGAGTATCACTGCCGCTAGCGCCCCCCCTAACCGTGCCAGTCGAACCCGCACAGGGGCTGAGCGCCGCGCCGCCACCCACACACAGTACAGCCCGGGCAGC
>CAWUJQ010000169.1:0-9108 GCA_963922445.1 uncultured bacterium
GCCCAGTGCGCTCAGGCCTACGTCGCGCTGAGCAATCACCTGCGCCCCGCCCACCAACGCGTGAATGAGTGCAACAGCCGTCAGCAGCCACAGCACGCGCCGCACGGGTATTTGTATGGCTGTTACAGCAAGGGCAAACGCAATCGCCAGCGTGAGCTGTAACGCCGCTCCAGGCGCAACACCGGGACGACCCACCCGCATAAACGCCCATACCACCGATAGCAGCATCCACACGGTGCCAGCCAATACCAGCCACCACCGCCGGGAGCGGTCATCAAGCACGGCCTGCAAGCCAGCAAACCCCGACAGCGCCCACAACACAACGGTCAGCACTGCCGGGACAACGATCACAAAGCCGATCACATAGGACGTTGTAAACGGAGGTGGGGCGAGGGGGTGCTTCCACCACATGGGCACAAGCGCAAGCGTCACCAGGGCCATGACCTGGCTAAAGCGGTACAGAATGTGGCGGGAACGGGTCAAGGGGTGCCTCAAAATCAGGCGATTAAGAGGCGACTGTACCTTAAACTGAGATAAGCAGCAAGATGAGAAGAGGATAAATCAACGTTTTTCGAGCAGACGCCGTCTATTGGCCGAGAGCAGCCAACACCGCATCAATCGACTCGTACACCTTTACTTTGTCCCCCTCACGGACGCGCCACACCGGGTGCGATTCATCCCCGCTAATTTCGATCTCCACGTCCGGCGGGGTGCCGTTATGCACCAGCGCAAACCCCGCCCGTTGAACCGCCCGCCGCGTCCAGGTGGGAACCACGCCCTCACCGGCCACCTTGACCGTGCCCCGCACCACGTCTTGCATGGAAAACGACCCCGTGAGCGGGTCAAACGTGACGCCTTCACTAAGGAAGGCAGCCTCAAACGCACCATTGAGTACGAGTGACTCCGGGGTGCCCACCTGCACCGCCCCGCCCGCCATCAGCCACAGCTTATCCGCTGAGCGTAGCGCCAAATCCAGGTCATGCGTAGAAAGCAAAATGGCGCGGTCAGTATCACGGGCCAGTTGGCGCAGCAGCCGCATAATTTCCACCCGACGCGGCAAATCGAGGAAAGCCGTCGGTTCATCCAGCAACATCACCGCCGATTCCTGGGCCAGTGCCCGCGCAATCATGAGCTTTTGCCGCTGTCCATCACTCAGTTCCATCACCGGGCGCTCAGCGAGTTCCGTTGCACCCACGGCGTCTACCGCCCAACGCACCATCGCCTCATCATAGGGCGAAAGCCGCCCGATCATGTCGTTGTGGGGATGCCGCCCCAGTGCCACCAGCGCATACCCGTTAAGCAGGCCGGTATTGGGCCTATCCGTCAGCACGACACTCAAGCGGGTTGCCAGTTCACGCGGCTTCAACTCACGGATGTCATCGCCAGCCAGCACAACCCGCCCCGCCAGCGCCTTTTGCATGCCCCCCAGCGTCCGCATCAACGTGGATTTACCCGCCCCATTTGGGCCGAGCAAACACACCAGCTCCCCGCTGCGCAGCGATAGATTCAAGTCAGCCGCCAGCGTAACATCTGGCTGGCGCACGGAGGCGTACCCGATAGCCAGGGCTTCGGTGTATAGGGCTGCCGCCTTCATGACGCAAACGCCTTCTGCAAATTTCGCTGGCGCAGCACCACTCCAATCACGACGGGCGCGCCAATCAAGGCGGTAATTGCATTCAACGGCAGCACAAGGTTATTCCCCGGCACTTCCGCGATGAGTGCCGCCACCAGCGCCACAATCGCCCCCATGAGTACGGTTCCCGGCAGCAGCACCCGGTGATCTGACGTGTTGAACAGACTGCGGCACAGGTGCGGCACCGCGATTCCTAAAAAGCCCACTGGCCCGCAAAACGCGGTCACTGCGCCAGCCAGCAGCGCCGTCGCCGCAATGATCGCCACGCGTGTGCGACCTATATCCAGGCCCAGGCTGCGTGCGTACCCCTCACCCAGCAGCAGCGCATTCAGCGATTTGGTCAGCACAAACGCAATCGCCAACCCCACCGCAACCGCTCCCGCCAGGATCGGCATCTGGCTCCATGTGACGCCGTTAAAGCTGCCAAACGTCCATGTAATGTAGGCTTGAATGCGCTCCGGCACGGCAAAGTACAGCAGCAGGCTCACAAATGCGGACACCAAATAGCCCATCATCAGGCCCAAGATGAGCAGCGTCATGCTGTTTTGCACACGGCCCGCCACCATCAACACCACGAACATGACGATGCCCGCGCCGATAGCAGCAGCAGACGCCAACAGCAGGTCGCTTGCAACGGCGAACCCGGCCAGCATCGAAGCGCCGACCGTGCCCGATGCCAACACAACCAGGGCCACGCCCAAACTCGCGCCACTGCTAATTCCCAGTACAAACGGCCCCGCCAACGGGTTGCGGAAGAACGTTTGCATCATCAACCCGCTGACGCCCAATGCAGCCCCTGCCAGCGCCGCCGTCAGCGCTTTGGGCAGCCGAAACTTGAGAATAATATTCGCCCAGGACGCTTTTTCGGCAGTGCCACCCAGCAGCACAATCACCACCTGATTTAGTGGAATGCGCACGGAACCTGCCGCTACCACAAGCAGAAAGACACCGATCAATGCAGCCAGCAAAACCAGCAGCAGCAGCGGACGCAGCCCAAGATTGAGCCGAGGCAGGTCATTTTTGGCCAGGTAATCAGCCGGGCGGGGGATAGGTTTGTAAATGGCGTCAGTCATGGCAAATCCCGTGATAGCGATGCAGTGGATGTCATGTGGGATGCGGCGGATATAACAAAAAACCCACCAGGCGGCGGGTGTGGATGACGACGTTGCAATCGTACACGCTCGCTTTCCCTTTCACGCGAAGGGCCGAGCATCGCCAGAGCAGGTGATCGGGCTGCTGGTTGGTGCCAACCAGTTACCGTTGCGCGACAGCGCCGGACTTTCACCGGCTTCCCCTGCAAGGTGCTCGGCATCCGGGCCACAGCACACTCTGGTGATGATCTGTCTTCAAGTTAAATGTGAAGGTATCATGAGGGGGGCAACGTGTCAACGCGCACGCTTTAACGATTATCACAAAGGGGCAATTGTTGTGAACGACCGTCAGTTTAAGGGTGAAATCGACCGGCTGCGCTCCGCGCACCGGATGGAATTGCTAGAAGTGCCGCGTGTGGTGGCGCTGTGTCGTGAAGACCGTGCAATCCGGGGGATGCTGGACGTGGGCACGGGCAGCGGCATCTTTGCCGAAGCGTTCGCTGCCGAAGACATTACCGTCAGGGGCGTTGACCTGCGTCAAGATATGTTAGACGCGGCGCGAGAGTTCGTGCCGGGTGGTCATTTTGTGCTGGGCCGCATGGGAGCACTGCCCTTCGAGGAGGAAAGCATTGACCTGGTGTTTTTGGGTCATGTCCTCCACGAGGCAGACGACATGGAACAAGCCCTGGCAGAGGCGGCCCGCGTGGCGCGCCAGCGTGTCGTCATCTTGGAGTGGGTCTACCGCGAAGAGGACTATGGCCCGCCGCTGGATCACCGCGTTAGCGAGGAAACTGTGGCCAACAGCGCCAAGCCTGTCGGCTTCGCCCGCTCAGACACATTCATGCTCACGCACATGATCCTATACCGCTTCGACGTCTAGCGCTTCGCCAGCATTCCTGTCACTTCAACCGCAATGCGCTCACCCAGTTGACGGTGGGCGTCTGCGGTGAAGTGCAGCCCATCTGCCGGGTCAGTCACCATAAAGTCTGGATAAAGGAAGCCACAGCCCCACGTCTTCGCCACAGTTTCATAATAGCCTGCCAGCAGCGGCTGTTTGTCGTGCGCCCCTGCGAACATCTCGGCAAAGCGCGGGTTCATTTCGCCCAGCGGTGGCGGACTAATCAGCAGGATTTGTGGCAATACGCCCACAGGGCCGCACTCGCTCTTCAGGATGATCTCCACCAACTTTTCCACACCTGCTGCGATGTCGTAGGCGCTGACGTTGAAGCGGCTTTTCAGGTCGTTGGTGCCCAGCATCAGCACAACAAGGTCAATCGGCCTGTGCGTGAGCAATGTGGGCATCAGATGGGTTTTACCGTTGCGATGCTCTTCAGTAGGGTCGTCCCACACCGTTGTGCGCCCACCTAGCCCCGCCTCCACTACGTAATAGTCCGCACCAAGCTGGGCCTGTAACACACCCGGCCAGCGCTCATGACGCCCATGCCGCCCGTCATTCGCTGCATCGGTCCCCCATGTATTGGAATCGCCATAACACAATATCGTTGTCATTGTTCGTTACCTTTGTAATTGATAGTCGCTTGTGAGGATACTGTAGCGAACCCAGGTGGGGCACGGCAAGTTTGCCAGTGCCCCAAAACCAAAGAGGGAGAAGTATGCTTCGGAAAGGGCGCTAGATTAAGGGGGTTACGCGGGGCTGTAGGTTGGCGGTGCCAAAATCGGAACCGGGCAGTTAACCACAAACGGATCCATGCTCTGATCCATGTCCGGCACACCCTTGTAGATAGTCACCGCGCCGTCAGCTTCCAGTTGGCGTAGCTGTGTGCTGCTTTCTACCACAACTGCGGCACTCTCATCGTTCCATTCCACTGCAAAATGCTCCCAATACGGACTCCAGATGGGGTTGCCCGCGCTGTTATCAAAAATGGCGGGTTGGAAGCCCATTACACCGGGGCCAGCCAACCCATTGACGAATATCCACACCTCATCAACTGCACCAGCCTGACGCAGCAGTTGCGTTGGCGCAGAAGCAGCCACCGCCATCATCGGGGCCATCGGCACAGCGGACGTGTCCGTAATGATGTAGCGGCTGTTGGCATAGCACTCATGCAGCTTAAAGGTGGCGCGCATACCTTCCGTGTCCACCGGGGCCAGCAGCGGGCCAGAGCCCAACGCTTCAATGGCTTCGGTATCTTCTTGGAGTTCACCGCCCGGCCACTTCACCACCGGGTGATTGACGACCAATTGCAGCGGCTCAATCGTGATGTCGCCGTTGGCCTCGGCTTCCGCGATGGCAGCTTCACTGTCCAGCAAGGTCGGTTCGCCATTGAAGGTCACACTGTGGACGTGCCATGCCGGGCTGTAGTTCTCCTCGCCTGGAACGGTACTCATCACCGGGAGCTGCTCAGCGCCGCCGTTGGTGAACGTGTACAGCTTGGACGCCGCACCTTCCAGGTTCATTGCGGCCACCATCAGCGGCACAAAGACCAGACTGTTTTCCGTGGCATAATCGGGGTTAGATGCGTCCGTGCGGATGTAATAAGCGGATTCGCCATTGTAAAGTGCCTGGTGCAACTGGAACGTCACCGACCCAAAGTCGCCTTCCCATGCACCGCGCTCCAACTGGAACGCAATCACGTCCCCAACCAGCAAATCAACGCCCGTTTGCAACGCTGGCGATGCAAAAGCCGACCGCGCCAGGCCAACGTTGCGGGCCAGCTTGTTCGGCAAGCCACCGTTTGCCAGCAATGCCGCACCAGCCGTGCCAATACCAATACCCTTGATAAAATCGCGCCGTGAAAGTGACCGCATAATGTCCAATGCCTCCGTGAGTGAGTTGTAAATAACAGTTCTTGTTATGGCTTTAGCCACTCCAACCGTACCGGAACCCATTCCCCGTGAGACAACAGGAATACCGAAGAAACGCCGAAGATTTGCCGAACGTGCCGCAATTTCGCCCAATGTAGACCACATTACCGAAACATGAGCGCACCCCTGCTACACTTTGTAAAACAGCTCATCAAAACATCTTTTCTCGCAAAATAATCATAGGGTGGGCAACATGACAGACTACAACGTCCTACTGGCAACCCCTGCCGCAAACATGCGAGCCTTTTTATTCAAAACATTTGAAAACGAGGCATTTGAAATCACCTGCGCCGCAGACGGCCAAACGGCACTGGGCCTCGTCCGGCACAACAGCATTGACCTCATCCTAGCCGATTTAGACCTGCCCGGTGTAAACGGCATCGAACTGCTGCACCGCGCCAAATCCTACGACCCAGACGCCATCGTCGTACTGATTGCGCGCCAAGCCAGCATTACATCGGCTGTGGCGGCCCTGCGCCATGGCGCATTTGACTACCTGCGCGAGCCGATCAACAAACGTGATGTACGCGCAGTTGTGGAGGCCGGGCTGAACGCAAGGCAGCGGGCGCGGCAGCGGCGCCAACTGGAACAGTTCGCTGTGCAAATGCTCAATCGAATTGACAACGCTGAAAACGCTCTCAGCAAAGACGATCATGTGCAAACCTACGGCGACCTGACCATCAACAGAGGCGCGTTTGAAGCCTGCTTGTACAGTCAATCCCTCAACCTGACCCTGACTGAGTTCCGTTTGTTAGGGGCACTATGTAGCAAGCCGGGGGTCGCCCAGAGTTACGTCAAGCTGGTGGAGGCGGCCTGCGGCTACACGAGTACCCGCCAGGAAGCCCGCGAAATCATCGGCACGCACATTCGCAATTTGCGGCATAAGCTGAACGCACAACCGGGCGGCGACTACTACATCACATCCGTGCGGGGTGTGGGCTATCTTATTCGGCTGCCACAGGCACAAGCAGAAGTGTGCTGTAATTAGCGCACCGGCACCACCGTCGGGTACCAATCCCAGGCAGGGGATGTGGTCAAACGCGTGCGGTCGCTGCCGTCAGCGCGCATCCGGTAGATGTCTGGTTGGCTATCTACAATCGAAACGAACACAATTTCGGTACCGTCCGGCGTCCACAGCGGCATCAAATCAGACGCAGTTTCGTCCGAAATGCGGCGCGTGACTTCGCTTTCCACGTCCACAATCCCAATCTGGCTGATGCCGTCTGTACGCGTGGTAAACAAAATCTCGCTGCCATCGGGTGACCACAGTGGCGGGTAGGCGGTTGGGTCGGTCGTGGCCAGCCGCCGCAGGCCCGTCCGGTCAACATTCGCAATGTACAGCCCCATTGTCTCGTCACGATCTGACTTGAACGCGAATTGTTCTCCATCTGGCGACCAGGACGGCGCAAAATCACGGCCAGGGCTGTCCGTCAATGGGCGGCGGTCAAAGCCGTTGGGCAGCATGGTGTAAATCTCGGTGTTGCCTTCATCAAAATTGGTAAAGGCAATCCGCCCGCCGTCTGGTGACCAGATTGGGTTGGCCCCCGGTGCCAACACCGTCGTTTCTGCCACCGCCTCATCACGAAAATGCACCTGCGATGCCCCCGTGACGGAGCGACGTGTGAATACAGCCTCACCGCCTTCCGGCGACGGCCACAGCCCATAATCGCTGGCGTCGCTATTGACCACTTGCAAAATGCTGCTGCCATCGGGGCGCATAGAGTACAACTGCCAGGTGCCGTCCGTATCGCGATCTGACGAAAAGACGATGCGATAGTCGTCATCAGGCTGTGCCCGCAGCGGCGAAGCGGCAATCAACCCAGCCATCAGCGCCATGCAAAACCATTGAGCATTACTTATACGTTTCAATTTTGACAATTTTCTTTGTTCGCGTCCGCAGTGGATGTGCTAGAATATCCACGATTCTAGCCGAACCCTGAAGGACGCCCAACCCAGGATATGCTTAAATTACGCTTCTTTATACTTTCACTTTTCCTGCTGGCCTCATGGGTTACCCCACACCACGCCCAGGCCACAACCATTTTTGAAACCACCGCCCGTGAGCGCGTCACCCTTCATGCTGGGCCTGGACACACCTTTCTGCCGCAGGGCGTGCTAAACCCTGGCCTCTCCATCGAAATCATTGAGCGCAACGCGACAGGCAACTGGATTCGTGTGCAGCGCCGTGACGCCAGCGGAATTGCCCAGGACGGCTGGATTATGTTGGGCACAATCAACATTCCCCCGCAGTTGCGGTTTAGCGATGTGCCCGTCACCGATTTAGCCGATGCCGACGTGAATACGGTCAACAGCCGCTCCATGCAACGCCTGTACAGCGCCCCCGTCATCCCGACCGTGAGCGACAAGATGGTAGACGTGTTCCAGCAGGGGCAAACCTTCGAGCGGAACCCGCGTGCTGTCACCAAAGTGGGGGACAGCCTGAGCGCCGATCACAACTACCTTGAAATTATTGCGGCAGATGAGCGCGAACTGGGTCCATTTGGCTACCTGAGCGAAACCGTTGACTACTACAGCACGGGCGTCACGGATGGCAGCGTGGCCGCGCAGGTCGGCCTGAGCAGCATTGTTGTGTTCGATCCGTTTTGGGCCAACAACGAGGTGTGCGAGGCCAACGAAACCCCGCTTGAATGCGAATACCGCCTGAGCAACCCGGCCATCTCGTTTATTATGTTTGGCCCCAACGACGTCCTCAGTATGAACTACGAAAAGTACGGCGACAACATCCGCCAACTGACCGAAGAAACGATGGCGCTCGGCATTATTCCCGTGCTGTCCACATTCAGCTACCACCCAGATCATCAGTATTGGTGGCAGTCGGTAGAGTTCAACAAGCAGGTGTTGGACGTAGCCGAAGAGTACGAGGTGCCGATGATTAACCTGTGGGCGGCCAGCCGCCCGCTGGAGCAGTACGGCCTGGATCGCGACCTCATCCACATGAAGCAAAGCGGCTTCCCCTACCTGAAGTACGACACCGGCCACGAGACGTATTACGGCACGAGCCTGCGCAACCTGCTGGCCGTCCGCACCCTGCACGAAATCCGCCTGACGTTGGGCCTGGAGCTACAATAACCCATGTGGAAGCACATCTTCTCCCGAGAGAACCTGTATGCTGTTGGGCTGGCCATGCTGGTTATCCTGCTGGTGATTGTCACCAGCGACAGCACACCCGCGTTCATTTACGAAGGGTTCTAGCCCCTTGACCTTCGACCTGACGACTATTGCCGTGCTGGTGGTGGCGGCGTTTGCCTACGCTGTGCTCATCCCACCACGCGGGCGCGGCTGGTTTTTGATGATCGGCAGTGTCATCACGGTGTATTGGCTGCAAGGCGCGCTGGTTCTGCGCTATGCCGACTTCATCCTGCCCACGCTCACGCTGCTGCTCACCGTGGGCACTTGGTACGTCACCCGCAAACCAGACGACGACGAACAACAGCAAACGATCCAGCAAGACAGGGCGGCGCTGGTTGTGATAACTGTCCTCGTCCTGTGGATGGCGAGTTTTCACTACATCGTCGCCCCGCTGCGCCTCACCCCGTC
>CAWUJQ010000170.1:0-9101 GCA_963922445.1 uncultured bacterium
TCACCCAGGCTGAACTCGCCCAACAGCTTGGCCTGGGCCAAAATCAGATTTCCCGTTATGAAAGTGACAACTACAACCCGTCCGTTGAGACACTCATTCGGATTGTCAAAGCGCTAGATACGTCATCTGATTATTTACTAGGACTATCCAACAAACCCCACCCGGACGCCGAGCCAGAACCCAAGCTCACGCCGATAGAACACGAAGTCATTTCGCTCATCAATCGGTTCGATGAATCGCTACAGCCCAGTCTAATCGAAGCATTCAAAGCGATTGTGCGTGTATTAGACGAATTCAACCAACAACGAAAGTAAGGGGCGGGTCACTATTCCTGTAGATCACTGCCCCTCGCGCAGCTTGCGCACCAGTGCATCAGCAGCGCCAACCGAATGAACGACAAACATGCGGTTACGCGTGCTGCAAAACACCACCGCGTTTGCCATGATGTGTCGCCATACCGACTGCCCCACCACAATCACCATATAAGCTGTATTCGGATGGCGCAGCTCGATGATGTCATGCAGATTGCGCGTCCAACTCTCCGTCACAATCTTGTGCGATGCGCTCATGTCCAATATATGGCAAACAGGCACCTCTACCTGTGACGCAAGCTCATCCGTTGCCTGTGACGCAGCCTCCAACTCCTGCCACATCCAATCATCAGTGACAGATGTATACGTAGTTGCTAAGTCTTTGCTGTAGCATTGGACTGTGATTGGCATATGGGTTGTGATACTCTATAGGGATACGTTGTTTACTCAAGCATGAACATGAATCAGGGGCCACTCAATCAACTTATAATTAATTTGTGCTGGGTAACTTTGTTAAACCTTAAGTAAATATGCGGCCAATATGTGCTTTAGGGGTTTGCATTTCGGTGTATGATAGGATTACTATATCGCGTGCTTGACAGTCACTCTATGAGCAGAGGCGACAAGATTGGTACAGTGCGCACCATAGGGGCTACCCTGACGATGTAGCTTGTGTGCGTAATAGATAGCCTGCTAATCCGTATTGATTATATACGTATAGCTCATGATGTCAAGTGTGTATACGCTAACTCAAGGACATTCACATGAGCTTACGCGGTGATCGCATTACCCGGCTGCGACGCGAAAAAGGCTATACCCAATCGCAACTGGCCCAGCGGTTAGATGTCGGCCAAAATCAAGTGTCACGCTATGAACACGGGGCCTACAACCCATCGTTAGAAACGCTCATCAAAATGACTCAAGAGCTAGACACGACTGCTGATTACCTGCTTGGCATTTCCAACAAGCCACAGTCCGATGCTGAACCGGAACCTGACCTCAGTGACGCTGAGCGGCAGGTTGTGGCTTTGCTGCGCGAATATTTTGAAGACGCCCAGCAGGAAATTGTAACGGCGATTGGCACCCTGCTGCGCGTGTGGGAAAAACGCCGTCCGGTTATTGGCCCTGAAGTCGGCGATGATTGATTAGGCACTGAGGAAAAGTGAGATTAGGAGTGATGGCCAGGATTTGAGCCAACCGCCACCACCCCACGGGTTGAAGTCTATAGCCTTCGGTTACTGCACCGCATAGATGCGTCCACCCACGCGGCATCAACCTCGACAACACACCGAACCGCCCCCTATAATCCAACCAGATTGAGCCATGCTGCTGCCGCCTCTGTGATATGGGGTTTGGCCGGGGTCGCTCAGCCGATGTTTACAAGATAATCTAAATTTTTAATCTTGTCAATCGCAACTCGCATTTTTAATCTTTTCAAACCCATGCGGACGAGGCGGGCCTCGTCCCTACAACAACGGTACATCACCGCTAATCTGTAGGGACGCGCAACGGCGCGTCCGCCGCAAACACCCCAACATACTATGGCCCTACACGGCGACCGACTCGCCCAACTCCGACGTGAACGCGGCATTACGCAGGCTGAGCTTGCCCGATTGCTGGATATACGCCAAAATCAGATTTCCGGCTATGAAAACGGTCGCTTCAAGCCGTCTACGGAAACCCTCATCACCCTGATTAAAATTTTAGATACCACCGCCGACTATCTGCTCGGCCTGAGCAACAAGCGCCACCCCGACGCCGAACCTGAACCCGACCTCACCGACCTGGAAGCCGAAATGCTCACGCTCATGCGCCAATACGACGACGCATCCCAGGCCCGGCTCATTCAATTGGTGCAGTTAGCGGGCGGCCTCCATCGCCGCGACGACAGCTAACCTCCACCCTCACGGGCTAACGCCACCAGCTTACGCACGTCATCCCCACAAATTACCTCCCCCGTGCGCGGATCAACACACTTATCGCAGTCCCCGGCAATCAGTAGCGCTTTCATCTCCAACAGCAAGCGCACCTGTTGCGCCACCCACACCGGATCGTGCTTCGGCCCGTATACAGCCGTCCGTGGCTTGCGCTTTGCGGGCGTAGCATCCGGGCATGGTTTACGCTGCGGTTGCGGTTTCCGCTCTACGGGAATCGGCTCGTCACTAGCGACCTCAAAGCGGTTGGCCACCTGATACACAACGCGCACGGTAGCCCCCTCAATGATGTACTGCGGAATCACGGTTTGGCATGTTTCGGCGTTGTAAACGACCGTTTCCTGGCGTCCATCAGCAAAATCCACCTTAAATGAGCGTGGATAGCCCTTTACCTGACGTGCAGCGCGCTTTACCTGCTGCTCTACGTGGCTGGGCGATTTCACGGGCACAGACTCGTATTCGCCCGTCTCTGAGCGGCGTTTGAGGCCCGCCCGCTTGACCAATGCGTCCAGGCCACCGTTAGAAACCCCCGTTAGCCTCATAATCTCACGCCGAGAACGGCGCGTATTGCGGTTATTGGTCGCCCGCAAAAACGCTGCCCGGTAGTCCTGGCCGTTTACAAGTGACCATCCCGCTGGGAGCGGTGTGCTATAGGTGTTGGATAAGTCCTGGCGCAGCGATTCGAGTTCACGGGCGAGCTTTTGCTGTAACTGTGGATTGTCGTAGGCGTCGGTGTACATCTGCTGAAGCTGTGCGGCTATTTCGGCAGCTTCGTCACGATCAAACCCCGCCGCTAGGAACATCTTCGCGGATGGGGGTGCGAGGGGTGCTTCGGTTTCATCATCACTTTGTTCAGAGGTCGAATACACCTTTTCCGTAATGCGTGGGGTGGCCCAACGAATAATTGACCATTTGACCTGCGCTGTGGGCAGTAATGCAAAGTGCTTGGGTGGCCTACCGATCGTTTTCTTACCGCTGATGGAGACAGTAGATGTTGTTGTATTAACTGTCTCCGCCTCAACAATGAAGACATCTTCTAGTTCGGCCAGCAATCGCCGTACCATGTTCTCCCCGATGTTGAAGCCCAGGTCAAGGTTAGCCCGCAGCAAGTCCGTGGATGTAAAGGCGTCTGCGTCAATGTGTTTGTGCAGCGCTGCTGTATTGACCAATTCCACAAAGCACGCAGTCGTCGGGCGGAAGTAGTTCAAAACTGCGGAGCGGACTCCATCTGGCACGCCGTTGGGCCACCATGCGCGGGTGTCGCGGCGGTTGACGGCCAATGTACGGCCCTGTTGCAGTAGTGCTGGCAAATCCCCACCGTGATCCATGACGAACTCGGTTACGTCTTTGCCCACGGGCAGCGGCACGATGTGCGCAGCCTCACCCAATGCGCCCTGCAACCGCTCCACTGCTTTTTGGCCCGCTTCGTCGGTGTCCAGCATCAAAAAGACGCGGCTTGCCCCTTTGAGCTGTTCCAGGCGGCGGGGAGCCGGTGTGTTACTGGCACTGCCAAACGTGACGACGGTTATCCCATTGAGGTGCTGGGCGGCAAGTTGGGCATCGAAGCCGCCCTCAACCACCAGCACATCCTCACCCGGCGTGATTTGATCGGCGTTGTACAGCGCACCACTCTGGCGGCTGCCCGTCAGGTTGAGGTATTTCGGGCTGGTTTCGCCGTGCAGCTTGTCATCTCGGATTTTGAGTGCACTTGCCAGGTTCCCTACCCGGCAGCGGACGCGCAGCGCCCACAGCACGCCATCGCACCACCACGGCTCAATGATGCCCGGTGCCAGCTTGATCGTGCGTCGTGTTTCAGGGTGACGCCAATCAACAGCGTTCCAGCGTGGGTTGTACCCATAGCCTGCTGCTTTGATGGTGCTATCGGTGAAGCCGCGCACATTGCGCAAGTAGTCCAGCACGCGGTTGGCGTTGGTTGCACCACTCCACAGATATTGTTGAGTGGTGGCCAGCGCGTCACGGGCGGCTGTTTGCCAATCGGCAGGGGGTGGCTCATGGGTGGTGGCACGGACAGGTGGGCGTTCTTGAATTGGCCCGACGCCCCCGCCGACGTAGTCAGCCGCCCACTGCATCGCCTCGGCGAAGTCAATGTTGAGTTCGTGCTGTAGGAACGTGAACAGGTCGCCACTGTCGCCGTCGCCGCCATAGTCCCTGAAGTAGGTGCGGTAAACCGTAAAGGAGGCGTTGCGGCCATCGTCGCGCCAACGAGACGCGTGGACGTCGTAGCGGGGCCGTTGGCGCTTGGGGCGTCCCCAAAACTGAATGACAACGTCGCGCAGGTCGATGCGGTCTTTCAGGTCGGTGGTGGTGAGGTTATACATTGCGAACCTCCCACCCGGCTAATGTTGGAATTACGTTAGGGGACGCGAAATCAGTCCAAATCCCCTTTGCAAATTGGGTGACAAACATGATATACTTTCCGTGCAATAGGGGCCGTCTACCCCAGTACAACTTGAAGCTCAGTAAATGCGACCAAACTGCCCAGAATGGTCGTTTTTACTTTATATAAGGACGGGTGCTAGATGGTGACGGTATGTGCATACATATGTGCGCCCATTTGTCGCCGCCTGCCTAGCGCGCGTCGTAGCCTGCCCCGCTTACACAATACCTGTTTGGCTCAGCCTAAAACGAGTTGCCCTATAATGTAGGTACATCAATAGGGCGGTTGATATACCCCTGTCTGTGAGGTATAATCAATCTTGAGATTTGATACGCCGCAGCAATGCGACGCTATCTAGTAAGGCTCTTATTCCAAGGTTGGCAGCCTGAGCGGAATAGAGCCTTTTCTCGTTTTAGGTAGGTGTTGTCTTGCGCTGCCTGCTACCCTATGTCTTCGCGGTTCCTCAAATGTTGTCCCTGCTGTGTAAATCGTGCAAGTTGCTTAGTCTAACCAATTCGTGTAGTTTCCACGACCTTTGACAAACGTAACTATAGCATTATTTTTCCGTCAGCGCAAATCCCGATTTTTGACCTTCAGCCTTTCTTTATTATCTTACACACTTGTTCTAAACTACGAGTTGCGGTTCGTCTGCTCTCGTGTTACTCTGTTTCCCATATCACACATGATTTGCCAGCCACCCCGTGTTTTTATGGTTTAGAATAGTTGCATTGGGGTCTTTAACTAGGAGATACAACCAGCACATGCGTGGAGATAGACTACGGCAACTGCGGGAGCAGTTTGGCTACACTCAAACTCAGCTTGCCAAAATGGTTAATGTCAGTATGCGCAGCATCCGCAACTGGGAGGCGAACGCGGCCCCTGGTGGTGAATCGCTCGTGGAGCTTGCGCAGGTTTTTTCAGTCAGTACAGACTATTTGCTAGGCTTGGTAGACGACCCAACGCCTAACGGTCATAACAACGCACTTTCTGACCATGAGTCTATGGTGCTTAGCGCATTGCGGCGCGGCGACCAAATCGGGGCAATCAAGGCTATCGTAGATATTGAAATGGCCCCCCAGGACGGTGTCGAGAAGGTCGCTAACATAAGCTAGGGCTGCATCTTACCCAGCCAACCTGTAAGTATTCGTAAAAGCTTATAAAACTCTGTTTGCATAGCGTGCCTCCCTCTGACTGATGCGCTACACTGTAATTAAGTAATTTATTTGACAGCAGTAGTTCGTAGGGGACGATTGCGATGCAGCAGGTTTTAATGGTAGTGATACGGGTGTTGGGTCGGTTAGTGCCGTGTGTGCTGATTGGGTTTATGTTTGGTGCGCTTGTTGGCTATCACACCGTGGGGATTGTGGTTGGTGCGTTTGTAGGGTTGGCAATGTTGGCCGCCAGTGCGCTCCATGCAGAGCCAGCGGACGAAACGACGCACACACAGCCGGTTGCCTAGCCCAGGTAATACAATAGCAATCTTTTGATTGTCTGATTCTCATGAAGGTGTGCCGCGGCGCGCCTTTTTTGTTTGAACTGCCCGACTTCATATGGTGAGCAGCTTTTATCTTTTATGGATATGTTATCTTCGTGACCAAAACCTCCTACGGAGATAACACCATGCTCAACTGGCAGCCACCCACCCGCTACCAACGCATCACCACCATAGACGCGCACACCGCCGGGGAACCGCTCCGTATTATCACGAGCGGTGTGCCGCCCATCCCCGGCGATACCATCCTTGCCAAACGCGCTTATGCCCAACAGCGCCTTGATGACCTGCGCCGCCTCCTCATGTGGGAGCCACGCGGTCATACCGATATGTACGGGGCTATCTTCACAGAGCCGGTCACGCTGGATGGTGACCTGGGTGTGCTATTCCTTCATAATGAGGGCTTTAGTACGATGTGTGGCCACGGCATCATCGCGATGGGCAAGGTACTGGTGGATACGGGTGAGGTACCCGCTGATGCCGATAACCCGAACGCCTCGACGATTCGCATCGACACGCCCGCCGGACGGGTGACGGCGACAGCAAATTTACATGAGGGCATATGTGCTCGTGTAAGCTTCGTCAATGTGCCATCCTTCCTGCAGGAGCGTGACCTGACGGTAGATGTACCCGGTTATGGTTCTGTGACGTGTGACATCGCTTACGGTGGGGCTTTCTACGCCTACGTGGATGCTGATGCGCTCGGCCTTATCTTAGATGAGAATAATCAGCGCGCCTGTATTGACGCGGGCATGGCGATTAAACGCGCCGTGATGGATAACTACACCCTCAAACATCCTGCGGGCGATGATGACCTGAACTTTCTTTACGGTACGATTCTCGTCAGTCACACGCAGACGACCACGCCTGGAGCGCACAGTCGCAATGTGTGCATCTTCGCGGATGGTGAAGTAGATCGCTCACCGACGGGCACGGGCGTCAGTGGGCGCGTGGCGATTCATCACGCACGCGGGCAGGTCACCTTAGATGAGACGCTCACAATAGAGAGCATCATCGGCACAACGTTTGATGTGCGTGTGATAGAAGAGACGTCCGTCGGTGGGGTGGCGGCTGTTGTGCCGGAGGTCACGGGGGCGGCGTACATCACGGGCCAGCACACCTTCCTGATTGACCCGGCTGACCCGCTGCGGGGTGGTTTCTTATTGCGATGAGGGGCGTGTTGGGGTTTGACGCATCAAACCCCTGCAAATCAATAATTCTGTACGGATTATTCCGCGTCCTCGTCCTCAAAATCGGGTAAATCCTGCAAGAAGGCGTAGCACTCATCCGCCTGACAACGCACGCTCTCGGCATCACCTTCTAGCAGATCGTCAATCCAGTTGATGTATGACACACCGTCAGCCTGCCGCTCATCGAATTCCTGCCCCTGGAACCCTTCCAGCGTGCAGTGGCTAATGGCTCCCTCCACAAAGTAGGCGAAGTTATCCGTCTCATCATCAATGAGTTCAAAGCCGTTTGTCATCTCCCGCGTCCAACGCCAGAACAAGCCCAGTGCATCGCGCTCGTTTTCAACCTCTAGCTCACTGATGAACGCGCCGTAAAACATCTGCACGCCGTCACCAAACGCGCTGTACTGCGCAAACGTCGCGGATGGGTAGGCGCTGGCCACCTCTGTATAGAGAGACGGAATAATGTACTCATCCAGTGGGATGGAACGGGCCGCTTCTGGTAGGTTCTTGTTGTAGTTCCAGCTTGCATAACCCCGCCAACCGGGCGGGATCATGCTGCCGGTGCCCGCTTCGCCCAGTTGAACCACAGGCACATCCTGATAGCGCTCAATGATCGTCGGCACATGGTAAATAGAAGCATACGATCCCGCACTGCATCCCACCACAAACACCTGCTCAGGATCGGGGTACTGCGCAAACGCCCAGTCGAGTGCGGCTTGCGTGTTGGGCGCGCCCCGGTGATGGATGGTGTAATCCTGGCCTTCGTAGCTGTAATCGTGGGTAACATCACCTGTGTGAACGTCCCCCGTGCAGTACGTGACGTATACCACGCTGTGATCGACCGTGGGGTTGCCCGCAATGTCGGGGTTGAGCAGCGTATTTTCTAGCGATTGCACGCCACTGGGCCGCACTTCTGCGCTAAAGATGTCAAAATCCTCGAAGTCGTCGTCCGGGTCGCCGGGGCTGTAACCGGGCGCACAGGTTTCGTTATCCCAGCAAGCGCCGCCCCCCTGGAAGTAAATCATCAGCTTGTCGCTGTCACCAGCCCGGTGATAGAAGCTGTAGTCGGCACCACGAGCGCAAATCGTGTCACCGCCCGGTGCGATGGTGTCCCAGCCGTCCGGCAGGGTGGGATTGCCACCGAATTGCGGTAAAACCATACCGTAATCCAGGAAAAACAGCATCAACGCAGCGGCGAAGACCGTCAGTAGTGGGTGTTTCATGTGTGTTAGGTCTCTGGTTGTGAACAGACTTGCTCATTGAACCACGATTGCGCGGGAAATTGCATGAGGGGTTGGAGAAAGGAGGCTACCCGTCGGGTTGGGCAGCCTCCGTGTTGAGGGCCAACAGCTACGTGGACAGATAGTGATACTTCCGCTTCGTGTCCGATAGTTCCCGGTTGAGCTTATCCACGTTCTTGCGCAGCTCGTCAATTTGCTTTTTGCCCCGGTTGATCTCGGCGCGCAGGCTTCGATTCACCTGTAGGTTGTCGTCCGCGTCGTAGCGCTCTAGTACGCTCTCCAAATCACGGACCGTTTCTAATACGTCTTCAATATCTTTGTTTGCCCGGTCAATTTGTTTGCGGAAACGAACAAGTGCATTTTTCACTTCGTTGCTGTTGGCCATTTGGAGTGTCCTTTGGTGTGCGAAACATGCTAACGATATTAGACCAGGGCGAAGTATGATGCAATACAAACATAACCTTACAGTCTCTTACAGGTGTTTGCACTTTTGAGGTTGACTCGTTAACAACATAAACTCGATAAGCTGATTTTG
>CAWUJQ010000171.1:0-9089 GCA_963922445.1 uncultured bacterium
CGCCGTTGGCCTGGGACGCGGCTACGCGTCACTGTTTGTGGTCGGGCTGTGGTTTTTGGTCGAGGCGGTGGCCGTGCTGTGGGCGCGCAAGGGGCTGCTGGCCGTCTTCCGCACAGATGCGTTTTACGTCACGGTGATGGCGGTGATTTGGGCGGCGCTGCTGCTCGGTTATAACCTCTCCGCAGAGGTGGCCCTGCGTGACGCCTCGCTTACGGATACGAGCATTTTTAACAGTGCGCGGCGACGCTTGCCGTTTTTCAACAACGCGCTAGACGGCACCGAGACGCTATCGGAGAGTGGGTTGGCGGGCTGGGGCGGCTTTGCGCTGGTGCAGTTCCAGCGGACGGTGCTGTGGTTTGCGCCGCTGCGCCTGGGCGGGGAAATGGGCTGGCGTTACATCCCTGGTGAGTACGCAGTGGAGTTCAACATCTGGCGGACGCTGGCAGCGGTTGCGCTGTACACGCTGGTGCTTGTGTACAGCTTTCGGCAGGTGGGGCCACAGCGCAAACTGGCACTGGTGACCGCGTTTGGCGGTTTGTTGTGGGTCTTCTTCATGATTAACCTGTCCGCGAAACACATCTATGTGAGCATGTACAGCCTGGGCCTGACGCTGGTGGCGTGGGTGGCGCTGCTGGGCTGGCTGGGCCGGTCGAAGGGGTTGGTGCGTGGGCTGGCAGCCGTGAGCCTGGTGTTGTTTACCGCGTCTAACGTCATGGTGCGCGATGTGCTGCACACCCAATCTGATACGCTGGATGAATACACCTGGGATTTTGACCGCATCAACGCCGCAACAACATCCGATGAGGGCACGGTTTACCTGAACTACGGTTACTATCGGCCCTGGTGCATCATCAACAACAACCAGTGCTATGTGCTGGGCTACTACCTCAGCGACTACACGCTCAGCCGCCACTACGACCAGAGCGACTTTGTGTTATCCCCGCGCCCGTACCACATCGCGCCGCAGTTCGTGGACGCAGGCGAAACGCTCAACCTGCTGCTGCCGCTCAACCCGGAAAACGATGTCAGCTACTTTATGGACAAAGCCGCCGCGCAGCCGCGAACCGCTCCGAGTGGCGGCGCTTCGTTATTCCAGTTTGGCGAGGCGCTGCGGTTGGCGGATTGGGCGTTCGTGGGTGATGTAAATGTGCGTCCGTGCCAGCGCGTGGGGATAGAAAGCTGGTGGCGTACAGACGCGACCATTGAGGACAACTACAACATGCAAATCGTGATGGTGGATGGGGGCGGCGGGCAAATCGCGGAGGCGAATGCACCGCTAGCCCTGTCTCCGACGCAGTTGTGGCAACCGGGCGCGTTCACGCTGGATGTGCGCCCGCTCACAGTGCCCTGCGATACGCCCCCAGGTGAGTACCCGTTGATTATGGGCGTGTACGACCCCAGTGAGGTGACGCCGCTGCCCGTTACGGACGCCAGCGGCAATCCGAGTGGCAATCAGGTTTACCTGACGACGCTGTTCGTCGCGGAGTAGTGGTTGAGGCGGGCCATCGCCTGCCGGTCGAGCAGGGCACGGAAGGCGTCGGCCTGGTTGCTCATCAAACGAAGCTGCACACGGTCGCGGTCGGGGTGGTGGGCCAGCAGCTCACGGCAAAGGCGCAGGTGCGCCCGCCGTGCGACCAACACAGCCAATCCGAGGCGCTCAAACAGTGGCGATGTCAAAAAGTCCAGGAACGCATCTGTGTCCACCTCGACCGTCAGGGTGAGGTTAAACACTACAAAAATCGGTGAGGCGTGAGCAGCCATCTGCTGTTGGACGCACCTGTCAACCTCTTCCCAGGTGGCCGCGTCCCACAATCCCTGGTGGGTAACCTGAATAAGACCGTCTGATAACTCCGAAATTACAATCACAGCAAAGCCCCCGCGCTTTTTCACTTGACTATTGTTGCTATTCTATACCTTTTCTCAACAAAAAAGCAATTAATTAACAGAATTTCGTGAATATTTCACAAAAAACGCGGCTGCCTTAATGTTGTGTTTATCACAAACGTGCCCTAACCCAGTTCGTGATGTCTGCCAAAACCCGTTCTCTGTCCAGGTCGTTGATGGGTTCGTGGTAGTTGTTGGCGTATTCGTGGGCGGTTTTGTCCGTGGAACCAATGCGCGGCAGCAGCCCCCGGCTGATGTGTGGCGGGACGAGGTTGTCGGCACCGCCGAACAGCAGCAAAAACGGCGTCTGAATGGCATCCAGGTTGTCTAATACGAACAGGCGGGTCGATTCCATTTCTGTGGAAAAGCGTGCACTCACCCGGTTGTGGCCGAGTGGGTCGTTTTCGTACTGCTCCACCACTGCCGGGTCACGCGAGACGACGGTCGGGTCTACGCCAGGATTCAAGCTAAAGCGCGGCATCACCCGCGACAAAACCTCACCGAGTTTTACCAACACTGGGGATATATTCGGGGGGGCCAGCAGCGGTGCAGACGCGATAAGACCGCGCACCGGGGTTTGCGGATGATGAATCAGGTAGTCCATGGCCATTAGCCCGCCCATGCTGTGCCCAAAGATGAACTGTGGCACATCCGGGAAGCGCTCGTTTAGGTGACCTAAAAATGCCTGGGTGTCGTTGCGGAAGTCCGCCCAACTGTCAATGTGACCGCGCTGCCCCTCTGCGTGGCCATGCCCGCGAAAGTCCAGCGCACTCACGCCATACCCCAGCGGCACAGCATGCTGGACGAGGTTCATGTAACGCCCGCTGTGGTCGCTCCAACCGGGCAGCACGGCGAACAGGGCGCGGGGCGGGGTGCCGTCTGGCAGCCAGGTTTGTATGTGAAGCTGGGTGTCATCATGGCTGGGGATGTGTTGGGTGGTGTGCTGCATGGGTTTGCCCTGGGTGCATTCGCGTTTGTGCGCGATTGTACCCAGGCAAGAGGGTGCTGGCTACATCCTGAAAAACGTAAAGGATTGTTGTGAAAAGCTGCACAAAGATAAACCAAACACGCCGACCACGCTTAATTAACTTTACGTCTTTTATGAAATCACAAGGTTAAGAATTAACGTAAAAAGCAACAAAGGCGCTCCAGTGAGCGCCCTTGTGATCGTCAGAAAAGTTTAAGTAAGAAGTCTATTTTGTTGGAGTTGCGCTGTGCCTCAGTTAAAATAAGGCAATAAAGTGCTTTTAATGAGCTAGAGTATAACCGAAATTGCCAGAATAATGACGACGATCAGCATGCCAACGGCCAGAGCGTTTTCGACGATCTGATATTCAGGCTTTTTGTCCGCTTCACTGGGAGTGTTAAGTGCCTTAAACATATCATTCTCTCCATAAAGGTTACATTGTGCTGTTGACTTGACCTAAAGTATATTATTTTTCGTTTGTGAAGCAAGTAAAGGCACGCATCTTTACAATTCCTTGACAATTGGTAGCGTAACCTGCCCCGCCCGATTCACAAGACGTCATTTGTGAAAATGGTCAAAGCGCTGCATAATTGGCAGCAAGACGTTCCGCGATCAAAAAGGGGCAATCATTGTGTTAGACATCGCAAAAAGTGTGACGTATATCTTCGATGATGAGGAGTGGGTCACGAAAATCGCTATCATGCTGGCCGTGAGTATCGGTGTTGGGTTGTCGTTTTTGCTTGTGGGGTTGGTCTTTGTTGCCGCGCAAATCGGCTGGACGATGGAATTGATTCGCAATATGAAAGACGGTGTTGCCAATCCGATGCCGTCGTGGGAAGGGTTTGGCGAAAAAATTTCTGACGGGGCAGCGCCGATGGGGGCGGGTGTTGCTTACGCGCTCATTCCGCTCATTCTATTTTGCTGTGTATTCATCTTGCCAACCGGGATTTTGGGCGCGGCAAGCGAAGACGCGGCAGCAATCGCTGGCGGTGCGGTCAGCTGCATTGGCGTTCCCCTATTGCTGTTATATGTGATACCAGCCGCCCTGTTTTACAACATCGGCCTGATTAACTACGTGGAAACCCGCGAGATCAACAGCTTTTTCAAGTTTGGTGAAATGTGGGCCACACTCCGTGCCAACCAAGACCTGACCATCCGCTACATTCTGTTCCTGATTGTCGTGCAGGTGGTGATGAGCTTCATCGGTAGCACGGGCATTGGCGGCCTGGTGACGGCGGCCTTCTCGGTACCCATCACGGGTCACCTGACCGGGCAGTATGCGGTAGCCCTGGGCGGCAAGCCCAAGCGCGTAGAGGCTGCATAACAGCTTATGCGGTCGCGGCGCACCTTCTGTTGGAACTGCTGGCGAGATTGGCACCTGGAGTTCTTGAAGCTGGCCCCCTGGGAGCAAGACCAGTTCATGGAAGCGCATCCCAGGGTGAACCCCAACGACTATGAGCGGGGCAAGTGCCCCTTTTGTGGTGCGCGCTACGAGCAGGACATCGATGACTGGCTGGATGACCTGCTCTTTGACGAGGAAGAACTCGAATATGACTACGCAGATTGGGAAGAGGAGTAGGGCTGTTGGCCCTTGGTTGTCCGCCTCGCTATTCCACGAACAGCGTCGTTAAATACCACTGATTGCCCAACGCATTCCCATCGGCACTGCGGACAGGTAGTGTTTCGAGCGTATCTGGGTTGTAGACGCCCATAATCAACGGGTACTCACCGGGAGGCGTATCGCACGGCACCACCAACGGGCGTCCGTCAGCGGTGTATCCGTTCGTTTCCCAAATGCTGGTGGGGACCTGCCCCAACGGATTGTTTGACTCCGTTATCATGCTGCCGTTGCCGTCCACCATCACAATTTGCATGTTCAGGTTGTCGTCCGGCTGCTGCTCGGCCAGCCACCAGCTTTCAATTACCACAAATTCACATGCACTGAGCCGCACGTCACCGTGCAGCCGCCAATCTTGCAACGTGATGTCGTCGCCATAATAAACAATCGGTTCGGGGGGGGCTGGGAGTTCGCGCAGTTCCATTGTGTTTGCGTCCATCAGGAAGGCAACGGTGTTGTGCGGCGTGAGCGGGCCAGGGATAAACTGGGCGCTGCCACCGGGGGGGGTGAACCGATTTGGCAAAAAGAAGGGCCGCTCCGATAGCACGTAATCTGCTTGACGCAGATGGTTCGTCATGTGGTTGTCGTAGCCGAAGTAGTAACCGGGGGCAAAGCAAATGTGCTGGTTGATGATGCACTGCGGCTTTTTGTAGTCGTAGTCCATAAACAGCGCGTTGTCGCTGCCGTCAATCACCTGCCGGATGCGGTCAAAGTCGTAGGTATAGTGTTGGGCGAAGCTGATTTCGTTCGTCATGTACTGGCGCGCCAGCACATTAGATGCGGTAAACGCACCAATCGCCGCCACAACCAACACGCCCACCAGCACGCGCCGGTGGCCCAAGCGGCCAAACAGGGCTGTGTACACCACCAGCGGCAGCCCCACGCTGTACATGGTCACGTAGTCATGCTTGGTGCTCAAGTTAATCATGAAGTAAACCCACAGGATGCCGCCGAAGGCCAGCAGCGCTGCCGGGAAGCGCAGTCCGGGGCGGGTGCGGACGGCAAACACGACTGCCCCCACCAGCATCGCGAGGCCGGTTAACAGCCGCGGCCATGTGATCTTCAACTGGTCTTCTAGTGGTGTAAAGCGCCAGTCCATGATGCCGCCTGCGCGCACAGGCAGCCCGTAAACGACCAACCGCTCGGTTTGCACCGCAGCAAACGCCCGCCAAGCCCGCAAGCCTTTGTCCGATGAGTGGAAGTGTTCGTCTTCGGCAACGGCGTTGCCCAAAAACGGCAGGCGGCGCATCGCGCTATCGACAATGCTGGTTTCTGTGATGGGGACGTTGCGCGTGCGTGCTTCTGCTTGAATGTTGTAGCCCAGCCACAGCGCCGCCCACATCACCGCTGCGACGCTAATCCACAGGGCGGGCAAACGCAGCGGCGCGGTCAGGCGTGCCCAGGCCGATTTGTACTTGCCGGGCGGCGCAAACCAACTCGCTACCGCTTCTAGCAGGAACCACAAGCCCAGCACAAAAAACGACGAATAGCCGCGTCCAATGCTCACGGCCAGCAGCGCAACCAGCCATACCCAGCGCTGGTGCCAATCGCCCAGGCGATAGCGGGCGATGGTGTAGATGAGCAGCAGCATTAGCAGCAGGGCGGGCTGGTCGTAGTGGATCATGTCTTTGTAGTTGACGAGGGCAAAGCTGCTAAACGCTAACACGGTAATCCCCGCCGCCAGGAAGCGGTTATCGACCCACAGGCGCACCAGCAAATAGCCAACGAACATGATGCCAAGGAAAATCGCGTTCATCACATGGCGGAAGATCATGATCTCTGTGGGTAGATGGTCGGTAATAAGCAGTAGCGGGTGCATCATCGCGCTTAAAAACGGCGGATAGCGGTCAAAGTAGTCATAGACCACAGAGCCGTCGTCTAGGCGAGTGGACTGCGAGTAGGCGACAAAGCCCGTTTCTGGGGTGGCGTGCGTCCACAGGGCCAGCGCATGGACGGACGTCCAGCCGTGGCCGGGTGACCAGAAACCGACGTTGTAGCTTTGCAGTCCAAAAACAATCACTGCCGTCGTGACGGCAATAGCGCCCAGGACGGCAGCCTTTGCGTCAATGCGCGGCAGTGACAGGCGGTGGGCGCGGGCAGTATGGGTTTGAGAGCGGGCATCTGAAACAGTTGTAGACACGATAAAACCCCGTGTTTCACGACCAAAATCAGCAGGAAGGTGTGATAGCGGGGCATATCTTAGCGGAAAGTGGGGACCAAAAAGAGGCGGAGTTTAGTCCGATGGCCCGTCTTTGCGCGCAATTTCCCACGTTTCGGTTAGGCGTTTGCAAATCGGGTTAATCACATCGCGGTCGTTCCAGTAGTACAAATGCGCAGACGGAAAATCACTTGGCCCGCGAAAGCCGACCTCAATTTGGCGGTCGGTAACCCGTTTGGCGTATTGCTCGTTGAGGTTGGCCAGCGGATAGGCAATCACGTCGTCCTTGTCGTACAGGTTAATCCACTCCTGCGGGTAGCCTTTGGCCGCGTGGATGTAGTTGGGGGCGGGCACGTCGATGGGCGTGCCAAAGTCGGGATTTTCCGGCGTATCATCGCCCCGGTGCAGCAGCGACCACAACGCCAGCGGCGACCCCATCGTGTAGAACAGGTTCATGGTTTGGCCGTTGGTGAGCGGGCTGTGGCCTAGCAGTTCCTGGGTGGCGGTGGAAACGTTGTTGCTCAAGCGGTTGGGGTACTTGGCTTTAGCCTGTAAGTCCCAGAAGAAGTTGCTGGCTACCAGCGTGCCCAGGCTGTGCGAGATGACGCATAGGGGTGCTTCGTTGTGGGTGGCGTCACGCAGGTCGCGCAGGGTTTGGGCAAAAATTTCGTGGACGCCCTGGTAAACCCAACGCCCTTGCACCGGATAGGCAACGGCATCGGAAACGAACTCGATCATGAAGCGGTGCAGGCCAGTTTGCCAGGGGAACCACCGCCGGGGCAGGATTTTGTCCTTGAGCATCGCTTGGCGCTCGTTGAGCACGGGTGCCCAATGCACCGGCTTAAAGATGATCTCGTCAACAGCTTCGTCGGGCAGTGATTTTTGCATGCGCGCAACAAACTGCTCTTCAAAGCCTTCTTCCTGTTTGCCAATGCCGTGAACGACGGCGACTGCAACGCGTCCCTTTTTGTCTGTCATGATATTGCCCCTCGCACCAGTGGCGTTTCGCTTATAGGTCGAATGTATGTTATTTAATCTTACTGTGAATCGCAGCTTTGCGAAAACGTGCGGAGTGTGCAAACTTTCGCGGGTGGCAAACGTATACAGGTTTTAAGCACTCATCACACAACACTTAGGAAAACGCATATGCCCTGGGGCGCTATAACCGCTGTACTTATGATGCTGGCCACACTCGTCTCGCTGGTTCCGATGATTCCGGGGCCGGCGGCTGTGTGGGCGGTGGGGGTCATTTACGCTGCTGCGACCGACTTTAGTGAGGTGGGGGTGGGCGCGGTCATCTGGATGACGGTGTTGATGATTGTGGGCAGCACGTCGGATTTATGGACGCGGCTGTTCGGGTTGGGCAGTGAGGGCAGCTTAACCTGCGGCACGATTGCAGCCAGCACGATTGGCGCGATAGCGGGCACGTTCTTCATTCCGGTGCCGCTGGTGGGCACGGTATTGGGCGCTGGGGCGGGCGTGGCGGCGCTGGTGTTCTATCAGGAAGAGGATTGGGACAGGGCATTGCAGGCGGCGTGGGGCATCGTCAAGGCGTGGATTGCCAGCTTTTTCGTGGAGGTGCTGGTGTGTATTGCCATAATTGCGGTGTTTGTGCGGGCGCTGTTGGACGCGGGCGTTGTTGCGGGCATGTGAGCGCACCTACCCTTGCGTGAAGGGCATGGCGGGTGATTGAATGATGGCAACTATTGTTTGAAGCACGCGAAAATAGACTGATGAATATTTTGATGATTGGCGGCACGCGCTTTATTGGGCGGGCAGCTGCACACCACCTGGCTGCTGCTGGCCACACGGTGACGGTGTTTCACCGGGGCAAGTCCAACAATCCGCTGCCGGACGGAATCCGGCACATTCATGGTGAGCTGGCTAACCTGGACGACTTCCACGATGAATTTCGGGCGCTGGCCCCTGATGGGGTGATCCACATGCTGCTGATGGATCAGGGGCAGGCAACACAGATGATGCGTGTGTTCCGAGGCGTGACGGAGCGGGTGGTTGTGGTGAGCAGTGCGGATGTGTATGGGGCGTTTGGGCGGCTGCTCAACACAGAGCCAGGTGACCCGCTGCCCGTCCCGTTGACAGAGCAGAGCCAACTGCGCGAGGAGCGCTACCCGTACCGCAAGCAGCTTATGAAAGACGATTGGCGCTACTACTACGATAAAATCAGCGTGGAAGAGACGGCGCTGGCGCTGGGCCGCCCTGCGGCAACGGTCGTGCGCCTGCCGATGGTCTATGGGCCATATGACCCGCAGCAGCGGATTGCAGCCTACTTGCAGCGCATGGACGATGGCCGCCCGTTCATTGTGCTGGATGCGCGTCAATACCACTGGCGAGCACCACGCGGCTACGTGGAGAATATGGGTCATGCCCTGGCGTTGGCTGCCACAGAGGCAAACGCGGCCCGGCGCATCTACCATGTGGCGTAGCCACACGACGCGGCGCTC
>CAWUJQ010000172.1:0-9020 GCA_963922445.1 uncultured bacterium
GACGCAGCGGCGGCCATAACGCCCGATGAGACGGCAGAGGCTGATGTGTTCGCTGCTCGCTATGCGCCACAGGATGACGAAGCCGTCACACCCGATGATGATGACCACGCCTTACAGACGGCCCCGGAACAAGCCGTCAGCGAGGATGAATCCGACGCGCCGCCGACGTGGCAGGTACCCGAAGACCCCACAGCGCGTGCGCCGCGTCAGCGCCATGGGCTGGTTGAGTGGATCAATAGCTTTTTTAGTGGGCCAAGTGCCAAACAGCGCTTGGCTCACCTCAACAAAGCCATTGACCAGTATCCAGATGCCCCGTCGAATTACCTGCTGCGCGGTGAACTCTACCTGGAAGCACGGCGCTATCACGACGCGACCGAGGACTTTTACAGAGCGCTAGAACTGGCCGCTGATGAATATGTTGACAGCAGTTGGGGCATTTTGTCCGCGTCGGTGCGTGACCGGGCCATGGACGGCCTGATAACTGTTGCCCGCAAGCAAAGCTAACCCATCACACCGGAGAGCAATCAAGACCATGTCAGACCAGCCGCAACCCGAACAGGTCGAAAACAGCAAGCCCAAAGGCGGCGCGATGCGCATTTTGCTCATTGTGTTGGGTGTGCTGCTGCTGGGGATTGTGATGTGTGGTTTGGCCACAGGCGGCCTGACGTACACCATCATCCGTGCCACCCAGCCTGCCGCCGACGCCAGCCGTGCCTTTTTAGAAGCGCTGGCCGACGAAAACTACGACAGCGCCTTCACCATGATGTCCAGTGGCCTACAATCAGAGTTTGGGAATGCGAGTGGCCTAGAAGAACGGTTCATCGGTCGTCAAATCGTTCGCGACGAAATCGGTGCCTTCCTCAACCGCTCTATCACCAATGACGAGGCCACCATGAGCGCCTTTGTCACGTTTGAAAACGGAGCCAGTCAACAAATCGCGCTGAACCTGCGCTACGACAACAGTCAAGAGGCGTGGCTCATTACGGGCTTCCGCTTTGAGTAGCCTGCAAGCACGGCTAACCGGGTTATCCAGGGCACTTTAACCACTATGTCTGATCAATTCGACTCCCGATCAAACAGCAACACAGGTGCAAACTCTGGGTTGGATGGGTACGGTGACTATGGCGAAACGTACAGTGCCGGAGGTCACCCAAAAAAGAAGAAACACGAGTACCCGGACGTTGAATGGCCAGATGAACCCTGGGTAGACAAACCCAAGCGCGGGCATCCAACCGACATCGAATGGCCGGACAAGGATAAGCGCGGGCACCCAGGCGGGACGGTAACCACCGTCAATCCTAGGATCGCCAAAATCATCGGGATTGGCGTATTTGTACTGATCTTCGGGCCTATCGTATGTATCTTTACGTTTACATTAGGGTTGTCCTGGGGCATTTCAGCATTGCACACGGCAGACAATGACAGCCGCGCCTTTTTGCAGGCGTTGGCCAATGACAACTACGACACGGCGTTCGACATGCTGTCCAGTGAGTTGCAGGCGGAATATGGGTCTGCAGGCGGGTTGGATGAAACACTAGCAGGTCGCGGAGACGCGTTGCAGCGCGTGGGCAGGCTTCAGGGTGAGTCTATTGCTGGTGATGAGGCTGCGACGACGCACACCGTCACACTTGAGGGTGGGGCCACCACCGACGCGGCTGTTTACATGCGTTGGGTAGAGGAACGCGAGATGTGGACGATTACAGGGTTTCGCTTTGACTAGCGTAATGCGGTGGCTGCTGCCCGTGCTGCTGTTGGCGGCTTGCGCCCGATCCGACGCGTATGACGTGGACACGATGAGCGAGATTGTCAGCGTGGGCCAGGACTTTTTGGACGGTGTGCGCCAATCAGCAGGTAGCCAGCCGCCAGAATCGTTCACGGTGTCGGGCGCGCCGCTGGAACTAGACGACCTGCGGGCTTACTGTGAGCTAACGGGCCATCAGTTTGACGTGACCCGCCAATCGCGTGATTTGGGCGAAATCGTGATGACGGGCGACCTGCGCTGCGCCGACGAAACACGCATCCCGATTACCGTCACCGTGGTGGAACCGCGCCCGGATGTGTTCCGGGTGAGCGCATTTACATACGAATTGCCCGATGAATCGGCAGATTAATGAAACGCAATGATTGCTCAGAGATGAGTGAGCGTTTAAAATACCCGTGAAAATAAGCACAATCAACGCTGCAAACTTACTGTTAGCGAAAACAACCTGCGAATAAGCGAGTTTAGAGGGAAAGACGACACCTAATGGCAGAGATGGTTAAGACCGACACGGTAACCGTCACAATTGATGGCAAGGAATACCAACTTCCCAAGGGCATGAACCTGGTAGATGCCGCCAAGACAATTGGCAACGACATCCCGGTGTTCTGCTACCACCCCAAGCTAGACCCGGTGGGCATGTGCCGCATGTGCCTGGTTGAGGTCGGCTCACTCATGCGTGACCGCGCCACGGGCGACCTGGTACTCAACGAAGAAACGGGCGAACCCGTCATCCGTTGGGGCCGCAAGCTGGCCACCGCCTGCACCGAAAAAACCTTCGACGGCATGCACGTCCTCACCAACACCGAGCAGGTAGACACCGCCCGCAACGACGTGTTGGAGTTCCTGCTCACCAGCCACCCGCTGGACTGCCCCATCTGTGACAAGGGCGGCGAGTGCCCGCTCCAAAACTTGACGATGGAGCACGGCCCCGAAGCCAGCCGCATGTACTTCGAAGACAAAATGCACATGGATAAGCACTATCCACTGGGCGACCTGATCTACCTCGACCGCGAACGCTGCATCCAATGTGCGCGCTGCACGCGCTTCCAGGCAGAAATCGTCGGTGACGATGTGCTGGCCTTCCACGAGCGCGGACGCCGCCTGCAAATCATCACCAACAGCGAACCGGGCTTCGACAGCTACTTCAGCGGCAACACCACAGACATCTGCCCGGTGGGTGCGCTCACCACGGATGACTTCCGCTTTGGTGCCCGCCCGTGGGAGCTAACCAACGTCGCCAGTCTGTCCCCGCATGACCCGGTGGGCGCAAACATCACGCTCAGCACCCGCCTTGACCGCGACTTCGGCGGACGCACGGTGATTAAGCGCGTGATGCCGCGCCAGAACGAGTACGTCAACGAAATCTGGATTGATGACAAGGCGCGCTTTGGCCATCACTTCAGCCGCGACGAGGAAACCCGTCTGATGGAACCCGTTGTGGCGGCCTCCGGCAGCTTTAAGCCGGTGCGCTGGCAAACCGCCATGACGCAAGCCGCTAACATCTTGAGCGACGCTAACGGCGACATTGCCGTCATCGCAGGCAGCATGATGAGCAACGAAGACCTGTGGGCGCTCCGCAAGCTGGTTGAAGGCCTGGGCGGTGATCGCTTCGGTGCCTGGACGACACAGGCGGGCGCTGATCTTGTGGCACAGGTGGGCTTGAGCGCGGGCAGCAATCTCGGTGACCTGGGCGAAGGTGATGCGGTGCTAGTCATCGCAACCGACCTGGAAGAAGAAGCGCCACTCTATCGCCTGCGCCTGAAGCAAGCCCGTGAGCGCGGTGCGCGTGTGTTCGTGGCCAATGCCCGCCCCACCCGCATGGACGACTTTGTGCGCCGGGCAGAGCGCCTGCGCTACAACACAGGCGAGGCAGCCAGCTTTATGAACAGCATCCGTGAAGTGGCTCCCGATGCCGCCGACGTACTGGCCGATGCCGAAAACCTCGTCATTGTGGCGGGTTCAGAGGGACTCACGCTAGAAGGCAGCCAAGCCCTGATGCAGGCCGCCGCCAACTTCCTGATTGACACCGACCACGCCAGCGGCGCGAATAACGGCTTGGTGGGTATCTTCCCTGGCCCCAACGGGATGGGCTTGCACTACACGGGCTACACGCCGCAAGCCACCCAAGACATCATCGCCAACCCGCCCAAGGTACTCGTCATCGCCCAGGCAGACACGCTCTACGACGACCCAACCGCCGCCGAGTGGCTGCAAGGCGTTGAAACCGTGTTGCAGTTGACGCTGTTTGAGGGCGAAGTGGTGCCCAACGCTGCCGTTGCCCTGCCCGTTCAAAGCTTTGCGGAGCGCGACGGCACCTACACCAGCATCGAACGCCGCGTCCAACGCTTTTACACGGGTCAGGGGCCAATGGGTGAAGCGCTCCCGGCATGGCAAATCGCCAACCGCCTGGGTGAAGCGCTCGGCCAGGGCCGCGAAAAGCTCAGCGCTGCCCAGGTGATGTTGGACATGACCAAGAACCTCCCGGCATTTGAAAACTGCCGCTACAAGACGCTCGCCCGCACCGAAACGCAGTATCCGCTGGTGGGCCGCGAGGACGTGTACTACGGTGGCACCGCCTACGACAACAAGGGCGGCCTTGGCGTCGTCATCGAAACCACCGCTGACAAGGGCGAAGCCGTTAGCCGCACCGACGTCACGCTGCCGGACGCCGTGACCGTAGGTGACGGCGAAATGGTAATCGTCCCCACGCGCCAGCTTTACAACCGTGAGCGTGTCTTCCGTCCCAGCATCCGCGCCCTGATGGAGCCGCGCACGCCCACGGCCTACGTGGAGATCAACGCGGCTGACGCCGAGAAGCTGGGCATCACCAGCGGCCAAGCCGTGACGGTCGCCTTTGGCGAAGCCACAGCGACGGTCACGGCCCGTGTGAACGACGCGGCACCAGAAGGCACCCTGCTGCTGCCGCGCAACCTGGCAGACGCCACAACGCCGATGGTCATCACCGCTGGCCAGATCAACCAATAACAAGGGGAACAACGAATTATGTTTGGATACGACCCAAGTACGGTCATCATGTGTGCAGACAGCACATGGTGTTCCATCATACATCCCATCATCGCCTCACTTCTAATCTTCTTTGTGGTGCTCACAGGCTTTGCCTACACCACCCTGCTAGAGCGCAAGTTCATTGCGTACTTCCAGCAGCGCAGCGGCCCTAACCGCGTTGGGCCAAAGGGCTTTTTGCAGCCTGCCGCCGACGGCCTCAAGCTGATCTTCAAAGAAGACATCATCCCCATGGAGGCGTACAAAGCGGTTTACTACATTGCCCCCATCCTGAAGGCGGTACCCTACCTGATTGTGTTCGCCGTGCTGCCCTGGGGGCCAGATGTCAACATCCCCTGGTTCAACGGCGAGTGGTATCGCATCAAGCTGGGCATTGCAGACATCAACGTGGCCGTGCTGTACGTGCTGGCCGTGACGAGCTTGCCAACCTATGGCGTGGTGCTGGCCGGTTGGAGCAGCAACAACAAATACGCCATGATGGGCGGCCTGCGCGCTACCGCACAGATGATTAGCTACGAGCTGAGCCTGGGCTTGGCGATGGCCGTCCCCGTCATGATCGTGAGCAGTATGAGCATTCAGGACATTGTGCAGGCGCAAGAAAGCGCCGTGCCGATCCTGGGCTGGTTCGTCTTCCAAAACCCGCTGGCCGCCGCCATCCTGGGTATCGCGCTGCTGGCCGAGGTTAGCCGCTCCCCGTTTGACCTGCCCGAAGCCGAGCAGGAACTGACACAGGGCTACATGACCGAGTACAGCGGGATGAAATTCGCCATCTTCATGATGGCCGAGTACCTGGGCATGATCGCTGTGGCCATGGTGTGGGTCTCCCTGTTCTTTGGCGGTTGGGGCCTGGGCGGCAACATTGTCGGCAGCGTTCCCATCCTGGGGCCACTCGTCATGATCGGCAAGATTATCGCCGTACTCCTCCTGATGGTGTGGATTCGCGCCACGCTGCCGCGCTTCCGTTATGACCGACTGATGTCGTTTGGCTGGAAGGTGCTGCTGCCGCTGTCGTTTGTGGCTGTGGCCTGGACGGCTATTTCCATCGTCGTTGGGGACTCCTTCCAAAGCCCGATTGCCTACGGCGTGAGCGTGGTTGTATTTGGGCTGGTGCTGGTTGCAGGGGCCTACTTCATCTTCAGCAACCGTGAAGACGAATACGAGCCAGAAAGCTCCCTGGCCGACGACCCGGTGGTTACAGGTGAGCGCAAGGGCTTGGTTGCCCTGGCCGTGGACATCCTGGGCACGCCGATTTCGCTACTGTACGATATTTTCGACAAGCTGGGGCCAAAACTGGAACAAGCGCGCACCCGCACCGCGGAAGAACTGCGCGACTTCTCCCAGACGTTCGGCTCAACGAAATCCGATGACGACGAGGGCCAGCGTCCGCCGGAAGCCGCCGGCGATTAGGCCGCTTACGGTTGGGTAGGGGCGCAGCGCCCTGGGACGCGCCGTTGCGCGCCCCTACAAATAACCCAATCGTGAACCTGTAGGGGCGAGGCATGCCTCGCCCGCTGTGCCAACGGAAAACGAATTTACGCCAGACGCGACATGTCGCGTCCCTGCACATGAACAATAAAATCTATGAGGTGACATTACTGTATGAACATCATCAAAGGGTTTATGACCACATTCAAGCACCTCTCGGAAGAGAGCGTGACCTTGAACTACCCAGAGCAGGAAAAGCCGTTCCAAAAGCGCTACAAGGGACGCCATCACCTGCGCCGCTATGAAAATGGCCTGGAAAAGTGCATCGGTTGTTCGCTGTGTGCAGCCGCCTGCCCTGCGGATGCCATCTGGGTGGAAGCAGCCGAAAACACCGACGAAGCCCGCTACAGCCCCGGTGAACGCTACGCCAAGACGTATGAGATCAACATGCTGCGCTGCATCTTTTGCGGCTACTGCGAGGATGCTTGCCCCACGCAGGCGATTCAGTTGGGCCACGAGCATCGCCTGAGCTTCACCGACCGCCGTGACGCCATCTACACCAAGGACATGCTCATCGACCCGCCCGCCGAGGGTGCTGATAGCACGCCGCGCGAGGTGGAAAAGGGGTCATTTGACCGCGCCATCCCCGATATGCCCGACCCGTACTAGCCACATCACAGGGGTTGGCCGCTTGGCCAGCCCTTTTTTATTTGTTATGCGAGGTAGCGCATTAAGAACATGCCTGCAAACCCAACGAGGCTAAACACCAGCAAAAACCCCACATCCGGGGATTCGCTAATGAATTCAACCAACAAACCAGATAGCCCCGCCCCGAAAACGCCGCTGCCTAGCGCACCCAAGTAGTCTCGCCTGCGTTTGCCAGGGTACAGGTTGATGTACGCGACCTGCCTACCGTGCTTAACATCACTCTCAACGCACAGCTTCTCTTCTTTGCGATGCGCCGACAATTTCGCTTCGCGCTTGAGCGAATCATAGAAGTCGATGGTATATTGCCGCGCCAGTTCTTCGGCTTCTCGGCTAAGTTTGATATTCTCTGGATTGAATCGCGTCATATTCTTCATCGGCATTGAATTCACGGATTAACGACTCTACATATTGGGTTACATCTTCGGGTTGTTCTTCAAACGTCAGCCGCGCACGGGCGACAATCATTCTGATGTCTGAAATGATGTAAGAGAAGACAAGCGAGAAGGTGACTAGCCCGATGACAATCTGCCCGATGAGTTGAATGGCAGGACTCAGCGAGAGAGACGATAGGTACCAATCCAAGACGAGCTGCGTTAGCACCCAAAACACCACGAACAGGCTATCGGTGATGGCCGTGAACAATGTAACAGCCACAAGATGCCCCGTCGCTGAGAATCCCGTTTGTGTGTAGTTGCGCATGGTTTACTCGCATCTCTGTTTTGTAGCAATCATAACACAGATAGGCCACGCATCGAAATTTCCCCTATTAGCGGTCAGACGCACGTTTGAACATAAACGGCCTTTGCGCTAGAATTCACAACCGTCTCATCTAAACGTGAAATTCATCCCAATTGAGGGCTTGTCTATGGTTGAAATGTATCTATTTATCATCGTGGGGGCGATTGCAGTCGTAGCCGCCACCATGATGCTGCTCAGCGACAACGCCGTCCACGCGGCGCTGTTCCTGATTTTGAACTTTGCTTGCGTGGCCTTCTTCTTCCTGATGCTGGACGCGCCCTTCCTGGCGATGGTGCAGATCGCCGTTTACGCGGGCGCAATTATGGTGTTGTTCCTCTTCGTGATTATGTTACTCGGAGCGGAGCAAGCCGAACCCGCCATCAAAGTGATGGGCACGCTGCCCGGTTCGCGGGCCTACACATTCGCAGCCGTGCTGCTGTCGCTGGTATTGCTCGTTGTGGTGGGCATCGCCCTCACGGGCGACACGATTGACACCATCGACCCGCAAGCAGAGCCGATTGTGCAGCTTGTGCATGGTGCGCGCAGCGCGGGCCTCGTGGAAGTTACCGTCAACGGTGAGGTCGTGGCCACTGAGTTTGGCTTTGGCGAAACCAGCGACTTCCTGCAACTGGCACCTGGTGACTACGAGGTCGTGGTAACAGACATGGCCTTGCTCGAAGAGGAAGCGGGCGACGAGCCAGTTGCGCCGATCATCTGGGAGGGCACGCTGCCCGTCGAAGCGCCCGAAACCGCGAACATCGTCACGACGGTTGTCGTCTACGATCAGTACGAAACGATCCTGCACGAAGGCGAACCCACCCGCGAAGTTGCCGCCTTCCCGATGGACTACAACCCACCCGCCAACGATCAAGCGCGGGTCGTGATCTTCAACGGCATTGAGCAGCCCGCAGCGCTGTCTAATACGGGTGTGTTCAACCGCGAAGGCGATACCACCGTGCTGATTGACGAGATTGCCCCCGGCACCGCCAGCGACCCCCTCCTGCTCAATGAGGGCCGCTACACCTCGCTGCGCCTGATGCCACTCGCACAGGCTGACGCAGACGACGGCGAAGGGCAAGCGATTTTCACCATTCCCAACCGCACGTTCGAGCGCAACACAAGCACCCTGCTGCTAATGGGTGCCGTCGCCGGGACAGACTCGCCCACGGTGCGTTACCTGGACGAAGCCACGTTCAGTGTGTTTGGCAGTCCGCAGGCCGTCGGTGAAACGCTGTTTGTGACGTACCTGCTGCCGATGCAGTTGGTGGCGCTGGTGCTGTTGGCCTCGCTGGTGGGTGTGATTTTGATCGCGCAGCAGCAGGTCGCGCCAGACGGCCAAAAGAGTGCGGCCCGTCGCGCCGTC
>CAWUJQ010000173.1:0-8836 GCA_963922445.1 uncultured bacterium
ACGCTCCACAACAGCACGACCGCAAACGGCTTTAGCAACACTGTCGACGGGTTGTGGAACAAGTTGGACACGGAAATGTACCCCAGGTATAGGTTGGCGTCCGGCAATGTGGGCAGCGTGATTGGCGTGAGCAGCAGCACAGCCAGCGCCAGCCCCCCCGCCAGAAGGCTATCGTTCACGCCATAAGCCCGCAAAAACGCATAGGTCAGCAGCACCGTGAGTACATTGGCCACCACGAACGCAACAAATGCCGCCTGGAACAGCGCTTCATCACCACGGGCGGGCATGAGCGGCGCGAGCGCCATAAAGATCAGGTGCATCAAAAAGTTGGGGCGGTTGAGGTCAGCGAACGATTCAATCGTGGCGGCATAGCCAATGTGAATCTCGAAGTCGCCACCGTAAACGATATACCGGGCAGGCCAATACAGCGCAACCGTGGCCAGCACCAGCAGCAACGGCACCCAACCGCGCCGCGCCCATCCCGGCAGTGATAGATAGCGGTGCGGTTTCATTACCCAAACTGCGCCAATTATCAACGCCATACCTAACCCGATATACACCCCCAGCAGCGTGCGCGTGGACACAACTACATCAGCAGAATAACGGTGTGTGTCACCCTCACTCAGTTCCACAATAAGGCGCATTTGCGTGTCCGTTTGTGGGCAAACCGTCCGTTCGCCGCTAGGGGTTACATCTTCTGCTGGCTCCAGCAGTGCTGGCCCAAACCGAACCGACTGTGCGCCATCTACTGCCCAGCGCACCCACGTACAGCCGTCCCAGCCTGTTGCGGGCTGCTCAACCGTAAACGCTACCTGTGCATCTGCTGGTGACGCTGCAATCTGCGTAGGCGTGGGGAAGAAAAACGGGCGCAACTGGCCCAGAACAAGCATCGCAGCAACCAGCAGCAGCCCCGCGCATACGCTGCGCACAACCCAGTGTGCAATGCTGCGCGAAGACACGGTTGATTGTTGGGCGATTGACGGGTTGGACACAGTGCGCTTTTCAATGCTGGCAATGGCGCAAGAGTATAGTGACTGCTTTAAATTGGAGGAAGGGCGCGGCGATTAGAGCCACACCCTTTTTTTGATTTAGTTACGTGGCAGTTCCGGTGGGCTGAGGAACACGTCGTTGGAAACGAGCGTTGCACTGGAAATAATCACGTTTTGGCTGTAGCCATAGGGCAGGGAGTACACATTCTGGCCGTCCTGCTGGCGAATGACCGGGAAGGGTTCCGCCGTTGCCCCGTCTACCACACTCAGGACGGGTTCACACGGTTCACCTGGCACCGCCACCAGCGATGGGTCCGGGCAGATTTCCAAGATGACTTCCGCTGTTCGGGCCTGCTCATCGTCCAGCAAGTAATTGACGCGGATGTTCTCAAAGTTGACCTGCGTCTTTTGCTCCTCCGGCAACTGTTCGCTTGTGTCCACCGTCGGCTGGATCACAGGCGTCTCGAATGCCAGCAGCGATTCGATAGCACCGCCCGTCGGCGTGGGCGTGGGGCCGGGGCCATTGCACCAACTTGCATCACAGAAGGTAAGCGGTTGCACCCCTTCCAGCGTGGGCAGCCTGTCGAAGATGTCTACCGGCATGGTGGTAAAGCGCTGGTCAATGTACACCGCGAAGTTCTCACCGCTCACGAACATCATCGTGGAGTCATTGAAATTGCGATACCAAGCCCGGAACTGCGTCCCCCCCGGCATGATACCCATATATTCCAATGCCGATACATCCAGGTACGCGAACGCAAAGTCGGACTCGAACAGAACGGGGCCGCCCGCCAATAACGCGTCAATCTCACTCAGGGGCGGGTCTTCCGCAAAGTTATTCGCTTCGGTGAACAACCGCGTGCAGTAGTTGTCCGTCGCGGGGACGTCGAAGCGGCTGAAGATGGCCCCTTCCTCGTTGTAAACCGCTTCAAGCAGCACAACGAGCGTTTGCAGGCGCAGCGAACAGATTCGCATTGGGTCTTCGTTTTCCCAACCGCGTGGGCGGTCACCTTCAATGGATGGAAACTGCGGCACCAATTCCTCAGTCAGCAGTTCCAGGTCATGGCGGACGTTGCGCCAGGAAAGCACCTGTGAATCATCCAGGAACAAGCTTGCCCACCCTTCTGGCCGCCGATTGACACCGAGCGTTTCATCAGCGAGCAGGTCAACATCGGCGCGGTTGTCGGCCAACAGCAGCGGGGAGTTCTCATCCCGATTGCCAGACCATCCAATCGGGCGGTCATTAACACCAAACACCTCGTCAGCGAGGCGTTCAATATCGCCGCGTGTTGACAGTATCGCCGCGTCCAACTCCGCGCCAGACAGGTCAAGCTGCTGCTGCTCCAGCAAGAAGAAGTTCAACTCCGCCTCAACCTCGGCACAAAAGCCAAACTCGTCCTGTTGGGCATTTTCAACGAAGCTAAACTCAGCGACAGCCAAGAAGTAGATATTCATCACGGCTCGGTCGCAGCGGTAAATACCAGCCGCCCCGTTCCACCCAATCGGACGCTCTCCAAACCCACCGAACAGCACATCCGCCACCTCTTCCAGGTCGTGACGCACGTTACGGGCCAGGATGTCAGCCACATCCACCGTAACACTGATCCAGTTTGGCGGGCGTCGGTCGCCACCAAATACACCGTTGGCGAGCAGTTCCTTATCAAACCACAGGTCGGGGATGTAGGTCGGCGAGGTATTGTCGATATTGCCCGTCCATTCGTCGGGCAGGCCGTCTGGAAACACTTCAATGGCTGCGCGTTCCAGGTCAGCGCGAATATCGGTGGCAAAACCGGTCAAATTATCAACTTGCTGCTGGTGATCGGGGGCAGCCCATCCAATCCCAGCGAGTAACAGCAGCACAGCCAGCACAAAGGCTGTAAATTTTGAACGTGGCATAGAAAAGCTCGAATCTATACTGGCGGTCCCTTCCTTCGTTGGGGATTATAACCCCATGACCGATAAACCAAAAGCAACACCCCTACAAATTCCGTCCCCCAATCGTCCTGTTGGCTCTGTTTTTGCCACAATTGCCGTGTTAGCGGGATGCACCTTCCTGCTGTGGCAACAACTTACAGGTGAGGTTTGGGCATGGGCGGCGCACATTTCATACGGCGTCTACCTTGTTTTCGTGATCGTCGCCGCCTTGACGCTCCGCAACCATTCACGGCGAATCCCTGTTACTCTCACCATGCTCTGGGCAGGCCTTGCCGCGATGTTGGTCATTGCGGCGTATGTGCCGTCCGGGTGGATGTTGGGCAACCGCGTTCTGCTGGTTGCCCTGCTGGTGCTAGCCTCTGCCCGGTTGATCGGCATTTACCGAGAACGGCATCGTGCATTTCCGTTAGCCGGACTGCTGACGGTTTGCGTTGCCCTCTCTATGACCGTCCTGCTCACGTACATCATTGACCGGGGTGTGGGTGCAGCTATTGGTGACCATCAACCGGGGGGCCTGATTTTCCCACGCAACAGCACAATCGCCTATCAAACCCCTGAGTTCAGTCATCGTGTTGCCATCAACCGTTACGGCTTTCGCGGCCCAAACTTCGACCTGGGCGCTAACGTGGACTGTCGCATCATGCTGGTGGGGGATTCATTCACGTATGGCTGGGGGGTCGATTATGAGCAGGCGTGGGGACACCTGCTGCAAACCCATATAGACGGCATTGGCATCAACGCGCAGGTGCTAAACCTGGGTGCGCCGGGGGCCAACGTTGCAGATTACGCCAAAATCACGGAACTGGCTGCGCCCATTTTCCAGCCAGACGTGATCCTGGTCGGTGTGTTACAAGGCGATGACATGCGTCAGGTCTCCCGCGAGGATGCGACATTCCCGCGTCAACTCACCTTTGGCGACGATGTCCAACCATCCGGGTTAACTGAGTTTGTATCGTTTCACTATCCGTTTATTGCCAAGCGGACGGTGCTATCGCACGTTTCCGCAGCCAGTGTGCGCAGCAACTGGGAAGCCACTGCCGGAGGCTTCATTGACATCTATACGCAACACGCCGATCAAATGCAGCGCTACAACGCGCTTCCGGTGCATGTGCAAAGCTGGTTCACGGATGGCCACATCAGCCCGCATATGGTGCATTTTGCCGTCACCACGCCGGACTATTGGGCATGGCCGCTGCAAGACCCAGCTACGCTAACCCCCTACATCAACCAGATGGCAGCAGATTTCGCCGCTATTGCTGAGTCAGCACCGCAAAGTGAGATTTTAGTGCTTTCAGTGCCGTATGGAGCCTACACACAGGACACCGCCCGCCAAAACCTGATGCAATTGGGGTTCATCCTGCCGCCTGAGATCACCGAAAGTGCGCTTGTGGATGATGCGATTGAACAGGCAGCCGATGCCGCTGGCGTACCATTCATGAAGGTGACAGATACATTCAGAACACATGACGGCCTGGCATTCTACCCCGTTGACGGCCACTTCAATGCCGAGGGCAATCGCCTGTTTGCGGAGTCCATCGCGCCCCCGGTCGCGGATTACTGCACGGAGTGACGCATTCCACTTTGCCATGAGCGCTATCAATGATGTGAATAACGCCACCGCCACCGCATGATGTGTGGTTATAGTCAGGCCATCTTCTAGCACACACAAAGGCCACCATCATGAGTGAACCCAACGACACCAGAGCCAAAGTCCAGCAGCAGTTTGGCAACCACGCCCAAAACTACGTCACCAGTCCAGTCCATGCAACGGGCGCTGACCTGGACATCATTTTGCGGTTCGCGAAACCTCAACCTGACCATGTCGCGCTTGATATTGCCACAGGTGGCGGCCATACTGCGCTCAAGCTGGCCCCGCATGTAAAGGCCGTCGTCGCGACGGACATCACCCAGCCCATGCTGGACGCCGCCGAAGCGTTTATTACGCCACAGGTCGATAACGTCATCTTTCAGATTGCCGACGCGGAAGACCTGCCCTTCGATGACGCCACGTTCGACCTTGTCACCTGCCGGATAGCCGCCCATCACTTTTCAGATGTGTTCAAGTTTGTGCTGGAAAGCGCACGGGTACTCAAACCAGGGGGATTGCTGATCGTGCAGGATCATGACGCACCGACGGAAGACCGCGCCGCCCGTTACATGGACGCTTTCGAGCGCCTGCGCGACCCATCGCATGTGCAGATTCACTCTGAGGGGGAGTGGCGCGGTACGTTTTTAGATGCACAGCTTGAAATCGAGCAGGTGGATACCAGCTTCACCCACGATGCGGCGTTTATGCCGTGGGCAGAGCGCATGGGCTGCACGCCAGACGTGATTGAGCGCCTAACCATCATGATGGCCCAGGCACCAGACGCGGTCAAAGCATGGCTAGACGCGCGCGCCGTGGGCACACCGGAGTCAGCGTTTACCCACCGCTACGTGATTATCGCTGGCCGCAAGCCCGTCTAATCGCCACCTTTACCCTCAGCCTCGTCAAACAGCGATTGGGTCAGCGCATCCGTGTCGTGAACGAGGCTGCCATCGGCGTCCGTGTAGCCGAACATCGTCAGGTGCAGCGCATAGGCCCGCAGTACATCGGGGGTGCGCTGCACCTCATCGGCAAGCAGTGTTTCGTAGGCAGTCTGCATCACGGGCGGCGGCAGCACGTGGCCCGTATCCAGCCGGATGAGCGCCCGCAGCGTGTCAGGGTCATCACAGGCAGTAACGGCAGCGCTCAACTGTTGGGCCGCCGCCGGGTAACGCTGGTGTGCCTTCGTCTGGAGCGGGCGCTTGCGCATGTCGATGACATCACGAGCCAAATCAAGCAGCGCGTCATCCATGTGGGTTAGCGGCCCGTCCAGTCACGCAAGTAGAGGAAGTCATGGCCGATGGTGCGCTTGCTCACTTTGGCCACATTCGGCATCGTGCGCTTGTAATGGTTGGACTTCACCCGCCGCCACACATTTTCCACAAAGTCACGGCTAAAGCCCTCGTCCACCACTTCTTCGACCGTGTAGCGCTCGTCCACCAGCAAATACAACACCTGATCGACGGCATCATACGTAAAGCCGAGTTCGCCTTCGTCTGTTTGGCCTTCCCACAGGTCGGCACTCGGCGGCTTGGTAATCACGCTGTTTGGCACGCCCAGGTGACGCGCTAGCTGCCGCACCTGATACTTGTAGATGTCTGCAATCGGCTGCATCGCCACCCCACTGTCCCCGTAAATGGTCGAGTAGCCCAGCAGGAATTCGGTCTTGTTGCTGGTGCCCATCACCAACCCGCCCCAATCCACAGATTGGTCATATAACACGATCATGCGCATACGCGCCATGATGTTGCCCTTGCGGGTGTTACTCATATCCGGGAAGCGGCTTATCAGCGGGTCAACCATGTCGGTGATTTCGACCGTTTTGGTCGGTAAACCGAGGTCGTCAATGATGGCTTGGGCGTCCGTCAAGCTGTCCTCGGATGAGGTGCGGTAGGGCATCCGCACGACCAGCACATTTTCTGATCCCAGCGCGCGCGCTGACAGGTAAGCCGACAGCGCCGAGTCAATGCCACCGGAAAGGCCGAGTACAGCGCGGTTGAGGCCCGCCTTACCCACCTGATCGCGGATAAACCCGGTCAAAATACGCCCGGCTAGGCCCGTATCCATGTCCATGTGGGGTAAAATGTGAGTGGGGGTTGTTTGTGCTACAACCATGATCTACTCCTGCGTTTTTGCTTGCTGATGGGCTGCTACTGCTTGGGGATTGGCTCGATCCAACATGCCATTGGCGTCAATTTTTGTCATCGTGTCCAGGTCAATTTGCTGTTTGAGGGCCACGATGAACGGGTCAATGTCGAAGACAGCATTGCGTGGGTGCGCCAACTCCGTTTGGTAGTCGTAGTCGTTCTGATCCCACGCGGTAATGGGGGCGAGGTTGTGCTGCATCAGCGCTTCTGCCTTGTCAATGGCACGGGCAAGCCGGGCTTCATTCGACTGCTGCGCCTCGAACTCCTCGCACAGCGCTGCAATCTCTGTACCCAGGTGATAGCGTGCTGCAATTTGCCGTAGGGCGGCGGCTTCGTCTGCGGCGGCTTGCTCGGCAATTTTGGCCTTATCAAACACGGGAATATCGCCCGTAATCACCTCTGGCAAATCGTGAACAATGAGCATCTTTAGCACACGCATCCGGTCTACTGGCAGCGAAATCTCGTCGAACACCGCCAGAGCCATCAGGCACAGCAGCCAGCAGTGTTCGGCCACACTTTCGTGGCGGCCCGCGCTCGTGTGGGAATGCCGCAGTTCATTTTTGAGTCCCTCTGCAAAAGCAAATAGCTCAATGATGGCTCTAGGGTCTGTCATCGTGTTGCGCGCCCGTTGACGGGGACGCGATCAAGAATGCGATGCAATTCAGACTGCACCAGGGCAGGGCGTTCGTCACGCAGCAGGGGCACACGGCTGCGCGTGCGGTGAAGCTGGTTCAGGTCCAGTTCCTGTACGATGAGCGCTTCGTCAAAGTACAACCCGTGCGTGATGAACTCGCCCTCTGGGTTGGCAACCGACGACCCGCCCCAAAAGCTCTTGCCGTCTTCATAGCCCACGCGGTTGCAATGCACCACATATGAGGTAAGGCTGCTGGCATACGACTGATTCATCAGTTCCACCCAGCGTGACGACGTAAGACGGCCCTGTTCACCCGCGCTAACCCCGCGGCTTGGACTGCAACTGTGCAGCAGCAAAATATCCGCCCCGTCCATCCACAACACATAAGGGGCAGACATATGCCAGAAGTCCTCACAGATCAACATGCCCATGCGCCCGAAGCGCGTATCAAACGCCCGCAGGTGTTGGCCCGCGTCAAAGTAGCGGCCATCATCGAACATGGTATACGTCGGCAGATAGACTTTGTGGTGAATATGCACCACATCTCCGCCAGAAAGGTATGCCGCCGCAATGTAGAAGCGATTGCGTTCATCCTCACGCACAAAGCCGACCATGATGTCGAGTTGCTTGCTGGCGTCCAACATTTGGGCAAACACCGGGTCACTCGCCTCTGCCCGCACGGCCAACTCCGGCACCATATCCATCACCTGATAGCCAGTAAGCGACATTTCAGGAAATACGAGCAGGTCAACCCCTTGCCGGGCCGCATCCTCAACATAAGCAAGGTGCTTATCGAGATTTGCCTGTAAATTGCCCAGCTTCGGGTAGATTTGGGCCAGGCCAACTGTCATTTTCATTCGCAGGTACTCCACATTGTTCCGAGTGGGTGCATTGTAGCGCACACGCCTGAACAACCGCTGAATTTGGTCTTAAATTGCTGGGCAGGCTACAAGCGCTCGATTGACAAGAAGCGCTGCGCGTGGGTGGTGCGATACAAGCGATAGGTCGCGCCCGGGGTAAACGCCTTGAAGGTATCGGCATCTGTTGGCACTTCGACGGTATCCCCAATGCGGATGCTGCCTACCTGTGCCCGCCCCAACTGGCGCACAACGTGCTGGGCCTCACCTTCGATGACCTCTACCGCACCTGAACGCAAATCATAGCCAGAGCGCAGCCAATTCAACCCAAACAGCCACACCAGCCCTGTATTGCATCCAGCAAGGAGTAAGCCCAACACCTGCAAAATGGGATTGCCTTGCTGAATGCCATAGAACAACAAAGCGCCGGTTCCCATCACAAAGGCGATGGCCAGCACCACGCCCAAAATCGCATTTTTACGCCGATCAATCCACAAATAACTGCGCTGGCGGTCGCTAAGTTGCCCCTGGCGATTGGCCTGCAAATCTTCGTCTGTAAAGCGCAGCCCCTCCATCAAAACGGCGTGCTGGGGCGATGTCGTTGCATCTGCAAAAGTCATAAACCACAACTCACTTACGATAATCGCGCACCATGTTGCCGCATTGCCCCGCAAGTTTCAAGCAAAGCC
>CAWUJQ010000174.1:0-8828 GCA_963922445.1 uncultured bacterium
GTCTGACCTGGCGTGGATTGTGGACGGCAACACGTATGCGGCACTGCTCAACATCAGTGAGTTTTTGACGATGGACAAGGCCGGGCCGCTGGCCACCGCCATGACCGGGCAAATCGGCATGGCAGACGGCGCGCCCGTGTTTGTAAGTGCAGAAATGCCAGAAAAGACGGACGCTGCCGGTAAGGTCAGTTCCACCCCAGCCAACAATGACTTTGGTTCGGCAGTGTGTGTCTATCGCCCCGGCTGGTATGTGGGCTATCGCCGCCGCATCAGCGTCAGCGTGGACTACCTGCCGTACTACGACAGCTATCAGTTGACGGCGACGGTGCGCCTCGCGTTCAATCGCTTCGATGAATCGGTCGCTAGCAGCCTGGTCAATGTGACGGCGTAGCGATACATTACAGGGATGGTTCACGCCATCCCCCCCTTAAAACTGATAAAAACCCTATGCTCACTTCTGGCGCGGCTCACAGGAACGCACTATGATAAGGGCTGTTTAACGGTCTCTAAACATAGGGAGAGGTGCAATGCCAGCGGATACGTACTGGTTGGTTGAAGATCGCGTGTTACAGGTTGACCTGAGCGGGGATGTGGACGCTGAGATGGTGCTGGCCGCCGCCACCAAAGCCGCCGAGTTCATTGATGCAGCGCCCGATCAATCCGTTGTGCCACTTATTCATGCGCTGGTAGACGCCGCCGAAATTGCGTCCTTCCCCAAAACGCTGAAGGAATTTGCCGACGTCTACAAGCCGATGGCCAGCCACCAGCAAATGGGCTGGGTGCTGCTCTACGGCACCGACGACCCGCTCATCCGGTTTATCACCAATGCCGCCAGCCAGATGTACTCCACGCGCTACCGCCAGTTTGCAACCCGCGCAGAGGCGCTGGCGTTTTTGCAAGACATTGACTCGACGCTGCCTGACCTGCCCGGCTAGGCGGCTACTGGTGCAGCGGAATGCGAAAGCCGAACACGCTGCCTTCACCATACACACTGTGAAAGATGATCTCTCCGCGATGGCGGCGCACAATGTTACGTACCAAGTGCAGCCCCAGCCCTGTTCCTTCGATGCGGCGCGTCATCTTGGATTTGGCGCGGTAAAACGGTTGGAACAGCCGATCTTGCATGTCATCTGGGATGCCGTAGCCGTTATCGCGCACGGTCAGCACGGCATCCCCACCGTCTACGGCCAACCCCACTTCAATCGTGCCCCCGTCCGGCGTGTATTTGACGGCATTGGTCATCAGGTTGACGGCGGCTTCTACCAATTGCCCTGCATCCCCCAATACGAATACCCCCGATGGCGGCACGTTCACCAGCACCTGCTTTGACCCGTCCGTCGGCAGGCTTACCCGCACCGCCGCATTGATCTGCTCCGCCAGGTCAACCACATTGGCATAGCGCTCGGCTGCCGTTTCTTGAATGCGCTCTAGCGACAAAATATCGCTGATAATCTTCTGCATCCGATAAACCGACGCAATCATGTTATCCACATAGCCCAATTGATCGTCTTGCAGCGGGTGGTCGCGGTCATCGCGCAAAAAGTGGGCGTAATTCAACATCGTGGTGAGCGGGGTACGCAGGTCGTGGGCAGCAATGCGAATCATATCCGTTTTGAGCTGCTCAAGCTCGCTCACCTGCTCATATAGGTCTTCAAGTTGGTTTTTGTCCTGCTGATGCTTGATGGCGTAACGCAGCGTGCGCGCCAGCATCATGCGGTTGAGCTTCTCTTTTTCCAGGAACTCGGCTGCCCCCGCCTCTAACGCGCCCAGGTCAACCTCCCGGTTGCCGTGCCCGGTGAGCATAACAATCGGCGTGCGGTTGCCCCGGTGGGTGGCCTCTTGCAGCAAATCTAGCCCGCTGTAGCTGCCCAGGTTGTAGTCCATCAGGCACGCATCATAACCACCATTTAACAGGGCCGTCAGCGCCTCGTCAAAAGCCACAACGCAGTCCAACTCAAAACGCCCCTCTACCCGCGACATCCGCAGCAGGTCGTTTACAAAGATGTGCGTTTGTTCTTCGTCGTCAACCAACAGGATGCGGTAGGTGATATTTGAAGACATGATATTTGCAGACTCCTACAACTGGCCGTGCGAGTAACACAATGTTACAGACACATAGAGGAGAGTCAACATGCCTATAAAAACCTTAATCAACTTGCGGCAACATAAACCCGAACGTGCTACCCTTTTTGTAAACGCTTTCAAAGTGGATTTGCCCGTTGTGGCGCTCCACAATGTTTTTAACCAGGTGCAGGCCCAGGCCTGTGCCGTCGATTTTGCGCGTTTCTGGCGTTTTAGCCCGGAAGAACGGCTTAAAGAGCTGATCTTGCTTATCCTCTGGAATGCCATAGCCGGTGTCCGTCACGGTGAACAGGGCGATGTCAGCATCGGCACTCAACTTTATGGTGATGGCCCCGTCCGGCGGGGTGTATTTGACTGCATTGCTCATCAGGTTGCGCACGGCTTCGCGCAGTTCCGGTTCTGAGCCGTACACAACGACGGTCTCATCTGGCAGGTTGAGCCGCAAGGTTTGCTTGTTTTTGGGGTTTTGGGCATATTCGGCGTGAATCGTTTCCACCAGGGCGCTAAAATCAACCGGGTCGGTATAGCCGCCGCTGTGTTCTGCAATCCGCTCGGTAGACAGAATGTCGCGCACCAGCTTTTGCATCCGTTGAACCGACTGTTGCAGTTCGGATAGGTAAGACGCCAGGTGGGCTTCCAGCTTGTCTTCCAACTCCACCTGTAGCATTTCAATATAGCCGCGCATCACCGTGAGCGGGTTGCGCAGGTCGTGGGCAGCAATGCGGATCATGTCGGTTTTGAGTTGTTCCAGCTTGCTCACCTGCCGAACCAGGTCTTCCAGGTGGTTTTGGTTGCGCTGCTGATGGACGGCATAGCGCACCGCCCGGCCCAACAGCACCCCGTTGAGTGTGTTCTTGTCCAGGTAATCGGTCGCACCAGCGGCCAGGGCTTCTTCATCCAGGCCATCGTCATCGCGCCCGGTGAGGATGATAATGGGCGCACGGCAGTCGCGTTCGCGCACAGCCCGCAGCAAATCGACGCCCGTGTGCGGCCCCAAATAGTAGTCCACCAGGTACGCATCGTGTTCATCGTCCATAATGGCGTTAAACCCATCCTCGAAGTTGTCCACCCAGGTGATGGTGTGGCGCTCACGCATACTGCGGACGGTTGCCTGCATCAGCACATATTCGTCTTCATCGTCGTCTATGAGCAGCAGCTTGTAGTCCGTCGGCGGCGTCATCGGCAGTCCGTTCGTGGCATTAGTCGGCAGATGGAATTTGGAAGCCAAAGGTACTACCTTCCATGTAACGACTGCTGAATATCATGCGCCCCGCATGGCGTTGAACAATGCTCTTGACAAGGTGCAAGCCCAGGCCCGTCCCTTCAACGCCAGACGTTTCTGGCGTTTTGGCGCGGTAGAACGGCTGGAACAGGCGGCTTTGCTGCTCAAACGGGATGCCGTAGCCATTATCAATCACCTCAAAAACCGCCGCATCCCCGTCGTATTCCAACACCACCATCACCCTGCCGCCTTCTGGCGTGTACTTAATCGCGTTGCCAATCAGGTTGCTCACCGCCTCCTGAAGCTGCACCAAATCCCCACGCACATAGGTCGGCACGGGCGGCACATCCACAATGTAGTCCTGCGATTTGTGATTGGCGGCGTCTTCGTTCTCTTCCGCCACACTGCGCACCACCATCGACAGGTCAACCTGCTCTTCGCTGGTTTCGCGCCGCTCAAAGCGCTCTAACGTTAGCACGTCCGTCGTGATGCGCTGCATCCGCCCCACCGCCCGCGTCATCGGCCCCAAGTAGGTGTCAAATTCCTTAAGGTCAACGTCGTGCTTGGCCATGTCCATTTGCAGCAGGTCAATGTAACTTTTGATAATGCCCAGCGGGTTGCGCAGGTCGTGGGCGGCAATGCGAATCATGTCCGTCTTGAGTTGTTCCAGTTCGGTTACCTGGTCGTACAGGCGCTCCAACTCATCCAGGCGCTTAGTCAGCAGGTCATACAGGCGCGCATTGTCAATAGAAACGGCAATGCGGGCGGTAACCAGCGTGATGTAATCGAAAATCTCTTCGTTAAAGCGGTCAGGGCGTTTCGTTTCCAGCGTGATAATCCCCAAAAAGCGCTCCTGCGACAGCAGCGGGATGACCATCAGCGACTGCATGGCGGGCAGCGTGGGCGTGTAATTGGGTTCGCTGGCCAGGTCTGCAATGTATTCCCCGGCCTTATTTTCCACCACCCGCCCGATGACGCCGCGCCGCTTGCGATACATCGGCGCAAGCACGTTCGGGTCCATCACGCCAAACGACCGCACAATTTCCAGGCGGTCGGTCTCCGCATTATACAGCGCCATCACCGCACAGTCTGCCGCGCTCAAACGCATGGCACTGTCCAACGCTAACCCCACCACCATCTCAATATTGAGCGTTTCGGTCAGTTCGCTGTCCACGCGGCGCAGCGTGCGCAGTTGCTCTAAACGGTTGTTGAGGTCGTCTTCCACCTGGCGGCTGTCGGTAACATCGCGGATGACGCTCTGATATTCCAGCAGTCGCCCGTCGGCGTCGATGATGGGCTGGGTCGTCCACTGCTGCCAGTGCGTGATCCCGTTGGTCTCATCGGCGCGTACTTCCGTGGTGGTGGTGGGCTTGCTGCCGTTGTGCGCCGTCTTAAAAGATTGGAGCTTTTGGCGGTCTTCGGGGTGAACGCCTTCCAGATAGTTCGTGCCCAGCAGTTCAACCTCTGGCACCCCGCGATGGCGACAGTACGCGTTATTCACAAACGTAAGCTGCCCGTGCAAGTCAAAGCGAACAATCATGTCAACGTGGTCGTCAACAATGGCGCGGTAGCGCGCTTCGCTGTGACGCAGTTCGCTCAGGGTTTGTGACCGCTCTAGTGCATAGTGAATGGTTCGTTCCATGGTGCGCACGCCCATGTTGCTTTTATGAATGTAATCGGCAGCACCGGCATACAGGGCCGCCATGTCAACGTCAGCATCATTGGTGATAATCACGGTGGGCACGCCGCTGTCTTTAACGGCGGGCAGTTCTAAAAAGTCGACCCCGTTGTGGTCGCCCAGGTGGTAATCTACCAAAAACAGGTCATACCGGTCGGCCTTTTTATTGAGCCGAACCATCAAGTCCTCATATGTGGTCACCCAATCCACACTATAGCCACTGCCCATACGGGAGAGCATCGTGCGGGTCAACAAAGACTCTTCTTCGTTGTCGTCCACCAGTAGGATGCGAATGGATCGCTTGTTTTCCTTTAACAAGGTATGGCCTTTCCAGTTCATCGAAATGGCTGAAACCAACCATATCGAACCTAATTCTAATAGAGGCTAGCAAAACCGCAAGCGCAGGCAGGTTTTCTTTATGATGTTTTCGCGGCCACCATGACCAATGGGTGGATTTTCCTGCGCTGCGCATCAAGAATCCCCCACGGCGACGGGCAGTTGCACCGTCAAAAACCAAAACATATGCAGCGCCCGGCAAATTTCCACATAGGCGTCAAACGACGCCGGCTTGGTGATAAACGCATTCGCGCCGCTGCGATAGCACTGCAACACATCTTCCTCACGGCTGGAGGTGGACAGCACCACCACAGGCAGGTGATGCAAGGCCGCGTCCTGGCGAATATCCAGCAGCGCTTCAAGCCCGCTTTTGCGCGGCATGTTCAAATCCAGCAGTACCAGGGCCGGGTGCTGCGCCCCCCGCAGGTGCGCATACGCCCCCTGCTGGCGCAGGTAATCCAGCAGCGCGTCACCATCGTGTACAAAATCGAGCCTTACATTGGCCTTGGCAACGGTCATCGCTTCGCGAATCAAAATACGGTCGTCCTCGTCGTCCTCAGCCATGACGATGTGCGGCGTGATGTGCGTTTTATCCCTCATCGTGCTGCTGCCCATCCAAAGGTTTTTGCGTAAGCGGGAGTTGAACATGGAAGACGGCCCCCTCACCGGGCGTGGCCGTGGCATAAATTTTGCCGCGATGCCGTTCGACGATCTTACGGCACAGGGCCAGCCCGATGCCTGTTCCGGGATACTCTTGGCGGCTGTGCAAACGCTGGAACGGGCTAAAAATCCGCTCGGCGTGCTTTGCCTCAAAACCGATGCCGTTGTCCTGCACTGTAATATGGGCGAATGGCTTGTCGTCACCCAGGGTAAGTTCGTAGCGCACGTGAATGCAGGGGGGCACATCCGTGCTGCTATACTTGAGCGCATTGCCCAGCAAATTTTGGAACAACTGCCGCATATGATGTTCTTCGGCGTCAATGACGGGCAGCGCTTCCACGTCCAGCTTGGCCCCCGTCTGCTCAACACGGTAGTCTAGGTCGTCCAGCACCCCTGCCACCACCGCGTTTAAATCCACCTTTTGGAACGGCTGCGCACGCGTCGTCACGCGTGACAGCGCCAACAAATCGCGAATAAGAACCTGCATCCGGTTGGCCGCCGCCATCATCCGTTTCAAATAATCCTGTGAGTTAGGGTCAAGCTGCGCCACGCCGTGGGTTTGCAAGCGCTCACCAAAGGCCTGAATCTTGCGCAGCGGTTCTTGCAGGTCGTGCGAGGCGATGTAGGCAAACTCCTCTAATTCCTTGTTGCTGCGGCCTAGCTCTTCGGCAAACTGTTGCAGTTCGCGTTCTACCCGGCGGGCGTCCGTCACATTGCGAATAACCGACAACACCTCGTCATCGTTCATGCGGGCATAGCGGGCTTCAAACGTTTGGTCGTGCTTGGCCATCGTGTCGATGGTGTATTCCACGCGCTGTTCTTTGCCCGTCACCAGGCATTCATAAATGGCTTGCTCAATCTCCTGAACTTTTTCCGCATCGTAGCCAACTTCGTAGATGCTGCTACCGATGATCTGCTCTGGAACCAGCACTAACTCATCTGTCGAATGGACTTTGTAGTCCGTAACCACCCCGTCCCTGTTGACGACGAACATCATGTCGGGCAGGGCGGCCAGCAGCGCCCGGTTACGCGCTTCACTGCGCCGCAGGGCCTCTTCGGCCTGACGCCGTTCGCTGATGTCTGTCGCCACGCCCGTCACCCCGGTAATGGTGCCCTCGGCCCCGACGATGGGCGAATAGCGAATGTCAAACGTTAGCGAGCCGACGGTCATGGTGGTTTTGACGCTTTTGCCATTGAACGCCTGCGCCACAGACTGTGCGACCCGCAGTTCGGTGGTGTTGTCCGCCGGTAAAAACAGCGACCGCCCTAACACCTCGCCCACCTTTTCGATGTTGGCCTCACTGACCCCCTTACCCTCAAAAAAGGTGATGGTGTAGTCGTGGTCAATGGCAAAGATGAACACCGGGGCATTCGTTACCAGCGCGCGCAGGCGCTCTTCACTTTCCCGGATGCGCTCCTCATCGCGTTTGCGCTGGGTGATGTCCGTTGCAACCTCTAAAATCCCGGTGAGTTCGCCGTCCGTTTTGAACAGCGGCACCTTCATGGTTTGTATCCAAACCGGGTCTTGCTCGTTGTTCAACTCAAACTGGTCTACACTCACAACCGGGTTGCGGGTGGCCACCACCACCGCGTCGTCTTCCACTTGCGCGTCGGCCACAGCCTGCCCGAAGATGTCTTTGGCAGTGCGCCCCAGGATGTCCTGGTGGCGCTCAACGCCGCCTAAGCGCATGTGATTGGCATTGCTCAGCAGGTACCGGCCATCGGCATCTTTCAGGTTGACGTAGTCCGGCAGCGTGTCAATCAGCGTGCGCAGCAGGTTGCGCTCTTCAGCTAATGACCGCTCTGCCATCACAAAATCCGTCACGTTCAACGAAAAGACAAGCGCCCCCGTTGTTTGGCCGTCCGCATTGATGATGGGGTTGTGGTAGGCATCAAAAACGAAGTCGTTAAATTCCACCACGCTGTTAAAACGCTCCCCACGTAGGGCACGCTTCGCATTGGCCACAATTTGCGGCATGTGGTTCGTCAGGTCAAACACGTTTTGACCAACGAATTGGCCGGGGCGCATGTCGATGGCATATAGGCCCTTGCCCTCAAAGTAGGTAATGGTGCCGCTGGCGTCCAGTGACAGCAATATCGTGTCTACATTCTCAAGGGCGGTGCGCAAGCGGCTCTCGCTCATGCGCAGCGCTTCGTTGGCCTTGACGCGCTCGGTCACATCGTGGGCCACACATACAATTTGCCGTGTGGCCCCTGGCACCTGCATCCGTGACGCGGTGAAGTCCACATGAAGGGCAACGCCATGCTTATTGCGATAGCAAGTGGTGGTGTTGAAAGCGCTTGCGCTGTCTTCGGTTGGCAAATCGTACAGTTGCCGCACCCGCGCCACTAAGGGGTCATTTGCACCCGCCAACAACTGTGAAAACGACTTGCCGATTAGCTCATGCTGCTCATAGCCCAACTGAGTGCATATCGATTGGTTGACCATTATCACGTTCAGGTCAGCGTCCAGCACAATCAGCATATCCAGCATAGAGTTGAGGATGTCATCCATGAAGGCCTGCGAGACGGACGTCTGCTGGAGGATGCCTACTGCGAGGTCAATCTCCTCGTCCCGGTCACGGATGATGCTGTTAGCCTGCCACCAATGCCGAAATGTAATGTGAATGAACACAGAGGCCGCAATCACCGCAAGCGTGCTGGTCATCCACTGGCTAACCACACTTTCACCTGTCACGGACGGCTGCCCCACAGCGGCCAGCCCCACCAGCAGCACCAGCGTAGCGCCGGTCGTTAGCCAGTTGCCCAGCTTGCCCACAGCCAACATCCCGATGATGGGCACCACGGGCAATATCGCAACCGGCCCGCTGCCAATGCCGCCCTCCATGA
>CAWUJQ010000175.1:0-8797 GCA_963922445.1 uncultured bacterium
GCTCTGTGAGGCTGGCGCTGCGCAGGCGCGTTTGCTTGGGCGCGGGTTGCAGCCGCACGACCCGCGCCCCAGTATCAGATTGGGTTGCCATAGGGGGTCACTCCTTACAGTCGGATGCGGGGGTCGAACACGGCATAGAGAATATCGGAGATGAGGTAGCCTACGATTGTCAACAGGGAGCCAATCACGACAGACGCCATCACCACCGGGTAGTCCTGGCTGGTAACGGACTGCAACAACAGCCGACCTACTCCCGGCCACGCGAAAATCGTTTCGATAATGACCGAGCCGCCCAGCAAACTCACCGATAGCGGCCCCAGGAACGTTGCCATCGGGATGATGGCGTTGCGCAGCGCGTGGTGAAACCACACCCGCTGATTAGACAAGCCTTTGGCCTGGGCCGTGCGAATATAATCGCCACTGATGTTTTCTAGCATGGAAGCACGCATAAAACGTGACCAGCCGCTGACCGCGCCAAGCGACATGACCAGCACAGGCATCACAATGTATTGCATGCGCTCGTAAATGGGTGGGCAGCCGCCACGGGTGGGGGCACAGCGCCCCCCCATTGGCAGCACATCCAGGTAGCGGCCCAACACCAAAATCAGAATAAACGCCAGCCAAAAGCTCGGCACGGCATCTCCAACGACCGCCAACACCCGTGAAGATTGGTCAAACCAACCATCATGAAAGCGCGCCGCCAACACACCAATAGCGATGCCAAGCGGCAGGCTAACCACCAATACCGCGATGTTTAATTCGATGGTCGCAGGCAGAAACTCCGCGATGAGGGTAATGGGGCTGCGACTGTACACAAACGATGTGCCAAAGTCCCCACGCAAAATGCCCTTACGCTCGCCACGCGCATCCGGTTCGCCGTCACCGTCTGTATCGAAGCGTAGCCAATCGTCGCCGATGAGCCAACGCAAATATTGCAGCGGTACAGGGTCGTTAACACCAAGACGGTCGGCCAGCCGCTCGCGCTCAACCTGAGTCACACTGGGGTCAAACGTGAGGATGGCAACCGGGTCGCCGGGGGCCAGCGCCATAATGGTATAGGCCAGTATCGTAATGCCAAAGAAGGTGGGGATGGCTTGCACCAAGCGCCGCAGGATAAATTTCCACATGATGTTGTTTGCTCAGGGCTTTTCCAATAAGGGTGGGGACGACACCCGGAGTGCCGCCCCCTTATGACCGCTTTGCCGCTAGTATTTACTCCACTGGAATAAACCAGGCGTCCTGGTTCCAAACACGGCTAATGGGCGTCGGGTCGAAGCCTGTGACATCATTCTGCACTGCCGTCAGTGAACTGGGCACATACAGGTAGAGGTAGGGCATTTCTTCAAACAGGATTTGCTGGGCTTCGGCGTACAGTTCGGCGCGGGTGTCCTGGTCACAACCGGGAACGGTGCGCGCTTCTTCCATCAGTTCGTTGATGCGCTCGTTGTTGAACGAAACGAAGTTGAAGCCGCCGCCGGGTTGGTCAGCCTCTGGCCCGTAGAAATTGGTTACGTCCGGGTCTACCGGGAAGCCCAGGCTCCACGACAGCAGCACCATATCGTAGGTTTGCCCCAGCATATTGGGGATGAGAACGCTGTTGAAATCTACTTGTTGATAGTCTACCTCAACGCCGATCTTGGCCATCTCCGAGTCGAAAAACAGTGACATTTCCTCGCCTGTGGTACTGCCAGACCCAGCCAGCAGTGTGAACGTCAGCGGTGACCCAGCAAAGTCGGGATCAACTTCCTGGGCATAGAGGCAGTCCTCGCAGATGAGCGGCGTGGACGGATCGTTGTCGTCGTCTACCCAACCCGCTTCAGCCAGCAGTTCTAGCGCGGCGTCGGGATCATAGGTGTAGGCAATGCTCTCGTCATACACCCAGGAGTTGGGGGTGGTGTGCGTCGCCACGGGCACGCCCTTGCCATCCACAATACCCTCAATTAGCGTGTCCTTATCAAACGCCAGGGCTAGCGCCTGCCGTACCCGTACATCTCCAAAAATGGGGTGCAGCCCCTGGTCAATGGCCTCACCATTTTCGTCTACACCTGGCTGCGGGTTTTCGGGGTCAGCGGCGTTGAAGGCGAAAAAGCTGAAGCCATTGCCGATAAAGCGGTAGCTTTCCACATCAGGATTGGCTTCGACCTCGTCTTGGCGCGGCCCCGGCACAGCAAGATACGTCAACTCACCACCCAAAAAGCGCTCAACGGCCACGGTTGAATCTGGAATGCTGAGGTAAATGTACTCGTTAGGAATGACCGCACCCGGTTCGTTATCCGTATACCCCTCCATTGGCAGCAGGCTCACCCGCTCACCCGGCGAAAACTCCGGGTCACCAAATGGCCCATAAACAACCTCTGGCACGCGCAGCGGGTCGTCCCGCATCGCAGCATAGTCGTCGCCATAAACCGCCTCGAACTCCGCACGCGGCACCACTGCCACGTTATTGATGTCGCTAAAAGCGACGCAGTCTGGGGCCGTGAACGTTACCTGTACGGTGTAATCGTCCAGCGCAGTAATCGTGTCGATTTTGCCGCCAGCGGGGGTGCCATCGTCCAGCGTGGCGAACATGGACTCGCGGGGCGAATCAACGAGGCCGCTGCGCACGACATTGGTGGAGTAAATATAATCCTGCGCCGTGATGGGCGTGCCATCACTCCAGAACATGTCCTCACGCAGCGTGATGGTTACCGTATCACCCGCTTCGTTGAACTCCCAGCCGGCAGCCATCGCCCCGTCCTGATTCGGCTCTTCCAGGCCAGTTTGCGGGTTAATGCCAATGATGCTGGGGTACATCAGGCCCACGATGACCCCAGTCGCGCCGTCACCGTAGAAGAGCGGGTTAAAGGTAGAAATATCGGTGCCGGAGTTGGGCGCGACAATCGGCCCGCCACTACCAAAACCCTCGTCTTCTTGGGCCAGTGCGGGTGCAGTCATCACCAGCAACAGCGCGGCCACGATGAGCGCGCTGAATCTCTTTTCTAATTTCACGTTTCAAACTCCCAGAGTGTGTTTGCGAACAGGGAAACTGCGAATACTGCGCTTAAACTATATATAACATAACTCTAACAGAGCGCCCCAACCATAACCTTGAGCGTTTCGTGAACATCCCGTGTGTTGTATAGCGGGTGGGGTGCGGGCTGACTGCATCAGCCAACCCGCGTAGAAGATTGAACTTACTCCACCTCAACTACAGTAACGTCGCCCAGCGTTTCCAGGTCTTCGAGCAATGCGTCAGCACTGCCGACCACCACCACCAGCAGATTGTCGTAGGCGATGTACGTCTCAGCAGCGGCCTGCACGTCCTCGGCGCTCACGTCACTCACAAACGACGGGTATTGAGCCAATGTGTCGAATTCCTGCCCGCGCAGCTTGTAGGCGGCCAGGGCACCCACATAATCTGAGTAGCTTTCAAGCTGCAAGGCAAAGCGCCCGGCCATCCCCTGACGGGCAATCTCCAACTCATCGCTTGCCACCGCTTCTTCGCGAATACGTTCAATCTCGCTCAGCGTCTGCCGGATCGCGTCAACGGCGGTGTCGTTCGCGCTGCCCAGGCTCACCAAAAAGCGGCCCTGGTCTGCCGGGAAGTTGACCGTACTGAAGATGCTGTAGGCATAGCCATATTCTTCACGCACCACCTCAAACAGGCGCGAGGAGAAGCCCTGCCCCAAAATCGTGGTCATCACGCGGGCGGCGTATTGGCCGTCAAGTCCTTGCGGCGTGAGCGCGCCAATGCGAATTTCGGCCTGTGAACTGTCTGGCCGGTCAACCAGGATGATCTGCAACCCGTCCGACTCTTCTACTTCAGGGAAAACCGTGGGCGTGAAGTCACCAACCCCTTCCCAGGAGCCAAAAGTTGTTTCCGCCATTTCCAGGGCACGCGCTGCGGTGATGTCACCGGACACGATTAAAAAGGCGTTTTCGGGGTGGGCCTGCGACGCGTAAAAGGCTGCCACGTCATCCCGCGTGAGGCTCTGCGTGCCTGCCAGCGTTTCGACGTTGCCGTAGGGGTGCCCGCTGTAAAGCGTGCGCGTGAACGTCCGGCTGGCGACAAAGTCGGCATTATCCAGGTCATTTTCCAAGCCAGATACATTCTGCTCAACCACCAGCGCTACCTCATCCTCGCTAAACGCGGGCGTCAACACCATATCGCCAAGCAGTTCAAAGGCGAGGTCGGTCTGTTCGCGCAGACCGAACACCCCCACGTTCAGCGCATCATTGCTGGCACCGCCGCTAATCGACCCGCCGCCGCTCTCGATGGTGGCAGCCAACGCCTGCGCGCTCATGGATTCGGTACCGCGTGTGAGCAGATAGCCCGTTGTGCTGGCAATACCCGCTTTGTCCGGCGGGGATGCCGCTTCGCCGCCTACCATATACATGCTCAGCGAGATAATCGGCACCAGCGGCTGGACAACGACAATCACTTCGAGGCCGTTGTCCAGCGTTTCTACCGTGATGTCGGGCATGGTAAAGGTGGATTGCTCAAGCGGCTCAGGTGGGGTGTCTTGCGCAATCACAAAGTCGTAGGCAACGACCTCGGACGGGTCATCGCTGAAAATTGGATCGGGCAGTTCTTCAGCAGCCTCGGCCTCACCGGACACAACTTCAATAACGTGTGCCCGTTCGGGTGCCAGGTATTCCACCGCCACGCGCTGCACATCCGCTGATGTGACCGTCTCGAAGGCGTCCAGCGTGTCGTAAAACGCCAGCGGATCGCCATAGTAGTAGTTGGCCTCTTGCACGGTCAATGCCAGTGACAGCGCCGTTTCGAGTTCCAACACGCGCGAACTCCGAATTTGGTTGATGGCACGCTCAAGCTCATCTGCACCCACACCATTTTCCACGATGTCGTTTAGCTCACGCGTGTAGGCCGCCTCCAGGTCTGCCAAATCACCGCCAAAATTCGGCAGCATGTACACCCCAAACAGGCTTGGCCCCTGGTTAGCAGAACTGAACGCTGTCGCAACCAGCGCCTCGCCTTGATCGACCACGTTTACGTTTAGGCGGCTGCTGTTCCCTTGTGCCAAAATCCGTGACAGCAGTTCAATGGCCGGGTAGTCGGGGTGATCGGCAGGCGGCGTTTGGTAGCCGATCATCAGGGCGGGCTGGCTGGCGAGTGTATCCGTCATTTGTACCCGCGTCTCTGCGTCCGATTCAAGCGCTGCTAAATCAAACGTCGGGCGCTCCGGGATGTTTTCACCGGGCGGGATCGCGCCGAAGTAGTCGTCAATGTAGCCGCGTGCCACGTCAAAGTCGATGTCACCGACGACGGCCAGCGTCGCGTTGTTGGGTACGTAGAACGTCTCGTGGAAATCGCGCACCGTTTCTATGGTGGCGCTGTTCAGGTCATTCAAATCACCAATCACAGGCCGCTCATAGGGCGCATAGTCGTAGGGCAGCGTGAATAGCTCTTGAATGGCGTAACCGTAAGGTGAGTTGCCCACGCGCTCGTAATACTCATTGAAAACGATGCTGCGTTCGCTTTCCAGGGCAGCCTGCGTCACCGCCAATGACGCCATGCGGTCAGCTTCCAGCCACAGGGCTAGCGGCATCTGGTTGCTGGGCAGCGTTTCATAGTAGAAGGTGAAGTCGTTGCTAATGAAGGCGTTGATGCGCCCACCGCGCAGCTCTAGCAGTTGATCGAACTGTCCCTGCTCCACATGGGCTGACCCCTGGAACATGACATGCTCAAACAGGTGAGCAAAACCGCTCTTGCCCTCGGGGTCATCGGCAGAGCCAACCCGGTACAGCACACTGACGGCCACCGTAGGCGCGCTGTCGTCGCGCACCAAAATCACCTCTAAGCCGTTGTCTAGCGTGTAGTTCTCCATATCCAGCGCTGGCTCGCCCTGCGCTGCGACCACACCCACACTGAACAACAGCATCAATACCCAAACTAAAAATCGTTTCATCATACAAGCCTCTGTACCAACAATATTCGATTCACTGTAGCAAAAAATTGCACTGTGAGACGCATCATTAATCGCATACATAGCTACGCAACGCGGAGCCATACCGATCCAAGGTGTTTGGGCCGGTACTCACGCTCAGCAGTTTCAAGGATGACGCCGAGGCCGCCCATTTTAGCAATGACGTTTTGTATGGGTTGGCGGCATCAGTTTGGACGGCAGACATTGGCAGGGCACTGCGCTTGGCACGCGACCTGGAACACGGTACGGCATGGATTAATGATCACATCCCGCTAGCGTCCGAAACCCCGCCCAATGGCTTGAAGCAGTCCGGGGGGCGGGAAGGTGAGCGCAGAGGTGGTGCGAGACTATCAGATCACAGAGCCTATGATGGTAGAGCTAGCAGAGTAGCCGCTGCTAAAAGTGGGCAGTGGACTGACCACGAGGGTAGCCCACTGTCGCGGTGACGGTTAGTCGCCCGCTGCGGGTTCCGGTTGGCGAGCCACGCGCTGAAGTTCGTCTTCTAGCGTGTAACTGTTCAGAATGTCGTCAACCATTTGTCCAGCGCGCTCCCAATCATAGGTGCGGTGGGCATGATGCTTCACGACAAACTGGGCACCGGCATAAAACATCTCATACTGCGTGTGGCGCGATGCAAACTCCGACCCCACTGCGTCCCACGCCAGCTTGAAGAACTTAACGCGGTCATATGGCTCGACTGTCGGTGACTTTTGCGTCTTGAAGATGTACTCTGCCAGTTCAGGATTGCCAAAGTCTTCCACGCTAGAAGGCAGCATAATCATGCCGCCACCCGCCAACTCACGGATGGCCTCAATCACTTTGGGGTATGTCTCCTGGGCGACGACCTGAGCGCTGTAGAGCATGTTCTTGTTGGGCATGTAATACTCGTCATAGTAAAAGCCCTGCGCTTCCATCGCATTGACGAACGCTTCCGTCGTTGCCGCCTGGGTTGCGATAGTGGCCAGCTTCTCACGCACCTGCGGGAACTTGTCAATGCCGTTGACTTCGGTAACCCGCTTGGCTACACCTGCCAAAAAGCGCAGTTTGACCATCAAACGGATTTGTGCCTCGTAGTTCTGGTAAACGTGGGCAGGCGTGGCGTGGAACTGCTTCTGGCACATCTCGCGGCTGTCCACAATGAAAACGCGCTCCCAAGGCACCTTGACCTCGTCAAAGTAGATGACTGCGTCGTTTTCATCGAAGCGGTGGGCCAACGGATTGTCAAACGTGTTGGTTGTGCCCGCTTCGTACGACTTACGCGACAGAATCTTGATGCCCGGTGCGTTGAGCGGCATTGCAAATGAGAAGGCATACATCTCGTCGCCTTCTTTGAGCGGTTGGATGCATGTGACGAGCACCTCATTTGACATAATCGCGCTGGTACCGAGCATCTTGGCGCCTTTGATGACAATGCCCTCGTGGTCGCGGTCAACAATAGCCGCCGTCAGATGCGGGTCAGCCTGCTCATGGGCCGCCTTGGACCGATCAGCCTGCGGGTTGATGATGACATAAGTCAGGAACAGGTCGTTGTCGCGGGCAAAGCGGTAATAGTCCAGGAAGGCTCCCGCACGCTGTGGGTCGTGGTCAGCAAATACAGGCAGCCCCATCCGCATACCGCTGATGACGGTTGCAATGTGTGCCGGGCTGCGCCCCAAAAAGCCGCAGTGCAGTTCTGCCCATGTTTCTAAGGCTTTGCGCCGGGTGACCAGTTCGTCGTAGCTGCGCGGTAACTGCCAGATGCGGTTAGCGCGTTCGCCCGTTTCCTCAACCTCGTAGGTCATTGTGGCGGTGTTTTCCTCGGCAGAGGCAAACTCGAACATCGCCCCGGCAGAGCTAACAGCATTGCGAAACGCGGGGTGGGTTGTTACATCGTCAACCATTTTGCCATCCAAAAACACTTGGCGGCCATCTCGCAAGGACTGAATGTGTTCGTAACCTGTCTTCATCATCAAGTTGATCCTTCCTATAAAACGTTAAACGAACTGTTGATGGGCACAACTGCGCACCCGTTATGAGTAATCAAAAAGGTCGGTTGTTTCTTCCAATTGGCTGAGATACGCCATCTGCTTTTGTGCCCGCTGGCCGCTGCGGATGAGGCAGCCCATACGCGCTGCGATTAAGCGGAACTCGTCACTGTCCAGGCACTCAAACAGCGTATCGTTGATGGGGCGCTGCACGACGGCCAGGTCTTCTAGCATTTGGTCGCCCTTGGGCGTTACCCGCAGCAGCACACTTCGCCCGTCCTCGGGATTGGGCCGCTTTTCCACCAGCCCCAACTTGACCAGCTTACGCGTCTCCATTGTGACGAAGGCCCCACTCACGTAAAGGTGTTGTGCAACATGGCTCACGCTGATGCCTTCGTCCCCCTGGCGGTGGCGTATGGTGATAAACAGTTCATATTGCGCGCCACTCAGCCCCAGCAGTTCACCAAACTTATCGCGGATCGACTCCACGAGACTGGTGAAGGCGAGAAAGCCGTGAATAAACTCACGAAAGGTCTGGTCAGACCCCGCCACCAGCAGTTCGTGGCGGCTCACAGTGAGGGGTGGGGTTGCATTGGGGTCGGTCATAGTCACCTGCTGACGTTGGCATGGGTTAGGTATTTACATAACGACAATACCTAAGTTTGTTAGCTAAGTCAACAAATGAATACGCCATGAGTGCCCTCTCTGACAAAATTAGCCTTTGTAATAACGGATTTCTAGCATCAGGCTGCCATCTTCGCTGCGCCACGGGCCGTGACGCATCCCCGGCGGGCGGCAGGCGTACATCCCTGCGCTAAACGTCTCATCAAGCACCAGGTCGTGAATGCTGCCCCGGATGATGTATACCTCTTCCCAAAAGTCATGCACTTGTGTGCCCATCGGGCT
>CAWUJQ010000176.1:0-8731 GCA_963922445.1 uncultured bacterium
TACATGGCGAATGAGCGCAACCCCGACGACGGTGTGTGGATCACGAGCCGCGCGAGTTAGGCGGTGCGGGGCACACGCGGGGTGCCCCGCTTGCGTGCGATGGCGACTACTTCTTCTCTAAGCTGCCACCCGCGCTGATGCCAGCCTCGTCAAGCACGACCGTTTCCATGATGGCAAAAGCGCGGTCGGCCTCGTTGTCGAGTTCGCCGCTGGCCACGGATACCGCCACGAGGACGTATTCGTTCTCATCCACCTGCATCAGGACGCTCATGAAGTCGTAGTTGTCCAGTTCGGCTTCCAGGTAGCGCGCGGGGCGGCCCTGAATGGTCGTTGTCTCGGTTTCCTGGACGGGGAAGCCGCCGTAGAACTCGTCCAGGACGTTGACCCACACTACATCCAACGTGCCGTTAAACATCACAAACTCCTGTTGCACCCAGTCCGGTGGATAGAGTGACATGAAGACTTCACCGGGGTACAGTGGCTGGCCCGTCGCGATGAAAGCGGTGTCTTCACTGTCTGTCAGGATAACGGAGCCGGGCGGGTCTAGGTCGGCCCCGGCGTAGGCATACCAGCCGTTGGGGTGGCTAAACGTCATGCCGTTGTAGGCGACGGTATAGGTGCCCGCCAGCTCAAAACCGCCGACAGTCGCACTCTCTTCGTCGGTCGTGTCAGCGTTGCCTCCGGCAAGGCCGTCCAGCAAACCGCTGAGATCATCGTCGGGCAGGGCTGGCTCGCTGCCATCTACCGTGGATGTGCCAGCAAAGCGGTCTACCGTTGCCAGAATGGCAAGCGCGGTTGGCTCTACGGCGGCCATTTCGCCGGGGGCGGTATCGACAATGGCCATTGCGGTGCCGCCGCTTGGCATCTCGAAGGCAATCACCAGGCCAGACGAATGGTCATCCTGGTAGTCAAACGCAGTGGCCTGGGTTGCGCCAATTTGCACTGGATAGGCGGACGGGGCGGGGTCTGGGAAGTCTGTCAGGAAGGCGGCGATGGCCTGTTTCGGGTTTGGCGCGTAGACGGCCTCTACAAATGACGGGGGATACAGGTTCATCGTGACCATGCCCGGTTTCATGGGGAAGTCTGGGCTGACAAAGTCCAGCGTGTTTTGGCTGTCTCCCATAACGATGATGTCGAAGTCGCCAACGAAGTTTTCCATTTCGAGGGGAACCCAGCCTGTGGGGTGATCGAACGTGAGGCCGACGACGGCGGAGTCAAATGTTTCGGTGAGGGTTGCCTGAGCGAAGGCGGTTACAGCGGTGGTTAGTAAAGCGGTGACCAGTAGGGCTACAAGGGGCGTGCGCGGACGGGTCATGTGCTTGCTCCTGAAAACGATTTTTAGTACCTTTAGTTTACACAATTTCTTCCGCAGGAGTTGTAAACTTGTGTGATAATCACTCAATCACAGGCGCAAAAACGTGCGTAGGTCTACGGTAAAGGCCAGCAACGTGCCGGCAATCACCAGCACAAGGGTAAACCAGCCGCCCAGCCCACTCGCATTGAGTAACGTGTGCAGCCAAAATATGCTGCTGAGTGCAATCAGGCCCCAGCCGAGTTGCCAGGGACGGGCGCGCTGCCCTTGCATTACATCGTGTAAAATGGCGATGAGGCCCAGTGCGAACCCCAGGCCAGGGAACCAGGCATCGAAGAGGGCAATGGCCGCCAGCGCGATCAAGAAGAGGCCCGCCAGGAAACGTATGTAGGGTATAGGAACATTCATTAATGGTAGACAATCCGTATTCAATTGAGTTACAGTGTTATGCGCTGTGTAATTCTACATCTGGAAAAACACTCTAAACTATGATCATTCTGTGGTGGGCTGTGCCCCACGAAAATGACGACAAAGACTATGACGCATTTGAAGACAAATTTATCCACTCACAGTTTAACTGAAGATGTCCATGCGCTACTGCTAGCGTATGGTGACTGGGCGGCGCACCTGACCGCTGAGCTAGGCCAGGCCACGGGCAAGGCGAGCTATTTGCACATTCAAACCACCGACGTCTGTCCGCCACAAAACGAGGCTGCGGTAGACGTCATTGTGCTGTCTGCTGATTATTGTACAGACGCTGTAATTGAATGCGTGCGGCAAGTGTACCCTGTTACGCCGATTGTGCTGCTCATCGACAGCACGGTGCTGCTATCCATCGTTGAGCGCGCCGATGTTCATGGGGCGGTGAACCTGGAACGCCGGTTGCCGCACGAAATCGCTGCGTCAATTGTTGACGTGGCAAATGCGGCGGGCGCGGCCCTTGCTGCTGCTGCTGGACGAGCCATCAGCCAAATCGACACGCGTGAAGCGGATGCGACGCAGGTCACGGAGCAGTTGTTTGACGAAATCGAAGTGCTGCTACCGGCTGACGCCATCATCATGAATGTTTTGGGCGCAAACGCCACCGTCAAGGTTTTCTATCGCAATTTTTTGGCAGACCAGCAGGCACCCCTGGACGAAATCGACCATGTGGATGTCTTCCCGTTGTTGCAGCAGGTCATTGAACAGGCTGAGGTGAAAGTCATTCCACAAACGAGTGTGGAAGCAGATTGGGTCAAGGTTCATGGCTCTGAGTGGATTCAGACCTGGGTGGGGGTGCCGGTGTGGTTTGGCGGGCGCTTGGTCGCTGTGATGAACGTTGTTGGGCAACGGCCCTATCAGTTCACGCCTGCGCAACTCCGCCACCTTGTTGCCGTGAGTGACCCGATCGGGGCTGTGCTGTATGCCATGCAGCAGCAGGAGGTGCTGAACCGTACCGACGCTGTGCTTGAAGCAATTAGCCGCCAGAACGCGTTTTTGTTTACCTCGCTGACCGCTAACAATACGCTAGATGAGCTGTGCCGAACGATTGCCGAAACCGTGGTGAATGTGTTTGGCAAAACCGACTGCGGCGTGATGCTGGTTGATTCCGTTGACAACCGGGTGATTCGCTTTGCGCGGGCCGGGCAGTATCAGGTGGAGGCCAATACCGCGCTGTACGTCAACGGGGATGGCCTGGTGGCAGAAGGCATCCGTGAGGGGAAGGTGGTTTATGCGCCCGATGTGCGCAACTTCAACAACTATGTGCCCAGCGAACCGCGCACCCGCTCTGAGTTGGTGGTGCCGCTGCGGGGTCGGACGGGGGTAATTGGTGTGTTAGACCTGCAAAGTACCCGACTTGATGCGTTTTCCCGTTGGGACCTGGATGGGTTGCAGGCATTTGCCGAATATGCCACGACTGCTATTCAGAACTTGCGTATGTTTACCGAAGAACGCAACCATAACCAAGAGCTTGAAGATCGGGTGCGTGAACACACTGCGGAACTGAACCATGCAAAAGAGCGGCTAGAAGCGATTTTAAACCGGGCCTTTGACGCGATTGTGTTGCTCAAGCCCAACGGGGTGGTGGCCCAGGCCAATCGTGCGTTTGAGGTGCTGTTTGAGTTAACAGGCACTGAGGTATACGGGTTGCCGCTGGCGGATGTGGTTCAGCTAGACCATGCCGATCGGTTGCAGGCAGCGCTGGCGCAGGTTCAGCAGGAGCGTGCGCCGGGGTCGCTTGAGGTCACCATGCTCAGTCAGGCTGGGCGCTCCTTTGACGCCGAGCTAACGGTGGCCCCGGTGCGCTTTCGGGGTGGGGAACACACGGACATGGTCTGCACAATCCGTGACGTGACCAAGCACAAAAAGGCGGAGGCGTCGCTGCGGCGTATGGTGCAAAGCGAACGCGAGTTGAACGAGCTAAAAACGCGCTTTATCCTCACGGTGGCCCATGAGTTCCGCACCCCGCTGACGGTGATTTCTTCATCTAGCGAACTGATACGCGACTACAGCGACCAGATGACGGAAGACGGTCGGGCAAATCACTTCCAGAAAATTCACCAACAAATCCAATTGATTGAGTTGATGTTGGCGGATGTGACGTTGGTGCAGCAGGCCGCTGCTGAGGAAGTTATTTTTGAGCCGGAACTGATTAGCATGGAGCCGTTTTGCCGCGATGTGAGCCACTTCATTAACTCGCATCATGGTGAACCGGAGGTCGTCATGCAGTTTTCTGGCGAAAACCTGAGCCTGGAGGCCGACCCGGTGCTACTGCACAAGATGCTGACGAACCTGCTAGAAAATGCCGTGAAGTACGCACCGGGGACGGCGCTGGTGACGTTCGATTTGGTGGGTGAGCCGGACGCCGTCTTGTTCCAAATTCGTGATGAAGGCATCGGCATTCCGCTAAAAGAGCAGCCAATGTTGTTTGAGCCGTTTTACCGGGCCAATAACGTAACGTCCATGGCGTTGCAGGGGACGGGACTGGGCTTGAGCATCGTGCGATATGCTGTTGAGCGGCACCACGGTAAAATCACCATAGAGAGCGCGGTAGGCGCAGGTACGACGGTAAACGTGCGCCTGCCCCGTGTGCGCGACGCGTAAGCGGTTAAGGTTTCACCAGCCCATTGATTGTGGCAAGCAGGTCGTCACGGCTGATGGGCTTGAGCAGGTAGCGGTCAGCCCCACGCTGAAACGCCTCCTGGCGGCGCTCGGCAATGGTAAGCATCACAACGGGGATTTCCGCCGTTGCCGGGTTATCCTTCAGCACATCGAGCATCGCAAACCCATCCATATCCGGCATCACCAAATCCAGCACGATAGCGGCAGGTTGGCTGTCTTCGGTTAACTGCAACCCGCGTTGAGGCCGGTTGGTGCATACCACGCGGTAGTCAGCATTACTCAGGTAATCTTGGATGAGTTGCAGAGCGGTGGTGTCGTCGTCAATGACGAGAATCACGGGTTTGTTGCCGCCTGTGTCTAACTCGAACAAGTCTTGTGGGGTGTACGCTTCGGTTGTGGGCAGCAGAACGGTAAAGGTGCTGCCCACGTGCAGCTCACTGTGTACCCACATAAAGCCCTCGTGCAGCTCGATAATTTGGCTGGCGATGGCCAAGCCTAAACCTGTCCCCTCTTGCACCTTGGCCGCAGAGCCATCCACTTGCCGGAAGGCGTCGAAAATATGGCGCTGGTTGGCCTCGCTAATGCCGATGCCACTGTCTTCCACTTGAAGGGCGAGGTAAACGCCGTCAGGCACGTTGATGTGCGCCGGGATCGTCAGGTTGAGGCAGTGGCCCGCGTTAACGGTCGTGACCCTGGCACTGATGGACACATAGCCGTCATCGGTGAACTTGACGGCATTGCTGAGCAGGTTGGTTAGCACTTGCCGGATGCGAAACGCGTCCGCCTCAACGGTGGGCAGGTTGGGGCTGAGCACAAAGTCCATAGACAGCCCCTTTTGTTCGACCTGGGGCATGATGTCTACAAGCGTTTCTTGGATGAGCGTGTGGACGGATAGTGGAGCCAGATCGAGTTCAATTTGGCCCGCGTCAATGCGTGACAAATCGAGAACGTCTTTGATGAGGGCTAACAGGTTGTTACCGCTGCGATTCACGCGAGAGACCCGGTCGCCCTGTTTTTCGTTGAGCGCGCCGTAGGCGTCGGAGAGCAACATATCGGTGTAGCCAATGATGGCATTGAGCGGCGTGCGCAGTTCGTGGCTAATTTTGGCCAGGAACTCGGCTTTGAGGCGGTTGGCAGCCAGGGCTTCTTCGTATAGGCGGGCATTGTCTATGGCGACGGCGACCTGACTGGCAATGGCTGCATAGGTGTTGTGCGCTTCTTCATCAAAAGGCATCACACGATTGCCAGAGCCAAGGCCGACGATCCCGATGAGGGCGTCGTTGGCAACAAGGGGAGCTACCAGTGCAGATGACATCCCGGCCTGCTGTAATACGCCTTGCAGCGGGTCGGCTTCGGCGTGGGATGCGGCTTCGATGGCAGTGATGGTGCGTTGGGCGGCGATGTCTTCGAACAGGATGCTGCCCGTTATTGGCATAATCGTGGGGCTGGCATCATCCGTTGGCAGCGGATAGGCGATTTCCAGCGTGGGGTCGCTGTTGGGCAGCAGCAGCGCGATAAAGCAGGCATCAGCTTCGAATAGTGCTTCGAGTTGGCTGGCGGTGTCAATCATGACCTGGTGGAGGTCAAGGTTGGAGCTAACGGCTGAAGCCACTCGGTGCAGCGCGGCCACCCGGTTGGCGTGCATTTCCAGCGTGTGGAGCGCTTCTTTTTGCTGCTCGTGAAGCTGGGCGTTTTCTACCGCGACGGCGGCCTGGCGCGCCAGCGCATAAACGGTTGCAGCGTCCTCGGCACCGTAAAAGTTGGCGTCAAACTTGTCCAGCGTAATAAGACCGAGCAGACGATTTTGCACAACCATCGGCACACCCATCCAGGCGCGGATTGGGAATGATGTGAACTCAGCGTTGACCTCAAAGTCCAGCCATGTGGAAGACAGGCGCACATCTTCCAGAATAATCGGGCGCAACTCCCGATAGACGCGGCGTGCAGGATGCAGCGGGCTGCGGTAGTGAATGATCGTCCCTGGCTTAGCACCCACGCGCCCGCGGGTGGCCCGCAGCAGCATTTGCAACCCGTCGTCGTAGCCAGGCAGTTGCAGGTGAATTGTTGCACCGTCGAACTGGACCACCCGTTGCATTTGCTCCAGGATGCGGTCAAGCACCATGTCCAGGTCGAGCGTGGAGGCGACCACACGGCCTACATCAATGAGTGTGTTGGCCACTTGCCGCCGGTGCTGCTCAGAGTTGAGCAGGCGGGCGTTTTCTAGCGAAAGCGACAACTGGGCTGCGATTGTGAGCAACAGCGTGGAGTCCTGTTCATCGTAGCAGGTGGGGCGGTCGCTGTAGATGAGGACGAGGCCGAAGACGCCCGACCCCGCGTTTTCTAGCGGTACCCCCAGCCAGGAGCGGGCAGTCGCGCCGGGTTCATCGGCGGCGGGCACAATCTGCGCGCCCATCCCGTCTGAGGTCATGATAACGTCATTACATTTGAGCACTTGACCGCGACGGATGACGTGGGCACACAAACCCGCCATCTGAATAGGATCGAACGGGATGACCTGCATGTCCGTGTCGGACGCTAACGGAAATGCGATTTCACCGGTGCTTGCGTCCCACAGGCCCACAAACAATGCGGACTCGTCAAACAACGAGGCGACCTGACGGTGAATCAACTTCCAGAAGCTGTCATTGCCAAAGCTGCGGGCCAGCACATGGCTAATCTCGTTGATGATGGCCAACTCTTGTACCCGGCGGGCGGTGTAGCTAAACAGGTCGGCATTTTCGATGGCCACGGCGACACTGCTGGCAAAGGTGAGCATCACTTGCAGTGCGCTTTCGTTAAAGGCACCTGCCCGCTCTGAATATGAACATAACACACCTACCACATGATCTTTGGTGAGCATGGGCACACCCAAAAAGGCGTTGTAGGGCGCTTGATCGACCAAAAAGTAGGGCTTGGCTGCCTCGCGGTCGGTCATGTTGCGCCAAAAGATGGGCGTGGTTTGGTCAATGATTTGCGAAATCAGGTTGGTTTCCGGTTCGTAGGGGTGGCGGCTGCGGGTGATAGCGCCCTGTTCAAACGTGGTAATGTCGAGGACATCCGCAAAGCGGTCGAAGATGACAAACTGGAACACATCTGGGTTTTGTAGGCGCTCAAACGCGGAATGGACGCGCTCTGCCAGGTGGTTAATATCGAGCGTGGAGTTAACCAGCAGGCCAATTTCCGTCAGGGCAGAAAGGTCCCGCGCCCGCGCATCGACCTCCTCGAACAGCCGCGCATTTTTCATGCCCACCGCAAGCTGATCGGCAATGCTTTGGATAATTTGTGTGTCCTGGGCGGTGAAGGCATCCGATGTTTTGCTGGAAATGACCATCACGCCCTGGATGTCTTCACCCATAGCCAGCGGTACCGCGATTTGGGCGGCGGCATCGGCGGGGGCATGGCCATTGCGATACAACGGATGCTTGGTGACATCGTTGGCCGTTACCATTTCCCCGGTGCGGGCGACCCACGTCACAATGCCGGGGTCGTCCCGATCGTATGAAACCAGAGGCGGGACTTCCTGTTGGTTGTCATCGGCATATCGAGCTGCCAGTTCCAGGTGCGCCCCGTCATTGGGTGACAGGACAAATACATCCACGCGGTTATAACCAAACCGGAAGCAAATAAGCTCCGCCACCTCGTAGAGCATGGATTGCAAATCTTGATGGGCGCCGATAATGACGCTGGAAACGCTGGTTGCCACACTCAAACTCACCGTTTGGCGGGCCAGGGTCTCCACCACTTCGGTGAGTTCCTGCGGGCCGTGCATTGTTTGTAAGTGATGAATGCGGGTGGTTAGCAGCCCGGCGGCCAGCGACACAACATCGGTGGCGTCAGATTTGGCGGCTGGGTCGTTGAACGCCTGCCATAACACACCGTACATCTCTCCGTTTTGGCGGAGTGGCACCACCAACGCCTTCCCGTCTTGTACTTGGCCTGCTTCTGTAAGTGTGTGCCAGCTTGCATCTGACCGCAGCCACGCCAAAATCATTGGGTCTGGCAGGTTACGCTCGTTCACAACGATGTGCAGGTGGCTGTCATTGGTGGGCAGTAAGCCCACCGCACACGTGCCCACACGGTTGAGCAGCCAGTCCAGGATGGTTTCAGCGGCTAAGATAGACGTTGGTGCCTGGTTGATGGCTTCGACAAGTTGCTGGATGGAACTGTAGGTTGTGTGCATAGGTCGCAACGACTCACTTGATTTAGTGCTCATCATAGCACAAATGTAGCGGTTGCATCTGCTCACAACACGGCTGCTAGCGGGCGGCCAGGCGCAGCAGCGCCAACGCAAATGCCGCCGCCCACGGCAGCACCTTA
>CAWUJQ010000177.1:0-8723 GCA_963922445.1 uncultured bacterium
CTTTCACCCGACGGTGCAGGTTTTCGATACGCCGCCTGTGCGCTGGCTGGGCACAGAAACGCTGTTTATCCCGCCAGCAGGCGACCGGACGGTGATCTTCCCGCGCAGCGCGCCCCCGGCTGAGGACTGGCAAAGCTGGCTGGATAGCACAACTGCCGCTGCGAACAACATCCCTACTGCGCCGGACGGTCAACCTGCCTTTGACGCCTATACGCTCACAGCGGGGGCCACCCTACCGCCGGAAGTCACCGCAGACGTTGCCCCGGTTCGTAACGCTTATCTGTCACTGGTTGGCGGGCACAGCAGTTTAGCCTTCCCTGCGGGCCGCGTGACGGTACAAACCGCGTGGCAGGTGGGGCGTCCGCCAGCAGAGGCCGATCTATCGCCAATTGTGCAGATGGAAGACAGCCTGGGTAACGTCATCGCCCGCGCAGAGTCGCCCTCTACCGTGACGAATACCTGGGAAGCGGGTGAAACGCTGTTGCAGCGCGTGCCGGGGCTGCGCGTGCCCATTGGCACCCCGCCCGGAAACTATCCGCTAAAAATGACCTGGGTGGCCCATGCGCAAGAACGATATTTGTCATACATTGGGCCTGCTGGCGAACTTGGCGGCGTGTGGACGGATGTCGGGCATATCGAAGTGCTGCGCCCGAACGCCTTTCCTCCAGCAGAAGACGTGGCAATGGACGAGCGCGCAGACGTGGATGTGGCGCACGGGGTGCGGCTGCTGGGCTGGAATGCACTCCCGGCGGAAGTCCGCCCCGGCGAACGGGTTCCGGTCACGCTGCACTGGCAGGCCACACCGACGGATATGCGGGAACAAATGCGCTATGAAATACGTTTGGAAGGGGACGGCGACACAGTGCCGCTCACGTTGGCCGCGCCGCTGCTTGATACCTTGCCAACCGATGACTGGATTGACGGGCAGTTGATGACGGAGCGCCTCGTTGCGGAAGTGGACCAAAACCAATCCGCCGGTGAGTATGCCGTCGTACTACAAGTTAATGCAACAAGTGTGACATTAGGGCGTATAGCAATCGTAGGGATACCGCGCCGTTACGAACCGCCCCCAGTTATGGTAACATTTCGTGAGGTAACTAGTAGTCCTATACAACTTTACGGTTGCAGCACGAGGGCATCTCAGGGTATACTATTTGTAGAACTTGCATGGCACGCACTAGACAATGTACACGAAAACTTTACGGTTTTCATCCATCTTATCAATGACGATGGGAATATTACTCAGCAGCGCGATGCCATGCCGCAAGATAATGGGTATCCAACCTCGTTGTGGGCGAAGGGCGAGTATGTGCTAGACGAACATACCCTGCCCGAACCAGCCGAACCCTACCGGGTTATCGCCGGCCTGTACTCGCAACAAACGGGGGAACGCCTGCCACTTAGCCCGGAAGCCGCTTTTGTTGAATGTAAACCATAAAGCACTTGCCAGATATTTACAATTTACTAACGAGACTTACGTATTAAATTAAGTTACAATACGTAGGGTAATGAGTAGAACGGCTGTATGCGCTACGGGGAAAGCACACCTGAACCGGGAACCAACTGGACAATATTCCAGTCTTGTCTTAATGGGTTCGTTTTAACTGATGAGCTAGTCAAAAGCAAAAGGTACATATAAGGGTACTCACATGAATGTAATTGCAAAAGACACCATGACCTCCACACTCCGCTTTGACGGTTCCGTCTGGTGCAACTTAGACATCGCGCTACGGAACGTTGACCAACTGTTCACACGTGTCATTCAGCCATTGGGCTTGTCTGTCATCGAGTGGTACATCCTGCGCGCACTGTATGACCAAGACGGGCAGCACGCCTCAGAATTAGCGCGCTCCGTTGGTCGTGCGGCTACATCCTTCACGCCAAATTTGGATAAATTACAGTCGAAGGGGATGATCGAGCGCCGCCCTGACCCGTCGGATCGGCGTGCGGTTCGCATCTTTTTGACCGACAAGGCAGAAGAGCGCCGCAGCGACATCCTGGAAGCCGCACAAACCCTTGACGGGCGCATTGCGGAGTTGTTCAAGCCAGAAAGCTTCGAAGCCTTCCAGACGGTTCTTTCCACGCTGCAAAGCGTTGAACTGGACTAGGTTACCTCTAACACAACCTGACTCAAGCTATCGTCAGGTTGTCTGTGTTTGCGGCTAACTGCCGCAGCACGGTTTCAAATGCGCTGAAGGCTCCCGCCGAAAACAGTACAAACCGCACTAGCGTTAGCGCGGGCGGCTCGGCGGAAAGGAATTGGTGTGTCGTCTTCAGCGCGACCTCAGCCGCTTTATCAACCGGATAGCGATAGACGCCTGTGCTGATGGCCGGGAACGCGACCGTTTTGCAGCCGTTTTCCACGGCGAGTTGCAGGCTGCGCTGGTGGGCACTCGCTAACTGCTCCGGTGATTTCGAGCCGGGTCGTGCATCATAGATTGGGCCAACCGCGTGTATGACGTATTTCGCCTTGAGTTGAAATCCCGGCGTGATTTTTGCATCGCCAGCCGCGCACATGCCGATCTTTTTTGTCGCTTCGAGCAGCTGTGGCCCCGCCGCCCGGTGAATAGCCCCGTCAACACCGCCCCCACCCGTCAATGACGAATTGGCCGCATTCACAATCGCATCCACGGCCTGTTCGGTGATGTCACCCTGCGTTAGTTCGAGTTGAATGTCGCCCACGTGGGCGATAATGGGTTCAGGCATGGGGTCGCTCCTCACTCCCGGATTGTTTCCGGCATACAGTTGGTCTGCGCCAAAAACTCCAGCCCCTCACGGCTTTGAATGTAAAGGGCACGGCCTTCTTTGCGCAGCAGCCCCGCATTGAGCAGGTTACGCAGCGCCCGCCCCACGACTTCCCGCGTGGTGCCCAATATAGACGCGATTTGTTCCTGCGTGAGTTGGGTCGGCGTTTCGGCAATGGTGTCGGCATATGTCGTTTCGTGTAAAAACAGTTTGGCCAACCGCGACGGAATTGTGCGGAAGGTCATGTCTTCCAGCCGTTCGATGTATTCGCGGTTGATTCTTGCCAGCGCCCGCACATAGTTATTCAGCAGCACCGGCTCGTCACTCATCAGGCGCAGCAGCCGTTCCCGGTGAATCACCACCACGGTGACATCCGTAACGGCGGTGGCATAAAACGGATTCGGGCCGCCATCTACCGCGCTCACCTCGTTAAACGTACTCATCGGGCGCAGCAGGCTCAGCGTGTGCAGGCGCGCTTCCTGGCCCACCCGGTAAATGCGCACCAGGCCGTCTGCCACCACATAGAACCCGGCACAGCGCTCACCCTCATTAAAAATCATCGCCCCAGCCTGATACTGGCGCTGGTGGGCCGCTGCTGCCACGCGTGCCAGGGCATCGGGCGGCAGGTCGGCAAAGTAGCTAATCTGGCTGAGGTCTACATCCGTCATCGGCAGCACATCTTCCAATACTTCGCAGCAAACAGGTTGTTGATTTGGGTCGAGAGGCATTACTTCAGGCGTATCTTAGCGGGTTTGCAGGATGGGTGGCAAGGCTAAGCGATAGAGTTGCTATAATGTTGACGCAATGCTTAGCCCATCACCCACGGAGGACAATGTGCGATGGTCAGTATTTACCGGGCAACACTCATCAAGCACGGCGAACGCGGTGAAATGGAACCACCACTCGCGTGGGAAGACGAAACAACCACACTGGCCCAGTTCGCCACAGACAACGGCTTTCCCAATCCATTGCAGGTGATAGAGACGAAAAACCCGCTCATTGAGGATGCGCAGGTGTTCGCGGCGGTGAGCGGCGTCTACCCGGAGTTTTTGCTGACCGTGCGGGCCTTTGATGAGTGGTACTGTGTGGTGGCCTGGGATTTAATGGACTTGTTCGAGGCGCTGTACACGTTCCGGCTGACGCTGGTAGAGGAGCTTTAAACGGTTTTAAGAATCCACAATGGTTCTTGTAGGGGCGACTCATGAGTCGCCCCTACAGGGTATTGCGGTATAATCATCGTCAATTGCATAAACCACACACGAGGACATTCATGCCCCCCCAAGACCCGACCTACTGCCCGGTATGCACCCATCCCCTCACCCAACAAGACATCGGCGGACGGATGCGCCCGGCCTGTGACAACTGCGGCTATGTGCATTTTGTGAACCCCGTGCCCGGTGTGGGCATGCTCATCGAAAAAGACGGCGGGCTAGTCCTCATCCGGCGCGGGCACAACCCACACAAAGGCGAATGGACGCTGCCCAGCGGCTTTGTGGAAGTGGACGAAAGCGCGGAAGAGGCGGCAATCCGTGAGGCAGAGGAAGAAACCGGGCTAAAGGTCGATATTGTCGAGTTAGCCGCCGTGAACTCCTTCCCGGAAGGGCCACCCACCAGCGGCATCATGATTTTTTACCGCATGAAGCCCGTCGGCGGCGAGTTACGCGCCGGGGACGACGCCGACGAGGTGGGCGTGTTCCATGCTGAGGACATGCCCAAGATTCCCTTTCGCACGCACCGCGAGATGGTCGCAGAGTGGCTGAGTTGGCAAACGCAGCCGCCCAACGAACACGTCACGCCCAACCTTGTCGTGGAAGATGACTTTGTGATTCGCACGGCAGACGGCCACGACATGGGCGAGCTAGGCGCGCTGCTGCAACTCATCCCCGCCAACCGCAGCCTTACCCGTGCAGACTATAAACCGCTTGTGCAGCGCTTCCGCGATGTGGACGGGTTAGAGGTCTACGTGGCAGAAGCCCGCCAGACCCCGCCCATTCTCATCGGCATGATTACGCTGTCTGTTGCTCGCTCCCTGACGGAAGGGGTGGGTTTCATCAACGATATGGCGGTGCTGCCGCAGTTCCAGCGGCGGGGCGTGGGTGCAGCCTTGCTCAAAGCCGTGATGCAGCGCGCCGACCGCCTCGATTTACACACGCTCATCGTGAATGGGCACCGGGCGAACGACCAGGCGCGGGCGTTTTACATGGCCAGTGGCTTCAGCAAAGCCGATTTATTCCAGTTGCGGATACGGTGAGGGCGGCAATGGGTGCTGGCGTGCTTGAGCTACGCGGCTGACTAAAAAGCGCGGACGGCCTTTTGGCCGTCCCTACACACCCGTCATGACCTGTAGGGACGCAGCCTGCTGCGTCCGTTGCCACCCCACCCCGAACATCTCATGGATAGGTGAACAGATACAACTGTTCACCTTGCCGTGATTTTCATCGCTTCATGTGCGGTTGGGCTTGATGCATCAAGCCCCTACACACCCGTCATGACCTGTAGGGACGCAGCCTGCTGCGTCCGTTGCCACCCCACGCCAAACACATCCGCCACGTTGATGCTCAACCCCAGCAGCACCGTCCCGGTAGTCACGCGGACTGCTCCGCTTTTCGACTGCCTCACCACCGATGAACTCGAAGCGCTTGTCTACATTTTCACACTCGTTGACGAATGCATCGAACTGCTCAGCAGTATAAAACGACGCGCGTGCGGTCATGGTGCCCTCGCTGATGATTGGTTCACGCAAGATTATAACATCTGCCGGGAATTGTGCGCTTTCTTACGGACGCCCGCGCAATTTTTGGTTAGACTAGAGTTCGATTGCAAAAACAACACACGACCCATCACACGTATTGAAGGAGAGCGGCTATGGCGGGGCAGTTTGCATGGGTACGCGGGCATTACCGTCGCGGTGAGGGCTTGGAACCGAAAACCCAAACGGCACTCTATCGGGTGTCCAATCTGGCAGATCGCGGGCTAATCGGCAGCAAAGAGGGCAAGGACTTTCTCACCGACGCCGGGCTGGTCGATTTCGCGTTTCAGTTAACCTGGGCGGAGGACTTCGACACGCCAGACGACCTGCTGGAGCGTCACTTAGAAGAGGCCGAGGGCTTTGTGGTGTTCATCCACGGCTGGACGGGCAACCACCGCATTTGGGAAAAGCTGCCGAGTATGGTGGTTCAGAACAACCGCAAGCTGGTCGCCATCGCCGTGGATCACAACGGGTTTGGTCGGTCACGCTTTCAAAACAGCCTGCCCGCCATCGAAGCCTGCAATCCGCCGGCGGCCATGCGCACCATGCAGCGCTTTATAGACATCATGAAGTTGCGCCGCCAGCCCGGTGACCCCAAGCCCAAGGTGATTAACTTCGTTGGGCACAGCATGGGCGGGGCCACCCTGTTTTACCTCAACCCTATCCTGTGGAACTACGGCGAGGTCACGCGCTACGCCTGCGCCCCGGCCCTGCTGCTAGAAGACGAAGTCCATCAAACGTTTTACACCACGCTGGGCACGGGCATCAACATTTTACAGCGCCTGCCCATGCTCGAATTCGTCGAACGGGCGATTCAGCCGCGCATGATCGAAACGCTGTGCAACGGGGCCAGCGACTTCGTCAAGCAAGAACACACCCGCCAATATCGCGACACGCCACGCGGCATCACGGGCAGCACCTTCCGGGCGATGGGCCTGCTGCGCGACAGCGAAATCGCCCACGACTGGGACAGCTTCCGCGTGATACTCGGCCACAAAGACAACCTCGTCGGCCTGATTAACATGATGGATTTACTGGGCCACCTGGAGTTCCCCGTATCGAATATGCGGGTGGTGCCGGGGTCACACTATATGTTCAGCGTCACGGAAAATGACGAGGGCGAGGTGATGGGTGAATCGGTGTATCAACATGCGCAAAGCCGCGAGTGCGTGCTGCTCGACATCCTGAACCTGCACGACCGCGCCTACGATATGCAAAAGACGGGCAAGGTCTATGGGGTGGGCTGATCGAGCCTCGCTAGTTCGTCCTGCCATGCTTTGACCGCCGCCAGTGCTGCCTCACGCTGCGCATCTGTGAGCATAGACGGGTACGGCAGCGCGTCAGCAGCGTAGTCGCGATCTGAGTTGATGAACCCGGCGATAGAGCCACTGTAATATGAACGGGTATAAGCATCGTGAGGTTCAACGCGAATGCCGTCGTTGTCGCGCAAGGGCAGAGCAAACGGCTTGAGCGGTTCTTCAACTGTGCTGGTGATTGCCCATGTCGCCTCTCCGGGCAAATGAATCGCTGTGTGATAGGCACTGTGTTCAATTAGCAACGGGTGATCGATTAAGCGTTTAAAGGAGCGCGTCGCGTCAATTTCGACCACATTAACCCCTTGACCCACAAATAACTGGCTGCGCTGCTCAATGTAGCGCTCCATCTTATCGAGATGGGTTTTGTTCCCCGGTGAGATGATTTCTACCACCGTTACCAATTGCCCCGTGTCTGACGCAACAATATGGAGTGCATCCAACTCTACATCCTCTTCAACCATAACCACTGCCCCCGGTTCGACGGCGAGTGCCGCTGCCAGATCACGGTATGCAGTGCGCGCAGGTGCCTGACGCTCTACGGCTGTGTCTGCGACTATAAGGTCTGGTCGTCGGCCACCTAACACCTGTATCGTCGCCTCTTTCCCTACCCGATAACCGCGCGGTCGAAGTTCTTTGCGCAGTTGCAATTGCAGTTCATGAATCATGCCACCGTGAATCCGCTGAAAGTAGTGCGCGTCCTCCGCCCAGGGGTCAATGCGGCCTGGGAACGGGCCTTGGTCTTCATGGTGCGTGTACGCTTCGGATAAATTTGTCATGACCGCTTCATCGCCTCCAATCTTATTTGGGTAACCCTTCAGGGTATCGACCGTGCCTACGGGGTGGGCTGATCGAGCCTCGCCAGTTCGCCCTGCCATGCCTTGACCGCCGCCAACGCTGCCTCACGCTGCGCATCTGTGAGCATAGACGGGTATGGCAGCGCGTCAGCAGCGTAGCGCCGTTCTTTGTTGATAAGTCCGGCAACCGGGCCACTGCGATAGGCACGTTCATATGCGGTGTGTGGCTCTACCCGAATAACTTCGTCACGCAAGGGCAGGGCAAACGGCTTGAGCGGTTCTTCAAATGTGCTGGTTACAGCGCGTGCCCCTTCATCAGGCAGATGAATGGCCGTGTGATAAGCGCTATAATGAATCAGCAATGGGTCATGGATCAAGCGCCTTAACGAGCGCGTCGCGTCAATTTCGACCACGTTGACACCCTGTTCCAAAAACAACGAGTCGCGCTCCTCTCGGTAGCGCCTCATGTCTTTCGGGTGGGTTTTGTTGCGTGGGGAGATGATTTCAACGACAGTAACCAACTCTCCCACATCCAGAGAAATGATGTGTAGTGCGTCAAGTTCAAGATCATTCTTGTCCATGACGGCAGTGCCCGGTTCAACAGCTACAGCCGTGGCGAGCGCATCATATGTTGGGCTGGTGGGAGGTTCCTCTTTTAGGCCACCCCCTTCAATGTAGATATCCGGCTTGCGACCGCCTAGCACTTGCAAACTGGCCTCTTTACCCAACAGATAGCCGCGCTCATTTAACTCGCCCTGCATTTGCGCTTGCAGTTCGTAGATCATGCCGCTATGAATCTGGTGAAAGTAGCACGCGTCCTCTGCCCAGGGGTCAATGCGGCCTGGGAACGGGCCTTGAGAGAGATGTTGCACATATTCCTTTGAAAGACGTGCCATGATCGTTTGCTCCTACCTATGGGCACGCAAATACTGCGGCGGCACCGGGTTCTTATCCGCTTGATGCAGCACATCCGCCGCGTGTAGCACCCAATACGGGTCGCGCAGCATCTCCCGGCCCAGCAGCACCATATCTGCCCGACCGTTGCGCACCAGTTCATCGGCTTGCATCGGCTGCGTAATCAGGCCCACCGCTGCCGTCGCAATCTCCGCCCCGTGCCGC
>CAWUJQ010000178.1:0-8721 GCA_963922445.1 uncultured bacterium
TCCGCGCCCCAACGGGGATTTTTCGGTTGGTTCCGGCTTACGTTCAGCCGATGACCAAAGAATACACGCATTTCTTGTTCCTGTCAATCATTTCCGTGCGTTTTTCTTGATTGGAATAAACATCGGACGAGGCAGGCCTCGTCCCTACAGGAAAGACCGTCTTGTGTAGGGACAACGCCTGCGTTGTCCGCCAGAAAGAACTCCGCGACGAATTATGGCTCTACGCAGCGACCGCCTAACACGACTCCGTGAAGAAATGGGCGTCAATCAAACTCGGTTGGCAGAAATGCTAGACCTCACATCCAACCACATCTCGAAATACGAAAATGGCTATACCAATCCGCCATTAGACACGCTGGCTAAGCTGGCTGAAATGCTCAACACCACCACCGATTACCTGCTTGGCCTGTCGAACGTCCCGCATCCGGGGGCGGAACCGGACGCCGAGGCCGACCTGACGCAGGACGAGATCGAGTGGCTGGCGCTCTACCGGGAACGGTCAAGTACGGATCGCAAGCAGTTGTTTACCGTGCTGCGCGCACTCCGGGATATGCGCAGTGAGGAGTCATAAAGTCGGAAGTCGTTGGTTTTTAGCTGTTAGCTGTTGGCCTATGATCTGTTGAGAGCCACCGTGTTCACATGCCAGTGGCATCAATCCGAGGCGGCACCCCGCAGCGCCCGGATGTACAGCGCAAACGGCTTCTGCATCCCACGGATGTCGATGGTGTCGTCATCCGTTGCGGTGTGCAGCGCCAGAGCAAAGCCGTGCAGGTAATCCACGAGCAGGTCGAGCGCAGCCCGTTGGGTGTCCGGGTCGAGATCAAGGGGAGCGACGGCCACATCGAAGCGGGCGCTGAACACCTCCGCGTGCTTGAGTCCACTGCTAAGCATACTGAGCAGCGTCTCCAGCAGGCCGGGATGATCCCGCAGCAGGGCCAAGTAGCTCATGGATAGCTTCTCCAACTCCCCCTCCCATGGCTGCGTGCCGTCCGGCGTGTAGATGCCCTCCATAATGTTGACCGCGACGGCTTCAAGTAGTGCGTTCTTATTGGCGAAGTAGTGGTAAATCGCCATCGGATCGACATCCAATGTGCGGGCCAGCCCGCGTATGCTCAGTTTTTGTCCGTGTTGCAGCATTTGCTCCTGTGCGGCGGCAATAATGGCTTCGGCGGACAGTTTGTCATCGCCTTCAGGCGGACGCCCGCGCTTTCGCTCATTGACACTCATGACGACTCCCTCTAGAATCGCAATTATTCTACACTGTAGAATAATTTGACTACGTACTCAATCCGTGAGGAGTATGGATGACCGCTTCGGACAAAATCAAGGTATCGGTGTTTATGGCCAAAAGCCTGGACGGGTTCATTGCCCGTGCTGACGGCGACGTGGCGTGGCTGCATGCGGGTGATCCGCTACCAGAGGGCGACGACGCGGGTTATGCGGCGTTTTTCGGCTCTATTGACGTGATGGTGATGGGGCGCGGCGCGTTCGAGAAAGTGCTTACGTTTGAGCCGTGGCCCTATGGCGACAAGCCCGTCGTGGTGATGAGCCAATCCCTGACGGAGGTGCCAGAAGCACTGCGCGCCACCGTTCGCCTTGACCGTTCCTCTCCGGCTGAGCTAGTCGATAAGCTGGCCCAGAAGGGGTTCAGGCACGTCTATCTGGACGGGGGACGGGTGATTCAGTCGTTTTTGCGGGCGGGCCTGGTTGATGACATGACACTAACGACGATTCCGGTGCTGCTTGGGAACGGCATCCCGTTGTTTGGCGCGTTAGAGGCAGACATCCGGCTGAAGCACGCCCGCACGCAGGCGTGGGATAACGGCATGGTGCAAACGACGTATGTTGTCGCTTTATGACAATAGCGGGGCAGGCTTAATCTAGCTGACAGTGGTCGCATCTTTGCCCGTGATGTAAACTGAAATCGTCATATTAGCGGACGCAGCAGGCTGCGTCCGTACAAACCAGGTCGATCCTTTACACAGACAAGAAATTATCTCACGGGGGCATTGTGCAATCTCTCTTTTCGCAACCACGCCTGATCGTGCTGGCTGTTGCCGCGCTGCTGCTGACTGCCTTACCACTCCATGCTCAAACCGGGCCGCAGGCGATTGCCTTCTCGCCGGGTGACGGCCTGACAGATGTTGATCCCGCCGACGGTAAGACGCTGGAAATCACATTCGATGATGACCTGCTAGTGAACACGGGCAGCATCCGAGTGAAGCTGACCGACGACGGCGCGCTGCTTGACGAAATCGACGTGACGAGTGACCGGGTGACGGTCGAAGCGCATATTGTGACCGTGACGCTGAACATCTTCCTCAACTACGGCACGGACTACACGTTCGAGGTTGACGCGGGTGCGTTTGAGAATGGTGCGGGGGATTGGTCAGCGGCGGCGAGTTGGTCATTCACGACGGTGGAGGGTACGGTTGGGGAGGTTGTGGGCAATGTTATCAAGCTAACACCGCCTATCGGAGAGTTGGACGGTTTTGGGCGAGGTGTGGCGATACACGACGACACAGCAGTTGTTCTAAAACCCTACTTTTTGGGAGACGGTGTGAGCGCGCTATATGTTTTCCGGCTTGAGGGTGATGTATGGAATTTAGTCACTCAACTATTTGATCCAGAAGGCGGTAGATTCGGTTACGAACTAGCCACAGACAACGAAATCGACACAGATGGTAATCAGGTCGTGACGTCTGGCGATTATGGATACGTATTCGCGAAGAATGCATCCGGCTATTGGGAAATGACAGCACGCCTCCAGTTCGGTCCAGGTAGTTTTTACAGTCGGTCAAACGATGCGTCCATAGACGGTAATGTGGCAGTCTTTGGAAATGCTTTTACTGACGCACCATACCTTGGATTAGCCTACGTGTTTGAGAAGGATGAGAACAGTACTTGGCAGGAAGTCGCTGTCCTTAATGACGGCGAAGATGAAGAGGGATCGAGCTATTTTGGGCATTCTGTAGGTGTAAGTGGGGACACCATCGTTGTCGGCGATCCAACGGATGACCCGAACGCGTTTGGATCCCCCTTTGGCGATGGCGCACTGCACATCTTCCAACGCGACGAGAATGGCAGCTGGAATCAAGTCAAAAAGTACGCCCCAGACTTTGAAGTGACGCAAGCGTCGCTGGGTTATGGCGTTAGCATTGACGGTGACATCCTGGCTGGAACCGCACCCATGCAACAAAGCGAAGTCCATATCTTACAACGCTCCTCCCTCACATCAGTCGACTGGGATAATGTCACAGTGCTGGTTCCCCCGGACCCCGACCAGTTGGGACCGACGTACTCCGTTGCAATCGATCATAATGTACTCGTGGGAGGATTCACAAAGTATGTCGATTCTACTTTGGACTCAAGCTATCTTCCTGTATATCAATTTACCGATAGGAATGTCTGGCAACAAATTATCAATCTCACGAATCCAGACGACGAGGCTTTTGGTGCTTTTGCTATGGAGGTTAGCGGCAGTAACGTAATCAACGCAAGCTCAGGTGCAGCCTACATCTTCAACATTGACTACGAATCCGTTGACCTCGCCGCATCGGATGCCCTCTCACCGGACACACTCGCCGTCGATGTGAACCCCACCACTGATCTGACGATTACCTTTGCTGAACCCGTCCAGGCGAATGTGGGCGGCGTTTTTCTTGTGGATGGTGAGGGCAATCCGCTAGAACGCATCGACGTGACCTCTGAGCGGGTGACCATCAACGGTGCGATGGTCACGATTGACCCGGCCACGCTGCTCGCTTATGGCACGGACTACGAGGTGATTATCGAACCGGGTGCGTTTGTCGATCTGGATGGGAATCCGTTTGCGGGGCTGGGCAGCTTGGAGTAGGAGAGCAGGGGTGGCAGGCTGCCCAGCCACCCCTCGCGTCAAGTTGCGCAATTGACTGTCGGTACTGCGCCCCGGCGATGCGTCCATCGTGGGGTTCGGCCTCCCGCTGTGCGCAGAACGCCCCTATAATCCCAGCCATGTGACTGACCTGTCGGGGTTGTGGACGGATAGTCCGCGCCCCAACGGGGATTTTTCAGTGCATCCCGGCCTGTTGTTCAGCCGATGGTTAGAATATACACCCATTGTTTTATCCTGTCAAGCGCGCAATTTGAGACCAGCGCAATTTGATGCGACAGTGGGTTTTGCGTTTGTCTGTCTCACCTCACCCCTAAATCCCCTCTCCATGGGGAGAGGGGACTTATACCGAGACCCGGGTTTGACCTGTTATTCCCCCTCTCCAGGTTGGAGAGGGGGCCAGGGGTGAGGTGAAGCAAGTACACATTTCACCGATTGCCATACGGACGAGGCTATGTCTGATCGTTAATGTCACCCAATGTCGCACGACACAGACTGAGTCCGCCAAAATAACCTCACACCAAACTATGACGCTACGCAGCGACCGCTTAACACGACTCCGGCAGGAAATGGGCATCAATCAAACCCGTCTGGCAGAAATGCTAGACCTGACCCCCAATCACATCTCCAAATACGAAAATGGCCGTACCAACCCCCCTCTTGATACCCTGTCTGCGTTGGCAGAAGTCCTCAATACTTCAACCGACTACCTACTAGGCCGCTCAGACGTACCCCACCCCGGCGCAGGACCCGACGCGCACCCGTCCCTCTCCCCCGCAGAGGCCGACATGCTGCGCTTGATGCGCACCCGCGACGAACGCGCCCGCGCCAAGCTGGTTGAGGCGGTGCGGCTGCTGTGGGACATCACCTCACCAGAGACGTAAACAGATTATCCCGCCATCTTGACGGTTGCCGCTTCTGATTGTACGCTTAATTAGAACATGCGTGTTAATTTATCCCTCAGTAGGAGCCGCCAATGGAGCTATCCACAGCACAGCAAGAGGCCGTACTCAGCACACTGAAAACCCGCTTTGAGCAGCACATGCGCCGCCATGCCGGTCTTGAATGGGCGAAGGTACACGCCAAGCTAGACGCAAATCCTGACAAGCTGTGGTCGCTCAGTGAGATGGAACGCACGGGCGGCGAACCCGATGTGGTGGGGTACGACAACGAGACGGACGAATACATCTTTTTTGACTGCTGCCCGCAAAGCCCGCAAGGTCGCAGAAATACGTGTTATGACGGGGACGGTCAGGCAGCGCGGGAGAAGAAAGGGGTGTATCCAGAGGGGAACGCGGTGGCTATGGCAGCCGCAATGAACGTCACGCTGTTGACGGAAGCCCAATATCGCACACTACAGCAGCTTGGTGAGTTCGACACCAAAACATCAAGTTGGGTGCAAACGCCGTCTGCTATTCGTGAGCGCGGCGGTGCCCTGTTTATGGATCGACGCTATGACGCGGTGTTCGTTTATCACAACGGAGCCAAGTCGTTTTACAGTTCCAGGGGGTTTCGTGGCGCGTTGAGGGTGTAAAGACAAAACACGCCGAAGGACTGATCTCCGGCGTGTGGGGTGTTAGAGGAACTGCTGTGGCGTGACGCCTACTCCATGTCCATGGACTCAGCAGCCGGGAAGCCGCCCATCACCTGCGTGAAGGAAACCTCACCCATCGGGCCAGGATTGTCACCGTAGGTCATATCGTCGCTGTGGTAGGCCAGGGCCAGGGCGTCCGGTACGGCGTCAGCAGCGATGGTGATGGTGTTCACGCCGAAGCCGTTTTCGTCAGCGCGGAACTCGTTTGCAGGCGTGCCGCCAGCCGGGGCTACGTCCATGCCAACCAATGCTTCGTTAACAGCCCAGGTCGTGTACAGGCCGTCCGGAACCAGCTCTGCACCGAAAATAGTGACTTCAACGCCGTCTTCCGTCTGCGTGGCAACAGCGATTACAGTAGCGTCCGTCCAGGCTTCAGCCTCAACGTTTTCCGGAATGCCGTCCATCTCAACCACCGGCAGGATGCTGACGGTCGGAGCTTCTTCTGCCATGTCGTCCTGAGCGGCAACCGCACCGAACGCCATCACACTGATAAATACTGCGACCAGTAGAGCAATTGTGTTACGCATATTTCATCTCTCCCATGAGATTAGTTAGCTATGCGAATAACCATAAAAAATTTCCAGCGGAATCAATGTAAGCTGGCCAACATACGGCTTTGTACTAACTAGAGTTTCATCCCAGCGGTTCATTTTAGGTTATAATAGGTCATATGCGGTCAACCACGTGTTAAGATTCATGTTTGGTTTATCAAAATGTTGTGACGCGTCAGGGGTTTGGTAATGCAATGACCAAAGGCGGTGTCTCGTCATCGTCCGCCAACGGCTTGACGTTCAACGCCTCTACCCGGCTTAACGTCGGGATTTCAAACACAATCCAGCCACGGGTGGTACGGCCTAACGCTATCGGCTGGAGGGGTTCTGTTTCGGCAATTTGTACGTCCGCCTTGACCGCGATGGCGTCCTCGGTGCCCGTTTGCAACGTGAGCGTAGCCTGCGGCGGCTCATCACACACCCCACTGCGGCACTCAAACGATATTTCCAGCGCAAAAAAGCGCGCCCCCGCCACAGGTAGCACAACTTCCCCGGTGCTGCTGTCAATCACGCGGGCGCTGTCGTCTTCTAGGGCGGCGATTTGCAAAATCCCGCGCTCATAGCGGGCGGTAAAGCTCGGCGCAACAAGTGGCTCACTGCGGTCGGGCAAATCTGGCGGCGTGGTGACGGTCACTGTGGGAGTGGGCAGGGCTGCCACGTCGGTCGAGTCGTTCGTCAGCATGGATGTGACCACCACACTAGCAATAATCACGACAAGGATGGTCACCCCGGCGACCCACCCCCCCCGATTCCCCCGGCGCACCGGGTCAGCATAGGCTTCTTCTGCTTGCAAGTAGTCACGGGCCATGTGGCTGTAGGGGTCATTTACATCCACTTGATGCAGCAGTTGGTGTAACAGGTGGATGCGAGCTGCGTCGTCCGTCTGCGTTTGCGCTTCTAGCCAAAGCACCATACTGCGATGCGGGTCAGCATCAGCGGGGCGTTCGGCTTCGTACTGCCGCAACAGGCGCAGCGCCTCCACGCGGTTGCCTTCAAACAGAGCCAAATTCGCTTTAATCAGGGTGGGGTGTAGGGGTGGTGTCATTCGGTCGGTCGGCAGCATGGTCATCACATGACCTCTATGTTACTCCGCTGCGGGCAGACGGCAAACCCGACGCTTCATGACGATCTACATTGAAGCACACTGTTCACAGCCATTAACAAGCAGTAGCCCGCTGCGTTGTCCCAATGTAAAATGAGGTAAACATAAGTTGTGCGTATTAAAGTGCAGCTTGTACTGTATCAGTAAGAACCTATCAAACGGGACACGTAGAGTCGGGGAATCATATGACGTTGAAAGCTTATTCAGGTTTAGGGCTGGCATCCATTGTTGGGCTGATGCTGGTGATGTTTACAGCCACGCTCCAAGCAGAAAACGCTGCCGGGGTTAGCACAGTCGGGAGTGCAATCAAGCTGACGGCAAACGGCGGCGCTGCCAACGACCAGTTCGGTGTAGCCGTGGCTATTGACGGCAACCGCGTTGTGATTGGGGCAGAAGGCCACGACGACGGTGAGAGTGCGTCCAGCCAGGGGGCGGCTTACGTCTTCAGGCGCAACAATTCGGATACGTGGGTCGCTAACGGCAATATCGTGGCGAGTGACGGTGAGGCGCTAGACGGCTTTGGCCACGCGGTAGACATCGACAACGACACCCAAACCGTCATCGTTGGTGCCTATACTGACGATGTTGGTAACAATGTAGACGCTGGTTCTGCGTATGTATACACACGGAGCGGTGGTAACTGGGTTCAGCAGGGCGTCAAGCTCGTTGCTGATGATGCGTCGGCAAACGCACAGTTCGGAGCCGCCGTCGCGATTGAGGGCACACGCGCGCTCGTCGGTGCGCCGGGCGCGGGCGTGGTGTATGAGTTCACATTTGATGGCAACAACTGGACGCAACAAGACCAGTTCGTACCCGGCACCCAGGTCAATGGTGACCGCTTTGGCGTTGCCGTTGACCTAGAAGGCGATACCGCGCTGGTGGGTGCTGAAAGCCGTGGAAACGACGGCATCCAGGGCGGCTCTGCCTACATTTTCACCACGGACGGTAACAGTTGGACGCAGCGCCAGCGCTTCAACCCCAGCAGCCCAGTCGATCAAGGCTTCTTTGGCGCGTCCGTTGCGCTGAAAGGCACCAGCGCGCTGATCGGTGCGTACTTTGAGAATGCCAATAACAGTACCACTCAGAGCGGGGCCGCGTATGTGTTCACGGGTAGCGGCAACAACTGGACAGAGCAAGCCCGCCTGACTGCAAGCGACGCAGATGCCCTGGACAGCTTCGGTTACTCCGTGGCGCTTTCTGGCAATACTGCTGTGATTGGCGCACCGCTCAAAACGGAAAGCAACCGCGACAAGAGCGGGGCCGTCTACATTTTTGACCGGGATACCAACGGCAACTGGACGCAGTCCAGCAAACTGACTACTGACGATGGCGCGGCCCGCGATGCACTTGGCTTTTCAGTGGGGTTGTTTGGCACAGAAGCGATCCTAGGGGCCATTTGGGATGATAGCTTTCAGGGGGCGGCGTACCTCTTCCCGGCAGCGCAGGCCGCACCAGAAATCATTCTGGTTTCGCCCACGGGATCGGACACCGACCCGAACGCTGACCTTGTCATCACGTTTGATGAGCCGGTGTTCGAGGGCACGGGTAACATTGAAATCCGTCAGGGTAACGTTGCCATCGAAATGCTAGAAATCGCCTACGA
>CAWUJQ010000179.1:0-8715 GCA_963922445.1 uncultured bacterium
GGGCATCCGGCAGTTTGAAGTACCAGTCATCTCAGAGCGGCTACACCTCACCGGTCAGGTTGATGAGGTTGTTGAAAGCCCAACGGGGTTGTTCCCGGTAGATTACAAGTTGGCAAAGCGTGCTGGCTATCACTTCAAGCTGCAATTAACCGCCTATGCCCTGCTGCTGGAGGAGATGACTGGGCAACGCATTGAGCAGGGCTATCTGTACATGATGCGCTCTCGTGAAATGGTGACGGTGAAGTTTACAGCCAAGCTGCGGTCGGCGGTCGAGTCGGCAATTCAAGATATGCACGCGATTGCACACGCCGACCTCATACCGGAACCGACACACTACCGTCAGCGCTGCACAGACTGCGAGTTCCGGCGGTTTTGCAATGACGTTTGAGGTGAAACGTAACGGTTAAATGACCCTGAAACCTGTCGCGGGTGGTGACAAATAGCACCAAATTGTCGGGGGCATCACAAAGTTGGCGATATTCTCGCCAACTTTCCTTACAATCAGTATCAGTATCCTGATAGGTAAGGAGTTGCTATGCCGAAAATATCTGACCAACGACGCCACGAGCGCAAACAGAGTGTCCTCGACCTCATTGTGAGCCGTGAAAGCGGTATCAAGACCTCGGAAATCGCTGAGGTACTCAACATCTCTCGCCGCACCGTGGATGATTACCTACGCGAGCTGGAAGATGAGCATCGTGTTTGGAAGGATGGGTGGTTCTGGCTGCCGATGCCGTTGCAGCTACAGCGTCCCCTCAAACTGGAGCCGTCGCCGGAGCAGGCAGTCGTCCTTTACATCGCTATGCGGACTTTCGTCAAACAGAGTGACCGCCGCAATCCCGTCGCAGAGCGCTTACTCCTGAAAATGGCGAAGCTTGCGGCAAATGAACTACATCTCGGGGCAGACCTGGAACAAGCGGCTGCCGAACTCGCTAAGCGTGACACCGACAAAGACTATGAGGACACCTTCCTACAGGTGGTGCGTGCCTATCTGTACCGCAAGCGCCTCAAGATCATCTATCACCCTTATCGCAGCGAGCCATTCGAAACGATTATCGAGCCATATCTCATTGAGCCATCTGGTTTTGGCTATGGCGCCTATGTGATCGGTCACAGCAGCAAACCAAACGACCTTCGCACCTACAAGCTAGAGCGCATCCAGCACGCCGAACTCAGCCGCGATGCGTTTGAGGTTCCCGCCGAGTTCCCTGGCCTGGAAATCCTGCGAAATGCGTGGTCAATCTTCTATGGAGAGAATGCGGTGCGTGTGGTGCTGCGCTTTGCGCCGGAGGTTGTGCGGCGTGTGCAAGAGTCGAACTGGCGCGGCGCGGATATTGAAACCTGGGACGACCCATACTACGAGGGATATCTCAACTACGCGTTCACTATCGCAAATACAACCGACCTCAAGCCCTGGATCCGAACCTGGGGCGCGAACGTCGAAGTGCTGGAGCCATCATCGCTGCGGGACGAGATGACGGGAGAGGCACGGGCACTGGCGAAGCTCTACGGGTGGAACACATCCAGCGGACGTAGTGAACACGATGACCGCAGCAGCCGCTTTGGCGATATCTTTGGGGGCTAGACAATGGAACCCTATCCCCACCAAGACCATGTATATGACCTGCTGGGCGCTAGAAGGAATGTGATCCTGCGTGCCCCAACCGGCTCGGGCAAGACACAAGCTGCTATCTTCCCATACCTGGCCGCGATGGATACGCAGTCCAATATGGCGGGGCAACTACCGCGCAAGTGCATCTACAGCGTGCCGATGCGCGTCCTAGCGAAGCAGTTCCATGCAGAATATCGCAAAAGCGTAAATCGCTACAACAACCTCTATGATGTGGCAATTAAGACATCCATCCAAACGGGCGATATGCCGCAAGACCCTAAGCTAGAGCGCGACTTGATCTTTGCCACGATCGACCAGACGCTCAGCAGCTTCCTAATGGCACCCTACGGGCTGTCTCGTGGGCAGGCAAACTTGAACCTGGGAGCACTGCTGTCGAGTTATCTTGTTTTTGACGAGTTCCATCTGTTCGACCCGGACAGCACGCTACCGACCACGCTCCAAATGCTGCGTATGCTGAAGGGCATCACCCCCTTCGTCCTGATGACGGCCACGTTCAGCGATACGCTCATTACACGACTGGCCGCAATGCTAGACGCCGACGTCGTTGGACTTAGCGAGACCGATCGCGCATCCTTCGCCGGACTGCAATCCCAGGACAAAGAGCGCCGCTATCATGCAGTGGATGAGCCGCTAACACTGGATACCGTGCTTGATACACACACGGGACGCAGCGTCGTCATCTGTAACACAGTGCGCCGCGCACGGGAGATGGCGGTCAATCTTCGCAAGCGGGCAGCAAATACGGAGGTGCTTCTGCTGCATAGCCAGTTCCTGCGTGAGGACCGCGACCGCATTGAGGATCGCATCCAGCAAGACTTCGGCAAGGGGAACGAGGAGGGCAGCTTAATCGTCGTGGCGACACAGGCGATTGAGGTCGGCGTGGACATCACCTCGACCGTAATGCACACCGAGCTTGCCCCGGCCAACGCAATCATCCAGCGGGCCGGGCGTTGTGCCCGCTACCAGGGCAACCAGGGCGATGTTTACATTTATAGTCAGGTCTATGATCGGGGTGAACTGCGTGACATCGCGGAAAATCCTGCGCCTTACGTTGGCGACCGCTACCGGGACCAAATAGCTCGCGCCTTTGACGCCTTCCGTGAGCGCACCGGCGAGGCACTAAACTTTGACGACGAGCAGGCTGTGATTGATGTTGTGCATGGGCCGAGCGATCACGAGATGCTCAATGCCTTAGACGCAGACAGTGCGAGCCATCGTGCCTCAATGTTTGCAGCCATGCGAGGTGAGCCAGAATATGTGGGAGAGCTAGTGCGCCATGTAATCTCGCAGCCGGTGACGATACACCACGAGCCAAACAGCGCGGCTGTGCTGGAACAGCCTTATCGCCTGCCATCGTTTAACCTGCATCCCGGAACGCTGCGCGGCCTGGTTAAAGATTGGTTATCACGCTACCACGTGATGGACGATCACGAAGCGCCCCCGTTTGCGGTCAAGTATCTCCACTCGGAGACCGACCCAGATGACAGTACACGTCAGCTTCACCGCTGGGAGGATGTGCCCTGGACGGCGCCCCCCACAGATGCCGAGGATCAGTCGCCGCGCCCGCAATTACCAACGGGTACGCTGGTCATGGTTCACCCGGCCCTAGCAAGCTACGACACGGAGTGGGGGTTCCAACCGGAGTTACCCGGTCAGCCGCTCGCATTCCCAGAGGATGACGGTGAAAGTTCATTCACACCGCATACCTATCGACTGGAAACCTACGCACAGCACATTGACCTCGTCTATCACGCGGCATTCAAGGACTGGCGCGACCGAGGCCACACGGCTTATTGGCACGAGTTGGAATGGGCCGCTCATCGGCTGGCGGCACGCATGGGCCTTACCTATGAGCAGATACGGCATGCGGCAGAACTCACCGTGCTGCTGCACGACGTTGGGAAGCTAGGGAAGGGCTGGCAGGGATGGGTTCGAGACTATCAGGCGGCTATCGACAAGCCAACGGATACCGGTGAAGCCTACGCCCATACCGACAGCACCACTGACGCCCATCGAGCGGTGGAGAAGGGGATGCGGAAGCGTCCGCCGCATGCTGTAGAGAGTGCAGTGGCAGCGGCCCCCTTGTTAATGACACTATCGGAAAAACTACGACAGGCGGCATTCACAGCCATTTGTCGGCATCACGGCGCTTTCACGAGCGCATACCAGGGCATTGAACTCATGCACAACGCAGCGGATAAAGTGCATGAAACAGTTGACGCAGATGCGGTAACGCTCTACGACAAGCGGACGGTCGCGGAGGTTCCTATGGAGATGTTTGTCTCGCTCAAAGATAGCACCATTGATCAGTTCTTTGCTTATGCGCTGTTCGTGCGCTTGCTGCGGCGGAGCGACGGGCGCGGTACAATGTGGAACAGTTTTCTAATAGAAAGTAATGCAAATGAGTAGCAGCTACTTTGTAAACGTAACTGATTCATTCGCGGACAGGTTGACGGCCCAGGGGCTACAGCACGTGCTGGCCGCTTTGCTCGAAAAGCAAAATAACCCCACCGATGCCATCCTATGGACAGACTGCGGCGGCTACGTCCGGTTCGACCTGGATGTGCCAATTTCTGATGAGACGGTGCAAGGGCTTGGCGCAGATAACTACATCATGCCCATTCGGTTTATTCGCACCGAAAAAAACGCCGGAGACCTCCCGTCGAACCTACCAAGCCGGTTTATGGAGGATTACGAGGATCGCAAAGCGCAGAACGCCGCCTTTTACGAGGTGGTACGCACAGGCCAACGTGATGCCGAACTCCCGCCGAAGCCACTGATGTGGGATGTACTGCGAACGATCAATCCGGCAGCCCTCCCTGGCTGGACGAATATCCTCAGCAATTGGTGGGTGCTCCGGGAGAACCAATCCCTTGTCGTTGGCCTCATTCTCGATCTATACAGCCAGCTTCCAAACCCGGTCAATGAAGCAGAGGACTACTGGAGACAGTTAGACAAACAACACGGTTGGGATATCAAGCCAGACGCCACCTGTCAACAGTTTTTTAACCCGGACCAGGGTAAGGGTCAGAACCGGGCAAAGGCGGACGCCGTCAGTGTTGGCAACATGAAAGGCTTCTGGCTGCCGGAGTTCCTGAAGATGGTGGGCTTCTATCGCGATGCGGTCACGCGAACCGTCGCGGGGGGCAAGGACCGCAAGATTTTTGTGATTGAGCCGCGCCGCATGAGCTATGGCGATCATGCAGCAATTATGGCGCGGTTCAAGCCAACGATTACCTCAGAAGCATCGACTCGCTTCGACATTCTGGCAGCGCTGCGCTATTGCCTGGTTCTGCTGGATTACTACTTCGAGCGTGCGCCGGAGAACAACCCGCTGATGGCGATGCTCGGTGAAAGTATCCAACAGAACCTCGTCGGCGGTTTCCGCACGGCATTCTATATGGACCTGGGAAATGCAGTCGCCACGATGAATGTCTCCGCGATTGCGCTACCAGGATGGGTCCGTGTGCCAGAACCGGCTGACGTTCCAGCGCTGCGCGATACCCTGAATGAACTCATCACCTTCACGCGCCAGTTCGATGAGAAAAACAGTGACGCTTTTACATTACTTCAACTCCTGCGGGACTTCGTCAGCGGCGATGACCTGGATGCGTTCTTCCGGCTGACAAATGCGTTCAGTGGCTACTACATGGGCCAGCGTGAACGCGGCAAGTACGCCTACCAACTGACTACCCCTACAATCGAAAGGATCATCAGCATGACCAACCCGAAACTCAGCGATATTCTGCAAAGTGAGGGATTCCGTAACATTGCGGCGGCTATCCGTCAGAGTACGGTGCTAGCACAGTACCGTAAAGCCAGCGGTGATCGGCTCTATGACATCCGCTATGGGCTGGGGCAGAACCTCACCCGTGTTGCCCGCAAAGGTAAGGAGGCCGAGTTTATGGCGGCCCTGGCGGACTTTATCCATCTGTATAACGCGGAAAACGCCCGCATCTATGAGGTTCGCAAGGTGCAGTACCGCAAAAACGTGACCACCAATGACCTGAACGAGATCACCGCTTTACTAGACGAATATGGTGCGCCGACCATCGCCCGGATGCTGGTGGCTTATGGTTACGCTCGCCAGCTCAAAGACGAAGCACCGGAGGAAATGCCACCGGAAGACAGCGTCATTGAGGACGATAACTAAACACGTGCCCAACATAAACCAACACGCCATCTACCATTCGAAAGGAAAGCTCATACCATGACCACCATTGCTAATCTATCTATCAGCGCCCGCCTAATCCTGGATCTGCACAGCCTCAACAACGAAGGCGGCGAGGGCAACCAAATTCAAACGCGCATGGTCAACATTGTTGACCGCGACGGCGACCTACACAATGTCAACGCAATTAGCGGCGATATGTTCAAGCACATTCAGGCGGAGCATCTGTTCCAGATTGCACGTGAGGAGGGGCTGCCGCTCAGTGCTGGGGCGCGGGTGTTTGATGCTAACCGCATCAATGCCGATGCCGACTTCATTCAGCGTACAGCCAATATGACGGATGGCGACCTGCTGGCGGACCTGCTACACACCTGCACCGTCAGTGATATCGAGGGGGTCCTCGTTACAGAGGGCAAGAAGTCTGTACCGCGCAAAAGCGTTATTGAGTTCGGCTGGGTCACTGGCCTACCGGAACACGTCCAGACGGACAGCTACTTCCACGTGAAGTACGCCCAGGACCGCTCCAGTGCCCAGCGCGAAGCCGACCGCGAAAGCCAGCAGTCCACTGGCAGCAATCTCGGCCAGTCGATCTTCCACCGCCCGGCCAGCAGCGGCGTCTACGCGGTTGTGTGCCACCTCAACCTCGCCCGCATTGGCTTCAACGACATCCTTCAGAATTACGCACTGGACGTGGACGAGCGCGTGCGCCGGGCGCGTGCGCTGCTGCGGAGCACGCTGTACACGTTCGTACAACCTAACGGTGCGATGCGCTCTGCCCAGGCCCCGCACATCCTGGGGTTTGAGGGTGTCGTGACGATCAGCCGCAAGCCGATCCCCGCCCCAACCGTTAGCCCGCTATCTGACCGCTACCGCGAGGACGTGCAGGGCACCGTCGATATGCTCAATGCCATCGAGGGCAATGGCGCGGTAGACCAGGCAGCTTTTGATAACCTTAGCGGCTTTGCAGACATCGTGCGGGTACTGCTTGACGACATCACTCTTTACTAGTACAGGGTGTAGCTGCCATGTGGGTCGTCGCAACCTATCAAAGTACCAGCCTATTCTCACTCAAGCCCGCGACGGCCACCGCCAGCGGGGGACGGACCTTACTGGTCCCGACCCCGTATGCGGTGAAGATGGCGCTGCTGGATGCGGCGTGCCGTCTGATCGGTGTTGATGCTGCCGGGGATGCGTGGGACAACTGGCTTGGCGGGGCGCAGGTCGCCCTGCGCCCGGCGGAGCATGTCGTTGTGAATAACACATTTATTCGTATCTTGAGGCCACCCAAGCGCCCGGAACCCGGCCAACCGTTCCAGCGCACGATTGCCTACCGTGAGTACGCACAGCTTGCCGGGCCGTTCGGGATCGCGCTGCAAGTCGAAACCGATGAGCAGGCCGCAACTGCTTCCCGCTGGTTTGCACACATCAATTACCTGGGCAAGCGCGGCAGCTTTGTCCAACTGCAACAGAAACCCACCTACGTTGATGACCTCCCTGCCGGGTGGATCAAAGTGGGTGCGCCGCCGGAGGACGGCTTTGCGCTGGATGCCCTGCTCACGCAGCTTGACGACACGGGCGACGGTGCCACCTTCGAGCGCGTCAGCATTTACAGCGGCAAACGCATGACGATGGGCAAGCAGCGCGTGCTGCACTATGTCGCGCTGCCTTACCGGCGGGTCGCCTCCAGCCGGGGTTACACCCACTATCGCCTGGAGCCAGACTCAGAAGAAGGGAGATCATGATGTGGCTTGAATCGCTGGAAGTCCATCACCTGTGGTTCACCTGCACGGCACGCACGCAGGTTCGCTTTGGCAGGCAGGCCGGGGCGCAGCTGCGGGGCGCGTTATGGGAGGCGCTGCAAACCAGCATCAGCGACACCGACCTTTTGGAAGCGCTCATAACGTTGGAGACGCCGACGGCGGCACGCGGGGCGAACCCTGCTCGTCCGTTCTCGATTCGCCCGCCACTGGACAGCAGCCCCACCGCCGACCACTGCTATGCGGTGGGTGACTCGTTCACGTTTGGCCTGAGCCTGTTCGGGCAGATGGTCGAGCTGTACCCCTATGTGATGCAGTCTGTTCATCAAATGGGGCAGATCGGGGTGGGTTATGGGCGCGGTCAGTTTGTGCTGAAAGGTGCCTGTGCGACTCATCCGCTCACAGGGGCAGAGCAGGTGCTATTGGACAACGGACGCATTATCGCGGCCCCATCGGTACCTGTCACAGCACCAGATGTGGCGGACTACGTCCGTCAGATGCCGTGGGATGTCGTTCGACTGCGCTTTCTCACACCCACGCAGCTCACCGGGGATAACCGGACGCTGCTGTCCACGCCGCAGTTCGACCGCCTGATCGCTCGCCTGATCGAGCGGGCGCAGAATATCGCCCACAATTATGCCCCTGTCGCAACTCCCCGCAACGCGTGGCGTGAACTGCACCTTTCCCTGCAAAAGCGGGCGGGAAGTGTGCAAATGACGCGATGCCACACGCACTGGCTGGATGTGCGTAGTGGTTCCCGCCGGACCCATTCCACCAAGAAAATCAGTGGTTTTGTCGGTGAAGCTCAGTATTCAGGTGGCCTGGGGCCATTCTTACCCTGGTTAGTTTGGGGTCAGTCACTCCAGGTGGGCAAGAACACGGTTAAGGGTGATGGGTGGTATGCGCTGGCTTAGGCTCTGTCGCAACTCCCCCCGGTTTTCGCACGGTCCATCAGTTGCGAAAACCGGGGTAAATGCGCTAGAGTTTGGGCATGTTCGGGTGAAAACTGTCGCGCTCAGGCGCGATTTAAGCAATTTTGCGCAGAGACAGGCCCGCCATGCTGTCCCAAGTCGGCAGAAAGCACGGCGGCTTCATCTGAGGAAAACCCGTCGAGGGTACTGAAACAGCCATACACCGGTGACGTTCGGCGCATG
>CAWUJQ010000180.1:0-8673 GCA_963922445.1 uncultured bacterium
TATTTCTCCTGACGAACGATGCAGGCGAGCCAATCGGTTTGGGTACAGCCATGCGCGATATTCGTGAACGATTAGCTACTGAAGAAGCTATTCGTGAACGCGCCCGCCAGCTTGAGATTGTGTCTGCCGTGGCGACGCAAGCAGCATCCACGCTAGATATGGAAGAAATGCTGCTCAATGTGGTGAACTTGACCAAGAAGCAGTTCGACCTCTACCATGCGCACATCTATCTAAAAGATGGCGAGATTTTACGCTTGACGGCAGGTGCTGGTGAGCCGGGCCGCCTGATGAAGGACGCAGGCCACCGCATCGGCTTGTACGAAGAAAACAGTATTGTGGCGCGTGCAGCCCGCACTGCCGACGGTATGGTTGTAAACGACGTGGGTACGGGGCGCTTTTTGCCAAACCCGATGCTGCCGCACACACGCTCTGAACTGGCAGTGCCGCTCGTTTACAGTAATGAAGTAATCGGCGTCTTCGACATTCAGTCGCAGGAAAAAGACCGATTCGATGAAGAAGACCTGATTGTACAAACCACATTAGCCGGGCAAATTTCCGTGGCTGTGAAGAATGCTGAGGCCTTCCAGAACGAGCAGCGAGCGCGCTTCCTGAATGAGCAGGTTGCCCAGATTACGCGTGACCTATCCGCCGCCACCCATGAGGACGAACTCCTCATGGCGCTGTCACCGATTTTGGACACTTACAAACCAGACCTGGCTGCCCTGACCTACGCTGAGGCACTTGACGAAGAAACGGATGATCCAGCGCAATTTTCGATTGAGGCGGTATGGCTAAATGGTGAGTTGAGCAGCCCAAGTATGCTGCCCACCGATGTGTTGAGCGAGGATGACTACCCGATTATCCAAGCCATTCTCAACTATCGCAATGACCTGTTGTTCATCGAAGATGCCTTCAACGATCCAACGACATCGGATGAGCTAACAAAACAATGGCTAGAAGAGGCAGGCGGCCAAACGGCGCTCGTTGTACTGCCGCTGCTAACGGGTAATCGCTGGGTCGGCTATGTGGCACTCAGTTGGGATGAAGTGCAGACGTACGACAGCCAGTTCAAGACGCTGCTCTACCGCATCCAAAACGTAGTGGCCTCGGTCGTTTCAAACCGCCGGGCCTTCTTGAGTGAACAGGTAGTCAGTGCAGAAAATGACCGCCGCGCTCGCGAAATGGAAACGGTAGCGCAGGTAAGTTCTACGACGAGCCAGTTGACAGACACTAACGTAATGCTCCAACAGGTAGCTGACCTCACCAAGGCCGCGTTCGACTTGTATCACGCGCACATCTACCTGTTTGATGAGGAAAACGAGATACTGCGATTGGCGGCTGGGGCTGATGAAGCAGGCCGCATGATGAAAGCCCGCGACCATGCGATTCCGCTGGATCATTCTACGTCCCTGGTGGCCCGAGCCGCCCGCGAAGGCGAAAACATCAACGTCAGTGACGTAACGCAATCACAATTCTTCCTTCCAAATCCGCTGTTGCCAGAAACGCGCTCGGAAATGGCGCTACCGATGACCGTCGGCGGTAAGCTGGTCGGTATCCTTGACGTACAGGCAAACGTCCCTGATCGCTTCGACGACGAAGACGTCCGCGTGAAATCGACCTTGGCCGCTCAGGTGAGTATTGCCATTGAAAATGCGCGTGCCTTCCAGGAAAACGAGCAAATTCTGACCCAATTGGCAGAAAACGAAGAGCTTCTCCGCCAGTTCGTGGCCTACTCGCCGTCAGCAGTGGCGATGTTTGACACCGACATGAAGTACCTTGTCGCGAGTGAACGCTGGTACGTTGACTATAACCTAGGTGATGACAACATCATCGGCAAGAGCCACTTCGATTTGTTGCCCGAAATGCCAAATGACTGGCGCGAAGCCTATAAGCTCGTTTTGGAAACGGGTGAAGAGCAGCGCCAAGACGCGGATCGGTTTGACCGGGTTGACGGATCAGTCAACTGGCTGCGCTGGGAGGCGCGCCCCTGGTACAACGCTCGCGGGGACATTGCCGGTGTGATTATCGCCTCGGAAGAAATCAGCGAGGTGCTAGAACGCCAGCGTGAACGTGAGCGCTTGCTGGAAGAGCGTGTAGAGCGTGAGCGTGAAGTTAACGAACTGAAGAGCCAGTTCCTGGCCAGCATGAGTCATGAGCTGCGCACACCGCTCAACTCGATCATCGGTTACAGTGAGGTGCTGCTTGACGGCGGCGACGGTGACCTGAGTGAGGATGCTGAAGAAGACATCGAAATCATCCACACCAGTGGCCGTCACCTGCTCGCCATTATTAATGACATCCTGGACCTGGCCAAGATTGAAGCCAACCAGATGAAGCTGCATCGCGAAGAAGTCGACGTGGTCAAGATTTTGCGCGACGTAGTCAAGACGAACCAGGTGCTGCTGGGCCACAAGCCCATCGAATTGCTGATCGAATCCGACTTTGACGAGTTGGTCGTATCGGTCGATGAACTCCGGATCCGACAGGTGATGCTGAACTTGTTCAGCAATGCGGTCAAGTTCACAGAAGAAGGTAGCGTAACACTTGAACTGCGCATGTTGGACAACAACACCGCCAAGATCGCAGTGATTGACACAGGCATTGGTATGGACGAGGAAGGCATGGCGATCGCGTTCGACCAATTCCGTCAGGTAGACGGCACGTCCACACGTAAGAAGGGCGGTACCGGCCTTGGCTTGACAATCACGCGCTACCTCGTTCAGATGCATGGTGGTGACATCCACGTGGAGAGTGAGTTGGACAAGGGGACGACCTTCTGGTTTACACTCCCGCTATCCCCACCCGATGAAGAGCCAGTTATCACAGTTTAACCGACGACAAAGGTTAGCGACGCTCAGCTAAGCAATATAATCCGCACTGAGCGCAGTTCCACGCCAGGTCAGTGGAATTGCGCTCACCCAAAAGCAATATACCCCTTTTACTTCGCTTACAACGAGACAGAGGCCGCATGGAGCACCTTCCGAGTACATTCACATCCATAATAAGCCGCTTCGATCATGTGGTGTGCCTCGAATGCGGCCATAGTATGTCAGCAGACACGATGATTGCGGCCTGTCCCAACTGTGATTCAGCCTGGGTCGATGCGCAATACAATTACGACGGCGTTGTCGAAACATGGCAGCATGAATTGGGCGCACGCGACCACACCCTGTGGCGCTATGCTGAATTGCTGCCCATTGGTGAGCGCCACCCTGACATCTGGTTAGGTGAGGGATGGACGCCGCTTGTGCGCCTTTACCAGTATGAGCGTCTGTTTGGCCATGAGCAGATTTACATCAAGGACGAACGTCAATCCCCTACCAGTTCTTTTAAAGACCGTCAGGCCGCTCTGAGCGTCACCGCCTTAAAGCGTGCTGGCATTAAAGAGGTCGTGTTGGCCTCCACGGGTAATGCGGGGGTTGCCTACGCTGCCTTTTGTGCGCGTGCTGGCATCAAGCTGTGGCTCTTTGTGAATAGCCTCGTTCCAGCAGAAAAGATGCGCGAAGCAGCGCTGTACGGGGCAGAGGTGATCAAAATCAGTGGCACTTACGATGAAGCCAAAAAAGTCGCAGGTGAGTTTGCCCGGCGCAAGGGGATGCACTACGACAAAGGGGCCAAGAGCGTACCCGGTAAAGAGAGTATGAAGACGATTGCGTTTGAAATCGCTGAGCAGCTTGGCATTTACCAAAGCGAACAAGGCACCTGGCAAGCGCCCGATTGGTATATCCAGGCGGTAAGTGGTGGCATTGGGCCGTTGGGTGTATTGAAGGGGTTTACCGAGTTGTATAACCTGGGCATCATCGAAAAAATACCCAAGCTTGGCATTATCCAGGCGGCAGGGTGTGCGCCCATGGTGAATGCCCATAATGCCAACCTGCCAGAAGCCGAACCCGTCGTGCCCAAAACGCTGATTACCGTACTGGCAACAGGCGCACCGGGCTTCAGCTACAAGCAGTTGCACAGCGCCATCAACGAATATGGCGGCGCAATGGTGGCCGTGGAAGACGGTGAAGCGTTCAGTGCAATGCGCCACCTGGCTGCCCGTGCGGGGCTTTCCGTTGAACCTGCGACCGCTGTTGCCTTCGCCGGACTGGAAAAGCTGTTAAAGGCCGGAACCATTACCCAAGGTGAGACGGTGGTCGTCAATGCAACGGGGCATACACTGCCCGCCGAAAGCCATATTTTGGGCAATCAGTATGTGGTTGACCTGGAGTCAGAAAACGGCAACGGCAAAAATTCCGGCAGCCTGGGCGATGCCCTCGCCAGCCTGGATGAAAAAGTCACGACGGTATTGGTTGTAGATGATAACAACAACGACCGCCGCCTTATGCGCAAGCTGCTCCGTCGCTACAAGCAGTACCGCATGTTGGAAGCGCGCAGTGGCGTAGAAGCGTTAGAGGTTGTTCGCGACCGCAAGCCCGATTTGATTGTCACTGACCTGATGATGCCGGAAATGGACGGGCTGGAACTGCTCAGCCACTTGAAGGCGCATGAAGACACAAAGGCCATCCCCGTTGTTGTGGTCAGCGCCAAGTCCCGTACCGAAATTGACGACGAAAACCTGAACCGGCACGCGGAGTCTGTGTGGGTGAAGGGTAACTTCAGCCGCCGCGATTTGGTCGATCATATTGTTGAAGCATTGGGTGACCGTCCGGTAACAGGCACCCAACCACGTCGACCGCCTGTTGACCTTAAACAATTACTAGAGGCCAAGCAGCGTGGGATTGCCCTCCCCAGCAATCAAAATGTCGAAAACATACAAATTATCGTGTTGATTGACAGCATCAAGGAAGATGCCCGGCTTGTCCAGCGGATGATGGAATCCACTGGACAGTATGCGGTGGTGGTGGTGGATAACGGTCGCGATGGGCTAAAGGCCGTCCACGAACAGAAACCCGACGGTGTCATGGTTGAACTCGAACTGGCTGATATGGATGGGATTACAGTCGTCGATAAGATCGTCAATGACAAAACGCTAAATCACATCCCAGTATTCATTCTGACGCATAAAGACGTAACGGCAGACGATATGCTGCGGATGCCCGATAACGTGGCATCAATCATGCAAAAAGAATCCCTGGATCGCGGTAAATTCCTGTCTGTACTGGAAGAAAAGTTAAGTTAGAATTAACTAACCTTTTTTCGTGCAGTCACACAGCTTGGTGAGTCAATATGTCAAAAATACTCTACGTGGAAGACAACCCCCATAACATGCGCCTCGTCCGCAAGATGCTCAACATGGGTGGCTACGAGGTTATAGAAGCCCGTACCGGGAAAGACGGCATGTCCCTGGCAGAATCGGAACGTCCGCAGCTCATTCTGTTGGACATCAACCTGCCGGATATGGATGGGCAAGACGTTTGCCAAAAGCTGCGCGAATCTGAAGCGACCTCGTGGATTCCGATTGTAGCGCTGACGGCCAATGCGATGCACGGCGACCGTGAGCGCTTTTTGGCCAGTGGTATGGACGGTTACCTGCCTAAGCCAATCACCCGCAATGAACTGTTAAGAACAGTTCGCCAGTTTATTGAGCCTAATGACGATGATAGTTAACTTGAATGCCAATGAGCATAGAAGGTAGAGTTTGGAATGGATGCTACAATCGTTATTGTCGAGGACAATCCTAACAGCGGTAAACTAGCCGCCAAATTGCTGCGCGGCGGCGGTTTCACCGTCCATTTGTGCGAGGACGGCGAAACCGGGTATGAAGCTGCACTGGAACATACCCCTAACCTTGTGTTGGTAGACCTTGGCCTGCCAGATATGGACGGACAGACCGTCGTTGCGCTGCTACGCCAGGAAGAAAAGCTCGAGAAGGTGCCAATGATTGCCTTTACCGCCTATCCGCCAGACACGGCCCGTGATATGGCAAAGGCCTATGGCTGCGATGGCGTTATCACTAAACCGATTGACACCCGCACGTTTGTTAAACAGATAGAAGCCTACCTCACTACCACTACAGAAGCTTCTTCCGAAACGGGAGGCTGACAGTGGCTGTACCAAAGAACATCGGTGTGCCAGCAAGTAACTACACCCATGACGAGCTTGCAGAGATATACAACCACACCCGGATTGACTACATTGTGCCCATGCCAATGAACGCCAAACGTATGCGCCAGTATGTTGAACACTATGACGTTGACTTAAACGAGTCTGTTGTGGTAACGACTGAAGACGGCGAGCCAATCGGTGTGGGGATGTTGGGGCTACGCGATAACCGTGCTTGGATCACTCGGTTGGGGGTGGTGCCCAACATGCGTGAGCGACGGATTGGCACCTTCCTGATGAAACTGCTCATTGACAACGCCCAGCGCTGCGGCGTCGCTCTAATTCAGTTGGAAGTCATCGTCGGCAATGACCCGGCCTTCAATATGTTTCGCAAGTTCGGCTTCCAGCTTCACCGTGAGCTGCTTGTTGTGCGGCGTCCGCCCAAACAGCACGTCGAAGGGTCGCACCCGCTTGTGCATGAGCTGCGTTACCTGGAAGATGACGAGATTGTCGCCTGCTTGCAGCAGCGTGAGCCGGGGCCATCCTGGGTGGAAGAAACGACATCCCTTCTCAATGCTGGGGCACTCAAAGGGTTGCTATTGCGCATTGGCGACGCGGAAGGCTGGGTCGTATTCATGTGTACCAAGTTCCAAATTCAGCATATTGTGCTGTGGGCCAATGGCATAAACGACGATGACGTTGTCTTTAGCCTGTTGTACTACCTGCATGAACTGTTCCCGAACCGCGACACAAAAGTCGAAAACATTCCGGTCAATCACCCCACATGGCGTGCCTTTGAATCGCTGGATTATGTAGTTGACTTTCGTCGCTACGAGATGCTCCTAGAAGTATAAACGTCCGGCAGCACCCGTTCGGACGGCCCCACTTTTCACGCCTCCTCTCCCCAACCTAAAACCAACCTCAACGATAAGCAATAGCCTCACCCCTGACGGAATCTATCTGCTTAGTTGCGTTGGCAACCGCACAAGCTGGCGTATAGCCGCATTGACGTGTTGTGGGCATTCTTTATTGATGTCATGGCCTGCATCGCGGATGTATTGTGCTTCCAACAGGTTGGGTAGGCTGCGGCGCGCCCGTTGCATCGACGCGCGCGGGTCAGTGTAGATTTCATGCTCACTACTCATGACAATGGCGGGTGCCGTAATGCGATCTAGCTCATCGTCTGTCAGTATGGGGGGCGGGTGATGGCGCTTAAAGTAACGCAGCAGCAGGTAGCTCAACTCAATATTGGACGGGCTGGCTTGAGTGCCGGGTTGCATGGCGCGCTGCACAACCCGCCTGGCAATGACAGGGTGGGCGATTAACGGACGGGCGATGCTTAGCAGTTGGATGAAAGCGGGGAAGCGGGTGAGTTTGTACACATGGCGATAGGGCGACAGTCCACATGGATTCATCACCAGTGCGGCCACGGTACGCTGCGGGTAATACGCTGCAAATTGCAACGCAAAGTACCCCCCCGCCGAACCGCCAACCACAACAACCCGATTGATGTTAAGCGCGTCAAGTGTATCTGCCAGCCAATTCGCATAGTCATTATGGCCATAGGGAATGCGGGTTGGGCTACTTTTCCCAGCAAAACCGGGCAAATCGGGTGCAATAACGCGATATTCATCAGCAAGGGCAATCATTTGTGGTAACCACACCGCCGCATTAACGTTGATCCCATGCAGCAGCACGACAACCGGTGCGTCCAGTTTACCCGTTGCAATAACATGGGTTCTTCCGTAGCGTGTATCGACGCGGTGCGACGTGTACGGAACGGCAAGTGTGGCAAGTTGGGCGTCATACCACGCCATCAAGCGTTGATGACCTTCAGCGGATGTGTAGTGGGTTGGGGGAGTTGGCGCAATTTCCATGTGCTAATTGTGATGGAATTTTGCGCCTAGTCCAGACCTTACATTCGGCACTTAACTAAGGCTAAAACGGCAGCGTGTCCCGCAGGCGGGTGGCAATAATCACCAGACACAACATCAGGGCAGTAATTAACGTACTTGGAATCGTAATGAGGTAGGCGCTCTGCATGAAAAATTGCCGCGCATTGGAAAAAAGAACGCCAAGGCTGGGGGTGGGTGGCTGCACACCCAGGCCCAAAAAGCTAAGCGAAACCTCCGTCACAATGCCGAAGGCCAGCCCCAACAGCAGCGCGCACCCAATGAGCGCAAACCACCGGGCTACGCTAGTGCTGCGCGTGCGCAGCATGTCACGGAATAAAATGCCGATGGGTGCAGCGCAAAACAGCGTTGCCATCGTCAGCCAGGCCCCATTGCCCGATTGACTGCCTGCCGTCGCGTTGGCAATGACCAGCAGGATCGGCAGTAACGGCACGGTCGCTGTGAGTGTCGTCAAGGCATTGAGTGGCAACCCCAAAAAGTATCCTCCGACGTTCTTCAACGCCCCGGCAATTAATCCAAGGGCGGAACCTATAATCAGCCCGCCAAATGCGATGCCCAACGAAAGCACCAGTGTGGTTCGCGCTCCGTATAACAGCCGGGCGACCATGTTGCGACCCAGTTCATCCGTCCCCAGTGGATAGCCCTCAGAGCCGGGCGGCTGCAAGCGCGTCACCGGGTTAACGTCCATTGGGCTGGCCGTTGTGAACAGTTGCGGCAAGAACGATATCACCAGCAAGCCAAGCAAGATAATAGCAGTCAAAACAGTGAGGAT
>CAWUJQ010000181.1:0-8638 GCA_963922445.1 uncultured bacterium
AGACCATGCCAAACAGCGTCGTCACATGATGGCCTGCTGCCGCAACCATTAGCAGCGACCAACCACGCACCAAATCCGCGAACGTGGCGTCTTCTACCCAGCGCCACACAAACGGCAACGCATTGAGCATCACCCCCATGACGAAAATCGTCGGCAACTGCCGAAAAACGTGAACAGTTTCTGCAATGCTGCTGCTGAGCATCGCTAACACAGCGGCATACTGCGCCGGACGCTCGTCTACCCACAAGCGGCTAAAGCGATACACACCCAGCGTTGTTGTAACGGAAGAAACCAACATCACAGTAATGAAGCCCGTCGGCAGCGTGCTTACTTTTGAGATGAGCGCGGTCAGTTGATGCGTGAGCGGCGGGTAACTGACCATCGTGAAGCCGGTGTACCAGCGCGGTTCCCAGGGATTCCACCAGGAGCGAGCATAGTGATCGCCAAAGAAAATATGAACGTAAGCATCGTAGGTGCCTTTATAGCTGCCTGCCAGCAGCAGCCCACCATGAAATACAAACGCGCCCACCAGCGCCAATACCAACAAACGGTGTTCACTAAACCAAACATCAAAGCGCGTGGAAAGGGTCGGCGTGTCGGTCATGCGGTAGAGGTATCCGTCAATAGGCCGCTAATGGGGGCGGGCCGCTCTGGGGTGAGGGAGCGCCACAAAACTAAGGCCAGCAACACGGCCATCAGCACAATTTGAATCGTGATAACCTGCGTCAAGCTGTTGTGCAACAAGATCACCAGCACAATCTGCGCGGTGCCTGCGACAATCGGCATCCAGGTTTCGCCGCGTTTGCCCAGCGCAATCTGGTAGGTGACGGCGAGGTTGGTCAGCGTGTACAGGGACGCTGCCAGCGCATAGGGGGCCAGCAGCCCCGCTGCCGACACATACGCCTCACCGTACAGCAGGCCCAACACCAGCGGCGCGAACAGCCACGCTCCGGCAATCAACGCGCCGCACACCGCCACGCCACCGCCAATCAACAACAGGAAAATGGGGCGCGTAGGTTCGCCGAGCGCCTGTTTGCGGGCAATGACAGGTACCAACAAAATCGTCAGCGGCAGCGCTCCAAAATAGACGATGCGCCCCAGTACACTCACAGCAGCGTATAGGCCCGCTTCTTCTGGCGTGAAGAAGTTCTTCACTAGGATGAAATCGCTGTTCGTAATGAGCGCTTGCCCGACCAACGCCAGCAGCGATGCCCCGCCCAGTTGTATCCACTCCCGGCGCTCATCTGCGCGGATGTCCGTTGTGGGGGCTGCTCGGCGGAAATGCCGAATGGCCAGCCAACTCACAAACCACGTCGCAATCATCGACTGGACCACGCCCCACATCGCGCCATCCAAGGCGCGGCCTGTACTCAGCAGCGCATAGCCCAATACCACACCCATGCCCAGGCGGATCACCCCTTCTGTAACGAATGCCCCGCTCAGCCAGAAGTAACGGCCCACGCCCTGCAAAAAGCCCCGATCCGCGCCCATTACGACAAAGGCTGGAATCGCCAGCAGCACAGGGGCCAACAACCATACGCTGTCAAGCTGGAATAGGTTTACGAACAGCGGCGACAGTACCAGAAGAATCACCATAATAGCCCCGCCGCCGATCCAGCCAAAGCGGCGCGTACGTTGCAGCAGCGCGGCCATATTCGCGGGTTCGTTGCGAGCGTGGTAGCGGGCACCAAAGCGGGCCGCCACCGTTTGCAGCATGGTGGGCAGCAGCCCGATGAGCAACTGTAACGTAATCAGGAACGTGAGTTGGCTGTAGTCAGCCGGTGACAGCAACCGCCCCATCAGCACGTTATGAATCAGGTTGAGGCCGCTGACGCCTGTGCTGGCAATCAAAAAGACAAAACTCCCCTGGCGCAGCAAGCCGATTACACGGTTCATCAACGACTTGGGCGGGGACACCACCTCATGATAAATCCAGTCCGCAGCGGTTTGCAGCACCTCCCGGCTTTGCATGGCAATAGCCGATGTGTCGTCCGGTTGCAGGCGCAGCGTAATCGAAATCGGGAACATGAAGCGCAGCGGCAGCAGCGGCAGCAGCGGCTCCGCTGGGACGCCGGGCGTTTCCAGCAAGATGTGATTTTCGTCGTTAGTCAGCCACAGCGCCCCGGCCAATTGACGATGCGCGGCGTCCTCAAAGTCCTCGTATTGAGCGATGGCGCGGCCCAGCGCTACTTCATCTATAGGTTGCCGGTTGAGCGCCGCCAGCGCCTCGCGCGCGTAGGTAGTAAGCGGAAAGGTATGCCCATCTGGGAAGGTGATCCAGCCGCTGGTGATCGTCGCATTGCCAAGCTGGTGTATCTGCTGGATGCTGACGCCGTTAAACACCATTAGCGCAAATACCACACGCTCATGAGCGTAGGCTCCGGCTTGCTGCCACAGCTTGGACCAATTCGTCGCGTGCATTGCGTTTCCCTGGTTGATTAACCTCGCAACAATGTTACAATAATTAAGGGTGATGACCAACGGGCACATAGTTTAAAATACGTTAATTTCATCTTGGAAACCGATCTGCGGGGAAGGCAAAGTGCACTACGACGATATTGAGGCGTTCGGGTACGACTCACCGCCCGATGATGACCCACTGACCATTGGTTACGTGGGTGAGGAGCGGCCTCCGTTTTGGACGGGGCGGCGTGTGTTCATCCTGGTGATTGCGGTGGTTCTGATTGGGGCGCTGCTGCGCTTGTTAGGGTGAGGCGAGAAGGGGCCGGGGCGCAGTCGGTGTACAATGTGCAGCGTCATTTTGGACCGCAGTTTGCAAGGAATAACACGCCAATGGATGCGGTGACGATTAACCAATACCAGAGCAAAATCCAAAAGCTGGAGCGCGAGTTAGATGAGATGACGGTGGCGCTCTCCCATGCGTGGGACCAACTGGTGCCGTTTTTGCAGGAGGTTCCCATCGGGGCGAACACGGCCCGTGACATCGTGCCGATTTTGAAAGCTGTGTCTGCCGCTGCTGATACGCAAATGGCCGGGTTGTATTTAGCCAAAAGCGGCGATTGGTATGCCCTGCCAGATGACACACGCCTGTCTGATAAGTTTACTAGCCGGTTGGACAGCCTGACCGAAGAAACCATTCTGCGTGTCTCGACGCGGATGGGTGTGGAGTCGCAATGGGCGTTTGCGCCGGTATTCTCTGAAGGCGACGTGATCGGTGCATTGGGCGTCGGCACGCACGATGGTGACCGCAAGTTTACCGCCGTTGACCTGCGCATTATCACCCGCATGGCCGACCGCATCGGCAGCCAGGTGGCCGCTGCCCAACTGGCCCGCTTTCGTGAGCAGGAAAGCGTGCGTGAGCGCGAGATGCAAATCGCCCGCCAAATTCAGCAGTCTGTGCTGCCGCCTGGTGCCCCACAAAGCGAGCGGCTTCAGATTGCGTGGCACTGGCAGCCTGCAAAAGAGGTAGGCGGAGACGCATGGGGATGGGTTCAGCGCGGCGACCATTGGATTGCGTGGTTTGTATTGGATGTGGCGGGTAAGGGTTTGCCTGCGGCCCTGGCTGCGGTCGCGCTGCACACTGCTGTTAGCATGACGTTAAAGCTGCGCCCATCGGTGGTGGATGTTGTGCGCATTGTCAATGAACACCTTTACGACGCCTACACCCGCTCCGACCTGATGGCGACCCTGGCTGTCTTGTCGCTGGATTTGAACACGGGCGCGCTGGAAATCGCTAACGCGGGGCATCCGCCAGTACTGGTACGGCATCAAGGGCAGTGGTTACGGTTGGCGGCTACTGCCCCCCCCATTGGTGTGCTGCCCTCGCTGCATGCAGAGCCGCAGGTGGTCATGCTGCAACCGTATGACACGATGATTTGCTACAGTGACGGCCTGACTGAAATCCAGCAGGAGAGCCGCCTGTGGGGGCAAACGGGCCTGTTGAAGACGATTCCCAACGGTGCCAAGAATGTTCAAGCACTGACCAAACACATCATCAGCGCGTCGAAGTGGGCCGGGGCCATAGAAGATGACCTGACCCTCGTCACTGCAATCTATATGGATGGATAACAAGTACGATGCAAATACAAATCAGCTTGCCCGCTACGCTTGAAGATGTTTCGCTGTTTTCAAGTGAGTTCGAATCGAAGCTGCATCCCCTACCCGTTGATGTGCTGACGCCAATCACGCTGGCCGTGCATGAACTGCTGGTTAACATTGTGCGTCATGCGTATGCTGGCCAACCCGGTGACATCACCTTAAACATTGAGCAGTCATCAACTGAGCTGAATGTGGTGATAATGGATGCTGGCGCAAATGCCTTTGCCCAACCCGATGTGATTGCCGGACCAGATTTGAGTGATTTGCCGGAGTCAGGTATGGGCTTATTTATTATCCATCAGGCGTTTAATGTTGTCGAATACACCCGCACTGAGCAGGGCAACCGTTGGCAGTTGGTCAAAACACTAGGAGGATAACCATGCATGTGCTAGTCATTGACGATGAAAGCATCACGCGGCGGGTGGTAGCCCATACCCTCAAAGCGATGGATATCGAAACACTTCAAGCGGAAAGCGGCACCGAGGCGATAGAGGTTGCCCGTGAACAGAGCTTTGCGTTGGCGCTGGTGGATATTAACCTGCCAGATATGGACGGGTTCACGCTGGTGGGGGAACTGAAAAAGCTGCCTCACCTGGAAGGAGTACCGATGGTTTTGTTCACAGCGCGCAACCACCCTGGCGATGAAGCTGCTGCCGAGATGGTGGGTGCTGATGGTTTCTTCTATAAGCCGTTCAGCACCCAGGAGTTGCGCGAAATGGTGACCAAGCTAACTTCCTGACACTAACTCGCGCCCTCTAGCCAGTGCTTGACCACTTCGCGCAGGTCTTGAAGGCTGAAGGGCTTGCTCACGACGTCGTTCATGCCTATAGCTAGGTAATATTCGCGCTCTTCTGGCATCACGCTGGCGGTGAGGGCCAGAATGGGTATGTTGCTATAATCCTCAACAGCGCGGCGAATCTTCTGGGTTGCTTCGATGCCGTCCATAATCGGCATGTGAATATCCATCAGTACGAGGTCGTAGTCAGCCTTGCCAATTTGATTGAGCACTTGCTGGCCGTCGGACACACAATCGACATGCAAATTCATTGTCGATAGGGCGCGGCGCACAAGGTCCGTATTCACGGGATAGTCGTCTGCCAGAAGAATTCGACCTTTGAGTGTGTCGGATTCGGCGAGCGGTGCAGGTGCTTGGTCTTGTGATTGGGGAACATGAACCGCCCGCACCAGCAAATTGTAGAGTGTCGATTGGTCAATGGGCCAATGCAGGTAGGTGGCTTCATCGCTTGGAGCGGTGTTGCCATCAGTAACGTAAACCACCTCATGCGCCAACGCCAGTGATAGTTTGGGACGGTCTTTGCGGGCGCGATAACGCATGAAGACAAGGTCAAAAGGCTGTGCCTGACTCACTTGCTGCGGCGCTTGGGCCTGCGTGACCTGAATACCCCAGTTTTCGAGCTGTTGGGCCAGCACATAGCGAGCGGTCAGGTTGTCGTCAAATAGGGCCACTTTCAGGTGTGTGAAGTCCACGCGCTCAGCGGCTTGCAGGCTGCTGGCCTGGGCAATGGGTAGGCGCAGGTCAAAGCTAAAGGTGCTGCCCACACCGGGTTCACTTTCCAGGCGGATTTCGCCACCCATCAGCTCAACCAACTGCTTACAAATCGAAAGCCCCAACCCCGTACCGCCGTACTTGCGGGTAGTTGTGCCGTCCGCCTGCACGAAGCTATCGAAGATGCGCACGGCGTTTTCAGTGCTGATGCCAATACCCGTGTCCTGAACAGAAAAGCGCAGATAGGCCACGTCTGTTGACTGGTTCACTAACTCTACACTCAGGGTGATGGTGCCTGCGCGTGTGAATTTGACGGCATTGCTGCCCAGGTTCATCAGCACTTGCCGGATGCGAGTCGCATCACCAAACACGCGATAGGGCACCTTCTTGTCTACAGAGACGAGCAGTTCAACGTTTTTCTGCTTAAGCTGCGGGGCCAGCGTCATCTCGACTTCGGTTGCAATCGCCCGCAGGTCAATCGGCGTGGCCTCCAGCACAATTTGGCCTGCTTCCAACTTGGAGAAATCCAGAATGTCGTTGATAATCGTCAGCAAGCGCGACGAACTTGCCAGCGCTTCTGCCGCGAACTCGCGCTGAAGATCGTCTAACTCGGTTTCTTGCAGCAGTTCCAGCATCCCCAAAATGCCGGTCATCGGCGTGCGGATTTCGTGGCTCATGTTGGCCACAAACTGAGCGCGCAGTTGGGCGGTGCGCACGGCCTCATCACGTGCCTGAATGAGCATAAGCGCTGCCTGTTCGCGCTCCAGGGCGCGGGCGTAGCTCTCCGTGAGGATGCGAGCCATGGTGATCTCTTCGGGCAGCCAGTTGCGCGGCTGGCGCGTTTCATCATAGCCAATGAAGCCTTCAATGCGGCTGTTCATGTAGAGCGGCATCCACAAAACCGTTTCAATGTCCTGCGGTTCCAGCACGCCGATGAGGTCATCGGGCAGTTCGCGAATGTGATGAGGGGCAATCAGGTCATATTCGGCCAGCATCGGGAACAGCGACGGGAAGATTTCATCGAAGGGCAGCCCTTGCAGGTTGGCGATTTCTGGCGTGACACCCGGTGCGCACCACTCGTGGGTGTTGTCGATGATGCGTTCGTTTTCGCGGATCCGAAAGACGTACACCCGTGACACATCCAGGAGTTGGCCCGTGAGGATCAATGCCTGATTCACAGCAGCATCTACGTCGTCTAGCTGTAAAAACAGCCGGTTGATGTCCTTGTTGATCGCCTCGAACTTCAGCATGCGCGTCCAGCGCTGCCGTGAGCGATGATAGTCTGTTACGTCCCGGTAGTGCCACAAATGTCCAACGTAGTCGTACCCCTGGAAGATGGGCACGTAGTCTCGGTTAAGCACGCGTCCATCCTGAAGCAGCAAGGTTTCGTTGGTCACACGCTTTTGCTCACGCAAAACTGTCGCAATACGCTTCACAAAGACATCAGGCTTGGCGAACAGGTGCTTGCTGGTTTCTGCACTGTCGGAACAGTCTGCGCCGATGAGGGCTTCCGGCGGGGCTGGGATGGCGAAAATGTCGCAAAAGGCTTGATTAATAATGGCGATGCGGCGGTTTTCGTCCTCAACCAATATGCCGCCTTCCAGATTTTCCACCAGATGTTTGAGGCGGGCGTTGGTGCTGTCATGGTTACTGTGTTGGGGGGTGGTCATAATGCTTCGTTCCTTGCTAAAGTTGGCGGACGGCTTCGGCGGCGGTGTCTGCAATGGCAAACACCTGGTCGAAGCGCGTTAACGTCAAGATGCGAAAAGCGCTGGGGTCAGCCGGTTTGACCAGCACAACATTGCCGTCACGCTGGCGTGCCCGCTTGAGCAAGGAGACCAACGCCGCCATACCCGCACTATCCATAAACTCAATCTCGGTAAGGTCCACCACGAAAAGCGTGCCATCGCCTTCAAACAGGCGGTCAACCTCTTCGCGCACACTGCCGACGGTGAACGCGTCCATTCGTCCACTCAGTTCGAGAATGTGAATGCGGGTGACCTGTTCGCGTATGCTGATTTTCATTAGGGGTCTCACTTTCGTCCTATTGGATAGCTCTGTTTCTTGCGGTCGCCTTGAGGGCCGTGAGCAAATCGTCTCGATTCGCAAATACACCGAATGCTTTGTCCAGGCGCGTCATCTGAATGATGGCGCGGACAGCCTTCGTTGGACGGTAAAGGTACAGGTTGCCACCGTTGTTCTTGCATAGTTTGAGGCCTTTCACCAGTGCAGCCAGCCCAGATGAGTCAATGAAAGTTGTGTGGCTTAGGTCCACAATAATGTGTCGCAAGTAGGGGTGGGCATCATACCAGGCATGCAGCGGCAAGACCTCGTAAGCGTCAACGCGGCCATGTAGCTCCAAGATATCAACTTTCGGAATTTCGCGGTGTACCAGTTCCATGGGTGACCTTTGTGACCCTGTGGGCAGTTTATAGAGATTACTGAACATCAATCTTGTAACGCATTGTAATCTCATTTTCGGCTAAATCAATGGATTTTGTGTAAGGTTAGTGTATTTTCACTAAATTTCTTTATTTAATCTTAAGTGAAGGCTGTGCCCATTTGCAGGTTCTGGTCCCGCAGATTGGATTCATAAATAACTCGAGAGATATCCTCACGGCCTGGTTGGGGCCAAATCGGCTCGAAGCACCAGGTTTCACCAATTCTTTGTGGCGAACGGCACCTCATCCACTAGGCCGCCCCGCCGGGCACGCGCCGTCAGTTCACGGATGATTTGCTTTTTCGCTGCCACTGCCTCCGGTGACAGCACCCGTTCGTGTAGTTCAGCGATTTCACGCAGCGCTTGCGACGGTGTGACCCGCTCCCCATGAAACTCCGGGGACACACGGTCGGGCAGCACCCGCCGCGCCTGCAACGGATTTGGGCGCACCAGGTCAAGCTGCACCATGCCGAGAGCGATATTCGTTACGGACGTGGACTTGCCAATGCAGCCCTTGTGGTTGGTGAGTACAAATGTGGGGTAGTCATGAAACTGCAATCCTCCAAACATGATTTTGACAAAAGCCGCAACGGAGCAGCGTCATAACGCTTAAACTCCCTTAACGCCACATT
>CAWUJQ010000182.1:0-8603 GCA_963922445.1 uncultured bacterium
GTTTGACGTTTCTTTGCCATCACACAGCCACCTTTCGAGATGCAAGACGCCGCTGGATCAGCTTGACCACGATCTCGATGTAGGCTGCGCTGGCGGGAGCGTTTCCGTTGTAATCCAGCACGCTCATGTGGTTGTGATGGGCATACGACACTGCTTCGTTCTGAGGGATGATCCCCAGAAGCAGCTTGCTGAGCACGCTGTTTGTCGTCAGGTCTTCGAGCAGGTCTTTGTGCCCACGGACGCGGTTGTCCATCTTCGTGACGATCACGCCGCTTACGCGCAGGTTCTGCACGCGCCAACCGTCACGGATGTCGTTAATTTTCCCAATCACGCTGAGCAGACCGACCGTTTCGAGATAGCGCGGTTCCACTGGAATCAGGGCATCGGTCGCGGCGACCAGCGACATTTCGGTCATCAGCGAAAACGATGGGCGGGTGTCAATGACAATCGCCGCATACAGGTTGGCGATTTTGCTGAGCGGATCGCTCAGACGGTAGGGCGCTCCGGCGATACCCTGCAACTCTCGCTCGGCCTGCTCCAATGCGGGTGACGCGGGTAATATGTGCAGATCGTCATCCCATGCGGACGACACAATCACGTTGGCGAGCGTCTGCGCCGCTGTTTCCCGGTCGGACATCAGCACGGTGTACAGGCTGTTGTCGGTGTCGAAGGCATTGCTGCCTGTCGTGACGAGCGTGGCGTGTGCTTGCGAGTCCGTGTCAATGAGCAAGACGCGGGTGTTGGGTGCCTTGATGTGGCGCAGCACCTGCACCATGCCGAGAGCAATATTCGTCGCGGACGTGGACTTGCCGACGCCGCCCTTGTGGTTGGTGAGTACAAATGTGGGGGTAGTCATGAAACTGCAATCCTCCGAACATGATTTTGACAAAAGCCGCTCGGAAACCACCGATCTCCCCTGTCGTGATAGACTGCTTGCGGGAGTATCGTGTTCCTCCGAAGCGGTACTTCAAGGTGAGTTGGCAGGGTGCTGGTCCCTCTTCAACTCACCGCTCAGTTCGGACGCGCCTCTTTTGTGAGGCGATGGACAACTGCGGCAACCGATGTAACCAGCCTCCCACCACGTCCGCTGAGCGAACTGCTTTGCAATCGAGAACGGTGGCGACGGGTCAGCGTCATAACGCTTAAACTCCCTTAACGCCACATTCACCGGGTCAGCGGTTAGACTTCATGGCAAGATCGTTACGGAAAGAGGTTCATCGGATGCCAGCGAATATACAACCTGAAAAGCCAGATTCTGGACAGGAATCGGTGTGGGACTACCCGCGCCCCCCACGCACGGAACCCACCGACAAGCGCGTGCGTGTCGTCTTCAACGGCGTCACCATCGCAGACACAACCAACGCGCTGCGCGTGCTGGAAACCAGTCATCCCCCCGCCTACTACATCCCGATGGCGGACGTGAAAATGGAGTACCTGAAGGCCACGCCACGCCAGACGTTCTGCGAGTTCAAGGGCAAAGCGTCTTACTTCACTGTGGATGTCAACGGGAAAACCACGCAGAACGCGGTGTGGCACTACCCTAACCCCACCCCTAGCTTCACTGCACTTAAGGATCACATTGCGTTGTACCCCGGCAAAATGGACGCCTGCTACGTGGATGACGAGCAGGTTCAAGCGCAGGAAGGTGATTTTTATGGCGGCTGGATCACGTCAGACATTGTAGGCCCGTTCAAAGGTGCCCCCGGCACGCTGTTCTGGTAATGCAAAACGCCCCGGCACATGACCGGGGCGTGACGTTTCTGTTTTAGGTTAGCCAATCCGCTACGATTTAATCTCCGCGATATAGGCTTCCATCTCTTCGAGCGTAATTTCACCCAGCTTGAAGTTCTGCACAATGCCTTCTTCATCAATGACGTAGGTAACGGGCAAGTTGACAATGCCCATGCCATCGGCCACTTTGAAGTCCGGGTCTAGCAAAATCGGTAGATGATCCAGGCCGAAGTTGTTGGCAAAGTTGGCCACATCCGACGTTGCCTCGCCGTTGTTGACGGCCAACACAACGGCGTCCTCGCGCCCTGCGGCCATGAACGTTTCGAAGGCAGGCATCTCACGCTGGCACGGCACGCACCACGTCGCCCAAAAGTTGAGAAACACGATCTGGCCGCGATAGTCGGTGATGCTCACTGTTTCGCCGTCCAGCAACTCCAACGAGAACGTTGGCACTTCCCAACCGACAATCGAGCCGCTGGCTACCCGTGCGGCACGCGTCCCAGGGGGTTCAAATTGACCAGTGCCGCGACTGGTGAACAACACGACGCCGGCCATTGCCATGCTAATCAGTGCGAAGACGACAAACAGAATCGGCAGGCTTGACCGCCCCTGTGGCGGCTGTTCTTGCGGGCTTTCTGCCGGGACTTGCTGCGCATCGTTGTTGGTATGTTCCATTAAATCAGCCTCATGACGTTATGTTTTGTGATTTTTCAGTATGCTTATTCAATAGGACGGCTGTCATCGCTGGCCCAGTCTTTCCAGCTTCCATCATACATAGAGACATTGTCATAGCCAGCGAGACGCATCGCCAGCATCGTCAAACTGGCAGAAACACCCGCGTTACAGTAGATGACAATGTCGTCTTTTGCATCCGTTGCGCCGATAGACTCGAACTGCCCGCGCACAGCTTCAACAGCTTTGAACGTGCCGTCTTCATTAGTAAAGGCCGAGCGATGGTAGTTCACCGCACCAGGGATGTGCCCGAAGCGCGGGGCACGACTGTCGTCTCCGTTGAACTCGCCCGCCGACCGCACATCAATGAGCATCGTATCAGGTTGATTGAGCTTGGCAAGTACGTCGTCCGCAGTCCGCCGCACCGATTGATTCGCCTGTGGTGTGAAGTTCCCTTCTGTGAACGCGGGTACCTCAGCCGTCGTCGGACGTCCTTCGCTCATCCATTTGCTATAGCCACCGTCAAGGATGGCCACTTGCTTGTGACCGTAGTATGTCAGCGTCCACCACAACCGGGCCGCGAAGATGCTCACCCCGTCGTCGTAAGCGACCACAAATGTATCATCGTTGATACCATTACGGCGCATAACCTCGGTGTAACGTTCCGGCGGCGCGACCTGTGTATGACGCGGATCGGCAGGGTCGGTGATTTCATATACCCAATCCACGAATACAGCACCCGGAATGTGGGCTTCGGTATAGGCGTCATGCGAGTTGAAGTAGTGTGGCGGTGGTTCGCTGGCGGGTTTCACATAACCACGGATGTCCACAATGCGGACGTTGCCGTCGTCAAGATGAGCGGCCAGCCATTCGGTGCTTACAACCGGAGAATTCATAACGATACCTTTGCTTACACGACTACTCTGATGGGGTTTCTTCTAACATTTTCGGGGGATCAAGGCAAACCGTACTCGCTTTGTGCGGATAGCGGGGCGTAATATCATTGAAGAACTCCTGAAACACGGCCTCATCCGCTTTGATGTTGCCGGAGGGCACAAGCATCTTGCCGATGCCGCCTTCTTTTTTGGCATAATCAATGTAGCCCAGCGCAATCGGTACCTGAGCGCCCAACGCCATATAGTAGAAGCCGGAACGCCAACGGTCAGTCTTGCGGCGTGTGGCCGATGGTGCCATCACAAGGAACATGCTGTCAGCCGCGTTCATTTGCTCTACTACCTGCCCAACGGTGCCATTCTTCGCGTGACGATTCACAAAGATGCCGCCACTTGCCCGAATCCAACCGTTGATGACCGGCTTATTTAGCTCGGCTTTCACCAACCAGGACAGCTTCCGCCCCATTGCAGCCGCCATAAACACCATCAAAAAGCCATCCATATTGGAGGTGTGATGTTCACCCGCCACCACAACCTTTTTGACGTCGTCCGGCAACTTCCACTCAGCAATGCGCCACCCCCACAACCGCAACACCCATCGGCTAATACGCTGCCAGCGAATACGAACCTCGGCGTTCGGATTGATGGGGGTTGGTGCAATGGGCATGGGTAACCTCTGCCGTTGAACTGTTATCCACAGCGGCATTGTAGCACAGCCTCACTTAGATGCGATTCATTTTCACCGAAAGCAACCGCATCTGCCTGTGTTTGACCAGCAATCCGACGCGCCTCAAACTGCGGTAACATTCATTGACGACTCATAGACGACTGCTAGACTGTAGCTGTAATAATCCAAGACCGAATAATTCGTCGGTCATGCAATTTTGACCGTCTAATTGGGAAATTTCACTGGACTTTTGATGACTGATATACCGCTGTTCCCATTGAACACCGTGCTGTTCCCAGGAATGCCACTCAACCTGCATATATTCGAAGAACGTTACAAGCAGATGATTAACACCTGCATCTCGGAAAAGATTCCGTTCGGGGTTGTGCTTATCGAAGAAGGCCAAGAAGCCCTGGGGCCAGTTGCCCAGCCCTACATGACGGGCTGCTCTGCGCGTATCACGCAGGTCCAGCCGCTGCCACAAGGCCGGATGAACCTCGTCGCTATTGGTGAGGAGCGGTTTCGCATCCGCGAACTAGACCGAGAAAGCCAACCGTACTTGGTGGGGCGCGTTGAAAGCGACCCCATGCCCATTGGCAGTGTGGAAGAACTGGAACTGCAAATCGAAAAGCTGCGCCCGTATGTAATTCGCTACCTAGAAATACGGTCGCGGGCGGGTGATGTGCAGCTTGACCCCGACCAACTGCCTACCGACGCGATGGCGCTGGCCTACCTATCTGCGTTCATTTTGGGCATTGAGTCGGACAAGAAACAGGATTTGCTAGAAGCTGGTGACGCACCGGAATTCGTGGCAAGCGTTCGGGCGCTGTATAGCACAGAAAACGCCCTGCTCGAAACGATGCTCAAGTACAGTGAGCAAGATGGCAACCCTGGCAACTTCTCGCTGAACTAGCGTTCATGCAAAGTTCTCAGTATACTGATGGACTTCTTATGTCTCAACCGTCAATGACCGTTGATTTACCGTGTAAGGCATACTAGACTTACGAATGTCAAGAAGCGTCTAATTTAGCCAAATGCGCCTCTAGCGCGGAGAACGATAGCACCTGCACGCTCGTCATATCCCCCGAATTTTCATCATTGCCACGTGCGTCGGATTAGCCGCTTTGCCTGGGGTCTAGTTAGAACCCATCCAGAGTGGCCTTTTGTTCTTACAGCGCGTTCGACGATTTCGCCCGAGAAAATTTTGGCTAAGCACAATGAAGAGGATAGTTTGGTAGCAAATACCGACCTGACAGATAACACTGGTGAGCAGGATTTTTTCAACACGAACGACGACATGGATGGCATGAACGAGTTCGCGGCCCTGCTCGAAGAGTATGATTATGACAGCCCATTTCGGGGTCAAATCCTGGATGGCGTTGTCATCTCCGCCGACGACTACGAGGTCATGCTAGATGTGGGCCTCAAGCGTGACGCGTTCGTCCCACGCACTGACCTCGACCGCCTAGATGACGAATTCATCACGGAAAACTTGACGCCGGGTGCGCGTGTACGGGCCTATGTCATGCAGCCCAGCAACGCGGACGGCGAGTTGATTGTTTCGATCAACAAGGGCTTGGAGCTTGTCGACTGGGAAGATGCAGCAACCGCCCAGGCAGAAGACAGGATTGTTGACGTAACCGTGGTTGGCACAAACCGAGGCGGTTTGCTGGCGCGCTACAAGCGCCTGACGGGTTTCATCCCCATGTCACAGATTACTAGTATCGCCCGCTTCTCGTCAGACTACGAGATGAACCAGGCCAAAAGCGACTTGGTTGAGGACAAGCTAGACGTGAAGGTCATCGAAGTTGACCGCCTGCGTAATCGCCTCATTTTTAGTGAGCGCGCTGCCGAAAGCCAATTACAGCAGGTAGCCATGAACAACCTGGATGTGGGCCAGGACGTTGACGGTCGCGTTGTGGGCCTTGTTGACTTTGGCGCGTTTGTAGACATCGGTGGTGTAGACGGTCTGATTCATATTTCCAAGCTGGATCACCGCTTTGTCGATCACCCAGGTGAAATTTTGGCCATTGGCGACGAGGTACGCGTCCGCATTGAAAGTATCGACCGCGACAAGGATCGCATCAGCCTGAACCGCAAGGTGCTGCTGCCCGACCCGTGGCAGTCCCTGGAATACAGCGAAGGCACGTTGGTCACCGTCACCGTTACCAACATCGTGGACTTTGGTGTGTTCGTGTCGATGCCGAATGGCTTGCAGGGCTTGATTCACATCAGCAACATGCAAACCCTGGATACGACCAACCTGCGCAACTTCATCCGCGAAGGCGACGATATGCTTGCCAAGATCATCACGGTTGACGCCGAGCGCCAGCGTATTGGCCTGAGCGTTGACGACGTGAGCGCCGATGAGCAGGAGAAGTGGATGTTCGAACGCCAAGAAGAAGGTATAGAAGCACCAGGTGAAGACGACGCCACTGAAACCACTGACGACGTTCCGACTGCATCAGAAGTACCTGAAGCTGCTGACGACGTTGAAGCGGTTGAAGAGGCCGAGGCAAGCGCTTAGAACAACGGCTTCGTAACAAGCAAATTTCTTCGAAAAATGGGCGTCAACAGGCGCTCATTTTTTATTTTCACGCTGGCGACGCTTGCGCTCACGGGCCTGGCGTCGTCGGACGGTTTCCACGCATTCCAGGCAATATTTCGGCGTCGGGCCAGGATAGCGCATTTCGGTGACGGTGCGTTCACACTCGGCACAGGTGAACGTCACCCCACGCTGACGAATCTGGCGGGTATGCTCCGTGATGTCGAGCTTTTTATTTTCAGTCATAATACCCCACAACTATGTCACGCAAACTACGCAGTCTGCGTGACAGCTTACACAACTACACACACCCGTCAAATTCCCTTGTAGTAACGAATACCGCAGTCAGTGGGGTGATGCTACTAATCAACATCAGGGGCAAAGCCAACCCGACCTTCCACAAGCATTGGTAATTTATTGTGTAGTACATCAACCGTCGCACGATAGTCTTCGTCCGTCCACATAAGCTGCTGCGTGAGCTGCATGGCGGCTTCGCTGGTGCCTGCGGCAAAGCGCACCTTCCCCTTGTGGAAGTTTTGCACAACGAACTTTTTCACACCCGTCTCTAGCAGCCGGTCTGCAAAATCAACTGGCGAAACCACAGGCAAAAGCGGAGTCATTGTAATCATGGAATTAAGGTTGGTTTTGGCCGCCTTTGTGATGGCCTGTAAACGCTGCTCAATTGAGGGGCACGTTGGCTCAAATGCCTTGCGGATTTCCTCACTATCTGTCGTGACCGTCATATTCACCTGCACATGCTCAAACTGCTGTAACAGGTCAAGGTCGCGCGTCACCAATGGGCTGCGCGTTTGAATCACAAGCTTTGGCTGATGGTATGCAGCGAGTTCTTCGAGCAGCGCTCGTGTAAGGCCCAACTTGTTCTCGATTGGCTGGTATGGATCGGTCACACTGCTCATGTAAATCGTCTTGCCGGTGAGTGGATGCTTACGCTTTTTCTTGAGCAGGTCGAGCGCATTTTCCTTCACGCTAACCCATTTACCCCAGTTCGATTCTAAGTCTTTAGTGGTAGCGAAGAACGCCGCATAGCAGTAATTACATCCGAACGTGCAGCCCGAATATGGGTTGAGGGTGTAGTCATACAGGCCAATAAATCCAGAAGCGCGGGTCAAAATTGAGCGCGCTGGCTTGTAGTGAATGCCTGTGTTTTGTGTATGGTTTGCAGTCATACGTGTGGGACTCCAAGCGTCTATTTAGCACAAAAATTCTATGCCTATTCTCCGCACACCGCAAACGTGGATTCACTCCTTCTGAATTTGTGTTGGTTTTGACCACCTCTATATTTCAATCAGTTGGGAACAAAAGCGATGCAGTTGTCGTCGTGTATTTGATAGCCACACTTTGTTTTACCTTGGCCCTACAGGAGGAACGCCCATGCGTGGAATGATTCTAGCCTTACTTGCTCTAATCGTCGCTGCATGTGCGCCGCAAATACAGCCGCCCACGCCAACCCAAAGTCCAACGATGACGCCGATACAAACACCAATCCCTGCTACGACCACTACACCCTATGAGGCAGCACTCGAAGTCATTGAGGAAGCCAGGGTCACTGAAGTCACCAGTTTGTATCTGGCTGCTATGGATTTGACGGCGGTACCCCCAGAGATCGGTCAATTAACCAATCTCGAATCACTATTCCTGATGAACAATGAGCTAACGAATCTGCCCTCTGAAATCACACAACTGGAAAACCTTGACTACCTCAACCTGAGCCGCAACAACTTTGAACAACTCCCGCCAGAAGTCCTCCAGCTTACCAGCCTACACACGCTTGACGTGTCCGATAATAGGCTCACCCGTCTGCCGTCCGAGGTTTCCGAGATCAGTTTGGTGCGACTGTCCTGCAACAACTTCACGGAACTGCCCCCTGACCTTGAGCGGATTATTATCGCGCAGGAAGCGAGTTTGAGTTCGCACTGGGGTGGCACCCTGCCATCAACCTGCAAAGCATACTCCGGCCCTGGCAACAACTTTATGCCACCTGGTGCATCCCCGACCTCAACCCGCACCCCCAACGCCTAATTTCAGTAGTTCACGAAAGTTGAGTGTCACTTGAAAACGAGGTCCAGGTTGGACA
>CAWUJQ010000183.1:0-8599 GCA_963922445.1 uncultured bacterium
CACGCAGCGTGGCCCCCTGCATATTGGCACCGCGCAGCAGCGCCCCTTCAAGGTTGAGCCGCGTCATATTCAGCGCGGACAGATCGACCCCGCTGAGGCGCGGGTTCGGTCCGGCAGAGACAAGGGCAAGAATGAGTTGTTGACGGTTAATTTCGGCCATTGGTTAGCATCTCCTCCTGGCAATAGGCAATTACCTGATCGATAGTCTCGTTGAGCGGTGTTGTCGGTTTCCAGCCAATGGTGCGGTGAATTTTCTCGATGGACGGCACCCGGCGGCGGAAGTCCTCAAACCCCGATTCATACGCTTTTTCATACGGCACCAGCTTGATTTCCGAGGCGCTGTCCGCCCGGTCGCGCACGCGCTGCGCCAACTGCATGATGGACACCTCTTCGTTGGTGCCGATGTTGTACACATCGCCCACGGCGTCGGGCGCTTCAATTAGCCCTTGCAGCGCGCCAATCACGTCAAACACGTTGCCAAAGCAGCGCGATTGCTCCCCATCACCATAGACCTGAATCGGTTCGTGGGCCAGCGCCCACTTAACGAAGCGCGGCAGCACCATACCGTATTGACCGCTCTGACGGGGGCCGACGGTGTTAAACAGCCGCACAATCGTCACGGGCAGGTCAGCCTCGCGGTGGTAGGCCAGCGCTAAAAACTCGTCAATGGCTTTGCTGGCGGCGTAGCTCCAGCGATTGCGCGTCGTGGGGCCAAGCAGACGGTCATCGTCCTCTTTGAACGGCACACTCACACCCTTGCCGTACACTTCCGACGTGGACGCGATGAGGACGCGCTTGCGGTAGCGGCGGGCGGTTTTGAGGATGATTTCCGTGCCGCCGATGTTGACCTCAATGGTGTTGATGGGCGATTCGATAATGCGCTGCACCCCGACCATCGCCGCCATGTGTAAGATCACATCACATTCACTGACCAGTCGGTCAATAACGTGGATGTTGCGAATGTCTTCAATGGCATAGCGAAACCGGGGGTGGCCGTCCAGGTGAGCGATGTTATCAAAGCGCCCGGTAGACAGGTTGTCAATCACAGTGACGGTGTAGCCGTTGGTCAGCAGCCGCTCCGATAAGTGACTGCCGATAAACCCGGCTCCCCCGGTAATGAGTGCGTGAGTCATGAACAGATAAGCTCCTTCAGTGCAGGGCGCAATCTTAACCTGAAAGGGGGCAACTCACAACTACGGGGCACAGTAAAAAAGCACCGTGAGAACCCTTGCATGGTTTCGTAGAGGCTTGATGCATCAAGCCCCTACGGGTTGGGGTTTAAGACGCGGGGGAGAGTTCGTCCGTCAGCGCTTCTTCCACGAGGGCGCGAGCTTCAGACGGTTTCACACGGAGTGTAAACCACGCGAAAACGGCACTTGCCCAGGCCAGCACCGCACCAATCCAAGACGCCGTGCGAAATACATCCACGAAGGCCAGTGCAATCGCGCGTTGTACCGCTGGCGCGTCCGCTTCCGCAACGCCCTCCGGTACCTGTACATTCCCCAACTCGGATGCTTGCGCCATGAGTGCTTGTGTGTTGGCTTCACTTAAGCCGAGCGTACTAATGCGATTGTCGAGCGTGGTATTGAACTGAATCAGCACCACTGCCCCGATAATCGCAATGGCCAGCACACCCGCTGTGCGTGAAGCCGCGTTGTTGATGCCCGACGCCGTACCAGATTGATGCTGTGGCACGCTGCCCATCACGGCAGTGGTGAGTGGGGCCACAACGATGCCCATGCCAAAACCGATGAGCATCATACCGGGGAAGTACGTCCACCAGTACGAAGATGGCCCGTCCGTCAGGCCGGGGAGAGCCAACGCTGCAAAGCCAACACCCACGATGATTGATCCGACTGTGAGCGGGATGCGCGGGCCAATGCGGTCAGCAATGGCACCGGACTGACGCGACATAACAATCAGCAGGATGGCAAACGGCAGCGTGGCAAACCCGGCGATGCTTTCTGGATAGCCCTGCGCCTGAATCAGATTTAGGGAGAAGAAAAACAGCGATCCCTGCAAGCCCGCGTACAAAAACAGTGTCAGCAAATTGGCACCGCTGAAAATAGGTGACCGGAACAGCGACAGCGGCATCATGGGGTTGTCTGTAATGGCCTGCCAAACGACAAACACCACCAGCAGGGCGATGCCCGTTATTAGCACCGCGCCGTTTACCAAGTTGAAGCCGCTGTCACCTGCTTGGATAAAGCCGTAGGTCATCGCGCCCAGGCCAACAGTCGCCAGGATCGCCCCTGGAATGTCCAGGGCAGCGGCGGCTTCTTCATCGCGGCTTTCGGGCACTTTGGCATACAGCACCGCTAGCGCTACAATCGCCAGGGGCACATTGATGAAGAACACCCCGCGCCACATCTGGTTGGCTGCGGCTTCAGGAAGGATGCCGATCCAAATTTGCGGGTCTGCGAGAAAGCCGCCCACCACCGGGCCTGCGACCGTCGTCAGGGCCGTGAAGGCTGACCACAAACCGATGGCCCCGCCGCGTTGATCGTCACTGAAGTAAGCGGATATGATCGCCAAGCTGCCCGGAATCATCATGGCCCCGCCGATGCCCTGGACAATGCGCGCGCCGATCAGGAATTCAACGGTGGGGGCGAGGCCGCAGGCAATTGAAGCGAGCGTAAAAATCCAGATGCCGTAGCCAAAAATGCGTTTGCGCCCGTAGTGGTCACCCAATGAGCCACCGACGAGGATCAAAGAGGCTAACATGAGGGTGTAGCCGTTGGTAATCCACAGCAGGTCGGCAGCCGTCGCGCCAAGTGAGCGCTGAAGCGCAGGCAATGCAACGCTTAACGCGCCGCCGCTAATAAACCCCATTGAGGAGGCCATAATTGTGCTGAGCAGTACCCAGCGTCCGGTGTGGTCGGGTGCGGAATCGTTCGGTTGTTGATCCTGGGCAATGGCTGCCATGTGTGCTGCGATGCTCCGTGCGTGCTGGTGAGAGAACTAACCCGATAGTAGGCTATCTTTCAGCCGGATGCGACCATTCCATCATGAACCGTTGGTGAGAGTATCGAATAGGATTACGACAAGGCCGTGCGGGCGCGTTGGGTCGCGCCCGCTGCGGGGAATTTGCTTAGGAGGGTTCTTGATCTTCCAGCAGTGCCATGAGTTCGGGGTCAAGCGCCAGCGGGCCAGTCATGCCGCCCTTTTTGCGCCCCAGCACTCTGAATGCGCGGGCAATTTCGTAGCCTTTGGTCTTTTCTGGCGTGAAGGCTTCGCACTCGAACATATCCTTGATGTATTCGTAGGTCTGTTCGGAGATGATGATTTCGCCCTTGCCCGCGTTTTCCTGCAACACCTTGCACACTTCCATCGCCTCACCAATCGCGGAAAACTCCAGGCGACCGGCACCGCCCACATTGCCCAACACGGCTGCCCCAGTGTGAATGCCCGTGCCGTAGAACAACCGCTGATCTTCTGGCATAACCTCGTGCTGCGCCTTGAGGTCATAGACCATATTCAGGGCAGCGCGCACACAGCGAACGGCGTGGTCTTCTTGCGGGTTCAACTGCGTGTTGAACAGGCCCGTGACCGCGTCGCCCATGTACTTGTCCACAATGCCTTCATAGAAGTTAACGGCGTCCGAAGCCAGCGACAGGTAACGGTTAATCACACGCATCAGGTCTTCGGGTTCCAGGTTTTCACTAAAGCGGGTAAAGCCGCGCACATCGCAGAACATCGCCGTAATTTCGCGCACTTCCGTCTTCATGTCGATGATTTGCTCTGGCCGGATGTTTTCGATGTTGCCCATGGGCACCACCTTGCGTACCTGGTTCAACTGCGCCTCACGCGCTTTGATGTCCGTCAGGTCGTCCAGCACGAGGGCCACGCCCTGCACATCGCCGGTGCGCATGTCGTGCAGCGGGCTAAGGATTAAGTTCCAGTCGCGCCGTTCGCCGTTGATTTCCGGCTGCAATTCGACCAATTCCTGATTGCCGTATTCCAGCACGTTGGCTAGGGCGGCGGTCAGTTCATCCTTGTAGCCGGGAATCAGGTCAGCCAGTTTGTGGCCGAGGATTTCATTGCGTTGGCGGCCCATGATCTTGACACCGGGCGCGTTGAGCGTGGTCACAATGCCGTCTTTGCTCAGCGTCATGATGCCGCTGGCCACCGACGAAAAGATGTTTTCCATCAGGTCACGGATGCTCGTCACTTCCTGCAATTGGGCGCGTGCGTCACTGAACAAACGCGCATTGTCAATAGCAACGGCGGCCTGGTCAGCAAAAGCGGTGAGCAGGTTCATTTCGTGCTGGCGGAACAGCCCCGCCAGAATGCGATTGTCACAGTAAACGACGCCCATCACTTCATCGCGGGACTTAAGCGGCACACCCATGATGCTGCGCAGGGCAAAACCCACGATGCTCTCCTGCCCCTGGAAGCGCTCATCCTGGCTGGCGTTGTCGGTCAGCACGGGCTTGCCAGACTCAGCCACTTGATTAATCACGGTGCGGCTGACGATGAACTCGTTGTTGTCGATTTGCTCCTGGGCCATGCCGCGCGCCACCCGGAACTCAAGCTCGCCTGTTTCTTTGTTTTTGAGCATGATGTAGCCGCGCTCAGCGCCCGTTAGCCGGACGACCGTGTCCATAACCTGGTTCAGCACCTCGTCCACGTCCAGCGTAGAGGTAATGAGGGCGGTTGTGTCGGCCAGGGCGCGTAGTTGGGTTAGCTCGATTTGCATCCCACTAAAGCCCAGGGTCATCTTGTCGATGTTGGCCTTCAACTGCTTGAGGTTTGTCATGGCCTCAGACGGCATCTTTAGCCCGCGCTGGCGCAGCATATCCTGCTGTTTGCGGATGAGTTCCAGTAAGTCCTTGACGGTTTGCCCCAGTTGGCGGATTTGCTTACTGATGTCCTGCGGCTGGTCTGGCGGAGTGGGTGCTGCCTCTTTGTCGCTCATGCGTCGTCCCTAAAGATTTCAAAAATGCGAGTGTACTGTTCGCGGCCCTTGACCTTGATCTGTTCGCGTTCTTCCAGGCGCACGCCGGGGATGTCGTGTGTGCCAGCGGCGGCCCGTGCTTGGAGGAGCGTTTCTTCGCTGATGATGATCTGGCCAGCGGTTGCATTTTCCTGCAAGCGCTTCGACAGGTTGATGGTGTCGCCAATGGCGGTGAAGTTGCGGCGGCGTAAGCTGCCCACATTGCCCAGCGTGGCAACGCCTGTGTTGATGCCAATGCGGTACCAGTGCGGGTCTGGGTCAAGGCCAATCTCTTTGTAGAAGGCGACATACGCATCGCGCATGTCCAGGGCAGCATAGATAGCGCGCAGCGTGTGATCGGGCTGCGGGTTCAACTGACTGTTGAATAGCACCATAATCTCGCTGCCCATGTACTTGTCAATCACCCCGTCATGCCCTTGCACGGCCTGCGCGCCGACGGTCAGGTAGCGATTGATTGTTGCCATCAGCTCTTGTGGGTCGATGTTGGCGTCAAAGCTGTTGTATGGGCGCGACTCGGCAAACATGCACGTCACGTCACGCCGTTCACCGCCCAGGTCGATCTGAGCGATTTCCTGAATGCGCGGCAGCAAACCGGGCGGCAGGTAGTTTTCCAGCACGCCAATCATGGCTTCGCGCTCATTTTGCTCAGTCAGGTCGTCCACCACCACAGTGACGCCCTGCGTGACTTCGTTTTCGTCCATCAGCGGGCTAAACTTGAACTTGAGCGTAGACGGGTAGTCGCGCTGCGGCAGCATTACCTCCGCCTGGAACTCTCCGCTGACTTCCTGTTCCAGCACGTCGCGCATCTGGCTTTCGATGTCGGCATCGTCAATGCGGGGCAGCACGCTTAGCACCGGCTTGCCCACCGCCTCATCGGAGTTCCAACCGAACAGTTTTTCTGCCGTGCGATTGAACGTAATCACGAGGTCGCTGGCGTTGGTGGTGATAATCCCACTACCAACAGACGCAAACACATTGTCGATCACGTCTTTCATTTCGGTAATTTCGGTCAGTGAGTTTTGAATGCGGGTGAACAGGCGCGCATTTTCAATGGCGACCGCCGCCTGATTCGCAAACGCCGTCAACAGGTTCAACTCACGCTCAGTGAACACGCCTGCGCGCAGGCGGTTGTCTACATAGACGACGCCGATGGTTTTGCCACGCTGATAGAGCGGCACACAAATCACCGACCGCAGCACGAACTGCGCTACACTCAGGTTGTCCTGAATGCGCGGGTCTTTGTAGGCATTGTCTGTGAGGATGGGCTTTTCGCCTTCGATCACATCATTGACGATGCTCATGCTGATTTGGGGCGTGTCTGACGTGTTGGGCTTGTGGGTTTCGTCACGCCGGATGCGGAATTCGAGGTCGCCGCTGCTTTCATTGACCAGAATAATGAAGCCGCGCTCGGCCCCGGCCAACAAAATCACCTCGTCCATGGCGGTTGTAAGCAGGTTGTCCAAATCCAAAGTGGAGTTAATCAGCGCGCCTGTGGCCGCCAAAGATCGCAACTGGCCTAGTTCAATGCTGTCGCTAGCCACGCGGGATTCGACACTGGCAATTTCTTTGATAACGTCACTGAGCTTGTCCGTTACGCCGGGGGGCAGCCGCAAACCGCGCTGACGGAGGGCTTCGTCCTGGGCACGTAGGCTGTCGGCGACGGTGCGGGTTTGATTTTTGAGGTCAGATAAGTCTTGCAGTACACCATTTGAGGAACCGTTTTCCTCTGGCATTTGGAGCATTGTCGGAGCGCCTTTACCGCTGACTGAAAACGCAATACTACCCATTATACACGCAACGCGTTGTTTTTCGGGTTTGGGCGCGTGTGATCTTTCTAACTTTTATGAAAATTGTTTAGGATTTTGCAGGTCGTTTACAAAATTCATTTTTGTAGAATCGTTGCGCCTTATGTACACTGCTATACATAGTTGCGCGGCCCCCTGCTAGACTGCACCACGAGTGGCCGCTCACATTTGCTCCGGGCGAAGCCGATATTGCACGGTTCGGCGTGGATGGTAACGGGCCGTTCGCGGTTAGCCGTTTACCTCGGCTCTTGCATGGCAGGGTCAACAGGCAACACAGGTTGCCAGTCTGGCATGATGTCTTCAGCATCGCTGTCACTTGTGAGGTTGACTGGCTCTGAGCTGCCCACACCTATGACAACAAATATGTCGTTGTCACGGTCTAATCTATCTTCTGGGAATGACCCAGATGAGTTATACGCCACTTTTGTGCCATCGGGTGACCATGAGGGGTATTCGTCATAACGTGAAATGTTTGCGAATGGGCTTGGTTCTTGCGTAAGGGACGCTAATCTGTCCCCGGCTGGGGTAACTCGGCGAATACTACCGAAAAAATCACTGTCAAAGTATACAATTTCATCTGTGATCCACGACCAATCGGGTGCCCCTTCACTCACAATGGGGTACACCTCCGTTTCCAATCCTGTTGACAGCTCTATCTTCGTCAGTATGAAGGTCTAGTTACTACCACTTAAGACGCCTACAACTTCATCAGTAAATGAAACAAGGATGCTTGTGCCATCAGGTGACCATGTTGGAAACAGGTAGTATCGTTCGCTGTTGCCATCCACAACCTTTGTCAACCCGGTGCCATCTGCGGCGATAACGTAGATGTCGGTACCCCCTCCGGTATAGGCTGTGAAAGCCAGTTGGGTTCCATCAGGTGACCAAGCAGGATAACGATAGTCTGCTGATGGGTTTTGGGTTAAATTAACAAGTCCAGAGCCATCAGCGTTGATGATGTAGATGGCTGTCGACAGGTTAACAGTCGATTGAAAAGCAATTTTTGACCCATCAGCCGACCAATCAGGATGAAGATCAGAGGCGTCATTGTGGGTCAACCGCGTTGCGTTACTTCCATCGGAATCCATAACGTAAATTTCATAGTTGCCATCTCGGTCAGAAGCAAATGCTATCTTCCCGTTTTGGGGCACCGTCTTGCCATCCTGAGCCGTCGCCCCGCCAACAACACTCATCAGCCCGACCACCACCACAATCGCTGACCCAATCCGCATCACGCACCCCTTTCGACTCATCACTCGTTTCTACCTCCTCACCTTAACATCCCCCCAAAGAACACACCCCAACGCCTCCCCTACGCTTGCACGCCGCCACGATCTAAGGCCAACCGGGACGTATCCATGCAGCCGCCTGTGCTACGCTGTATGAATTCCCCTTGACCTGCTGCTCCGAGGAAAAATCGACATGTACATCCCGCGTGATCGCGTCTTCTGGTCGGTGTCGCTGGGCCACATGACCAACGATGTGTTTATGGCCACTGGGCCGGTGCTGCTGGCCTTTATCGGCGGTGTGTATCTGCCCATTTCCGCCGCGCAAATCGGCATCGCGCTCAGCGCCCGCGAGATGCTCGGCGCAGTATCTCAGCCGCTGGCTGGCGGGCGGGCGAACTGCTGACTTTCAAAGTGCCACCGCCGCCTTTTGTGCCAACCAAACGCCGAGGGCGTAAGCCCAAACCCAGGATTTAGCTCATGATTTCTACTCCACGCTATCCTACGGAGCTACCCACAGCCTGGAAAGCGACTTCATTATATTTTTGCCACTCTGTTACAGATAATGCCAATGAGTACAAAAACCAGTGAAATCACACAACACAGACGGT
>CAWUJQ010000184.1:0-8578 GCA_963922445.1 uncultured bacterium
GAAGTCACCGACTGCCCACGCGGCAAGTGACACGCACAACCCAATTGGCACCGTCATCGCTGTCCCGGACGGTGCGCGCAGGGGGGTGGCGGTGCAAGGAACGGTGACCGCCGTGCAACAGCCAGTACCAATGTACCCCAACGTGGGGGCATGTGCGCCGCACCCTACTTGTAATATAGTATATGCACGTCAATCGCACTGCTGAGCAGCAGCAGGCGGCGTACCGACGCACACACAAAGGCCAGGGGAGGCAACGATGATGACATCCGGTGTGGGTAACGAAATAGGCCCCTACAAAATCCAGGAGTTGGTCGGGCGCGGCGGGATGGCGGCGGTCTACCGCGCCTACCAAGCATCGACAGACCGACAGGTGGCCATCAAAGTGATGCTGCCCGATGTCGCGACGGATGCCGCGTTTAAGCGCCGCTTTGAGCGTGAAGCCCGCACGTTAGCCGCCTTGCAGCACAGCCACATCCTGCCTGTGTTTGACTACGGCGAAGCCAATGGCGTCAGTTACCTCGTCATGCCGTACCTGCCCGGCCCAACGTTGGGGGATCGCCTCAAGGAGGGGCGCTTGCCCCTGGACGAGGTCTCGCGCATCTTCCGGCAGTTGGCCAGCGCGCTGGACTACGCGCACAGCAAGGGTATTTTGCACTGCGACCTGAAGCCGCACAACATCATGCTGGACGGCGGCGGCAATGTGCAATTGGCTGACTTCGGCCTCACGCGGCTGCTGGACGGATCCACACTGAACGAGACAATCACGGTAGACTCTCAGGTCATTGGCACACCCGCGTATATGTCGCCAGAGCAAGGCCAGGGCAAAGATTTAGACCACCGCAGCGACCTGTATTCGCTCACTGCAATCCTCTATGAGATGTTGGGCGGTACCGCGCCCTACACCGCGCCCACACCGATTGCCGTCATCTACAAACACGTCCACGCTGCATTGCCGCCCATCGCCCGCCATCGCCCAGATTTGCCACCTAGCGTGCAGGGTGTGCTGCGCAAAGGCATGGCCAAAGCCCGCGAAGACCGCTACAACAGCGCCATCGCCATCGCAGATGCTATTGACGCGGCCCTGTCCGCACCGCGCCCGCCCGTGGACACCGTCCAGTTGCCCAAGCTCAAGCCAAAACCCAGCGACGGCGAACTGACAACTACCCAGGTCAACCGCCTGAAGCCGGAAACATTGCTCAGAACCGTCACGACTATCGTTGACGATCTGCGATCTAAGCGTAAACGGGGCACCCGCCACATTAAGCAGATTGGCATCGGGTTGGGGATTTTCGTTGGGCTGGCGCTCGTTGGCGTGATAATGCTGCTGGCGGTGACGGATAGCCAGTCGCTTCCGTTTGTGGGTAACCCGCCCCGTGATGCAACCGCGCAGTTGGTGATAGATGCCCACGATGCGCCCGTTTTGGATGTTGCCGTCAGTGCGGATGGCACGCATTTGATGACGGGCAGCAGCGACGACACCGCCCGTGTGTGGAACCTGGACGCTGCCGAGCAAGTGGTTCTCATCGAAGGCCACACGAGCGACGTGCTACAGGTGGGCATTCGCCCGGACGGAGCGCAGTACATCACCAGCGAACAGGCCAGCTTGATCTTTACATGGCTGCAAAACGGCAAAAAGGACACCACCAACTTCGGTGATGCGTCCGTGGGCGTCACCTACACCAGCGACAGCGCGCTTGAAATCACAGCGGCTCCCTACGCCGTCCGGGTCACGAACTCCATGCCCGCAGAAGACCGCCTGGATCGCTACGAGGGGTTTGCATCGGGTGAGGTTGCCGTGCCAGAGGCGGCCTTTGATGAGGCGATTGCTGTAGAAAGCTCCGGCGAGGCCGAGTTCACTGCGTTTGCTGTGAGTCCGGTGGTGATGCCTGACGGCCAAACCGACGACGGGCGTGAGCGCTACCAGTATGCCGTCATCACCGGGGACGACGCGGGCAATTTGATGCACTGGGCGGTGGGGCGCGATACGCTGTTTGCAACCGCTGATGAAGCATTAGACGCCGACTACGAAACCCGCTACGACTATCGCTACATCACCGTGCAGCAAGCCGCGTCCACGCCGCAGAATGCAGGCACGGGTATTACTGCACTGGCCTTTGCCGCGGATGGCGAAACCTTCGCGGCTGCCGACGAGCGCGGCCATATCGTCATCTGGGAGTTGGCGACACTGACTGAGTTGCAAACGCTGCCTAACGAACACGGCACCGTTACCAGCCTCGTCTACGGCCCGGACGGGCGCTTGCTCGTTGCGGCGACGGCAGCCGGGGATGTGTGGCTGGTTGACCTGAACAGTGAGACCGTCACGACCGAGTTGTTCACAGGGGGCGGCGACGCAACCGCGCTGGCCTTTACGCCGGAGGGGCGGTTAGTGGCCGGGGCAAACGACGGCAGCGTGTACATCTGGGATTTGCGGGCGCAAAGCACCACCGCAATGAACGATTAACGCCACGCTTCTCACGTTCCAATGTGGCACTTATGCCAAACGTAAACCCGCTTACGGTGATTTCGTACTCACGCTTTTATCCTCATAGTGAGTTGCGGAGTTCTACACACTCCGGGTGAGCGTGACTAAAAACCACGTTCACCTTCATTCTGACAATCATAGACTAGAGGAAGCCCCATGAAACGTATTTTGATTGGTATCGCAGCAGCCAGCCTGTTGCTCGTGGTACTCACCGGTGTATTTGGCGGGAATGGTTTGCACGTGAATGCCCAGCAGGGCAACGGCGTAGGCGAGTGCGAAGACCCGTTTGAGGGCCAGACCATTCGCTTTAACGTGAGCTTTTGGCAGGAAACCGACTTCTGCCAGCGTAACATTGACCTGAGTACGGTGCTGAGCGGTGGCCCGCCCCCGGACGGCATCCCGCCGATTGACAACCCCGTTTACGAAAGCGTTGCCGATGCAAGCAAGTGGCTGTCTGACGAGTCGCCCGTGGTGGCGGTTGAAATCGACGGGGAAGCCCGCGCCTATCCGCTGGCTATTTTGACGTGGCACGAAATCGTCAATACAGAGCTGAACGGGATGCCGATTACGGTGACGTTCTGCCCATTGTGTAACAGCGCCCTGGTTTTCGACCGCAACGTTGACGGCGAAATCCTGGACTTTGGTGTGAGCGGCAACCTGCGCAACAGCGACCTCATCATGTATGACCGCCAAACGGATAGCTGGTGGCAGCAGTTCACGGGTGAGGGCATCGTTGGCGTGTATACCGACACGCAGCTTGAGTTTGTGCCGTCACAGGTGGTTGGGTTCGCTCAATTTGCCGAAGAGTTCCCGGATGCTGAAGTGATCTCCCGTGATACGGGGGCCAGCCGCAGCTATGGCCGCAACCCGTATGCCGGTTATGACAGCACCAGCGCCCCGTTCCTGTTTGAAGGTGACCTTGACGACCGCCTCCCGGCAACCTCGCGTGTGCTGGCTGGCGTCATCAGCGGTGAGCCAACGGCCTACCCGTTCAGTGCCTTGCAGGATGAAGTGGTTATCAACGACACGGTGGGTGAGCGTGATGTTGTTGCCATCTGGCAGCCGGGCAGCCGCAGCGCCCTGGACGCCAGCAGCATTGACGAATCCCGCGACATCGGCACGGCGGGGGTGTTCAGCCGTGAGCTTGAAGATGGCACGGTGTTGACCTTCGTCGTAGAGGGTGACGCCATCGTAGACGAGCAGACTGGCTCTGAGTGGAACCTGTTTGGCCGCGCTACGGCGGGTGAACTCGAAGGCACAGAACTGCGCCCGGTACTGGCTGCGCCGCACTTCTGGTTTGCCTGGGCCGCCTTTCAGCCAGAAACTACCGTTTACGGCCTGGAGTAGTCTGTATGCCGACGGCCTAACGGTCGAGTAGAATGCAAAGCGGGTGGTGCAGATGCGCCATCCGCTTTTTGTTTGCATACTGATGCCCCTTCAAATGGAGCCGCCCATGCGTGTGTTGATGATTTCCCGCTGCCCGCCGTACCCGCTGCACCTGGGCGACCGCCTGATTGTGTATCACCTGGCACGAGAGCTATCGGGGATGGATGTGCAGATTGACCTGTTGGCGTTTGCCGAAGACGCTGCCGATTGGTCGCTGAGCAATCAGCAGCCCTACACGGGTTACTTCCACGATGTGATGCTGTTCGACACGCAGCGCCGCCCCCTGCCGGAACTGCTGCGACGGGCGCTTTTCCCGGCGGTTCGCTTCCCGCAACAGGCAACAGAGGCCTTCGCCCCGGAGTTATGGCGCGAGGTTGAGCGGCGGCTCACCAGCACCCATTACGACCTGGTTCATCTGTTTGGGGGGGTGCAGGTGTACGAGTTTAAACGGTCTATAAACGATTTAAAAACCATAATTACACCCTACGAAAGCTATGCCTTATACACCAGGCGCGCACTCCAGCGTGGGGGAGGCGGCCTGGGGCAGCAGTTCGCCAACCGATTGAACCACTGGGCCGCCCGCAACTTCGAGCGCTGGATGTTTTCGCCATACGATGTGGTCACTGTTGTGAGTGAGCCTGACCGCGCCGAACTGCTGTCGCTGAACGGTAACCAGCGCGTTGAAGTCATCCCCAACGGCGTTGACCTGGCGCGTTTTCCGCTGCGTGACCGTGCGCGTGAATCGGCGCGGCTGCTGTTCGTGGGCAATTACGACTACCCGCCCAATCATGACGCGGCCCACTGGCTGGCCACCGACATCTTCCCACGGGTGCGCGAACAGGTACCGAATGCGCGGCTGTGGCTGGTGGGCAACAACCCATCGCCTGAGCTAGTGGCATTGCAAAGCGATCACATTGAAGTAACAGGCCGCGTGGATGATGTGCGCCCGTACTATACCGACGCGACCGTGTTTGTGTGTCCGCTGCGGGTTGGGGCGGGCATCAAAAACAAAGTGCTGGAATCACTCGCCAGCGGGTGCCCGGTTGTGGCCACCCCCCTCAGCGTGGACGGCATCAACGTAACGAACGGCGAGAGTGTGCTGTTAGGCCGTGCTGCTGCTGACCTTGCGGCGCAAACGGTACGCCTTATCAGTGGGCCGACGTTGCAAGCGCGCCTGCGGCAAAACGGGCGCGAGGTCATCGTCAATGCGTACAGTTGGCGCGGCGTGGCCCAGCGTTACCTGGCGCTGTACCAGGAGTTGGCTCCAAATCGCCAATCCTGAGTACCGAGTGGGTTAAAGGATATATGTCAATGCAAGCCGGAAAGTTTTATGTACAGCAAGAAGATTACAATAAGGGAAGTAGTATGCTCATGTCTGTAACAAAAAAGCTGACTTTACTTGCAACACTATGTTCATGCGTTGTAATGATGTGGTTGGTAGATTATTCACAAATTGCCTTGCCGGATTATTGTGTATACTCCTTTGAGCAATTTGCCTACACACTTTCTCGAGTAAGTGACGAACCTGTCTTGGAACCACAGGAACCCTGGAAAGTAGATCCGTTCATTGCGATAGACTCAACAGAAAAGAACTACCAAATTTCTGAAGTCAGTCTGTCTATAAACGAAAAAGTTTGGTTAAGTGGATCACAATATGATGTAGGTGTTTGGATAATTTACGACTTGGATGAACAGAGAACAGAAATCCTTCCTCGCGATGTCGAAATTGACAATCGACTGTATTTCGTCAATGAATTGTTTTGGGTTGATGAGAATGTATGGGGAACCTTAGACCCTTACGAACGATCAGAAACGCATACTAGACCCATCTTAGCTTATCTTGATAGGTCGGTAAGGGAATTTGTGCCTGCTAAGGGGGCCATTGAACTGTATGATAATCAATTTTACAGTGCTATTTCCGATGATGAGGGGACTATCTGGCTTTTCCTTGCGAGGTCTGGAATATATTCATTCAATGTCATTAGTAATGCGACCTCCAAAGTTGTCAACATACCTAACTTGCGTATTCCAGCAGGGGAGGCGCTTGACGATGAGGGAAACATTTACTTTCAAACAAGCCTGCATGGCCAGAGACGAGTTCACAACTATGGACTTATTGCACCAAATGACTACATCATTTCCTATGGCGACGCGAATGATAGACCGTTTTATTCTATCCTTGACGGGAGTGTTCAGATCCTCAATACAGAGAATCACGAAGTAACTGAGGTTGCAATTCCAGAGGAAAACTGGCCACTGAATCGCGGCATTATATTTGATCAGAATAGAAATCTATGGCTTGGGGCTACCGGTTATCGCAATCCAGATGGAGAGTGGACTCTGGTAAATAATAATCTAGAAGAACACTACGCTTACCCTGGTGGATTTAATTTAGCAAGACCCTCCCTTGAGTTTGCGAGTTCGGATCGAAGACTATGGTACCAAGCTGATGGAGACGTCAGCCGCAACTATCTCGGAACTGCTTGGTATGATCCGTCAACTGGTGAAGGTTGTATGTTTACAAATGTTCCGGCTTCGATGGTCGAAGATTCCGACCAACGAATTTGGTTGGTAGCCAATGTTGTGCTATACGTCGCTCAATTGGATGAATTGTAGTATTCCCATTGCTTGTAGCTGCAATGAACGAAGATCACTAATCCACTAACCATAATAACATCCCGGTGGCTATTGCGTGATTTTCGCCATTAGACGAGCGACGTAACCCACGCTATGCTAAAGTTATGACCGAAAGTAATGAATCCAGACGGGAGACTCAAATGGCAGACCCCAACAAAGCGGCCACCACTCGCCCCGATGTTGACATCGAATCGGACGTGAATCATATTTTCACGACGTACCTACCCCTGCGCCACGACCGCCCCTTCATCCGTGTGCGTGTAAAAGACGGCGCTGTTAAGCTCGTGGGCAACACACGTATCCCCCAAAACCGCGATATGTTTGCCCAGCGCATTGCAGCCGTTGCCGGTGTTCAGTCTGTTGATGTGAGTGAGTTACACGACGATGAGTGGATTCGGCTGGAGGCAGGCAAGGCCACCCCGCTTGAAGTCCATACCAGCGTGACGCACGGCAGCGTCATCCTCAGTGGGCATGTGCCTGACGGCCTCACCCTTGAGAGCGTGGTTGAAGCTGTAGAGGCCATCAAGGGGGTGCGGCGGGCGGTGCCCAACTTCCCTGCGCCTAAGCAGGGCTAGGCGTGGGCAGTGTGTAGGGGTCGGTGCGACGCATGGCCGGGGTTAGCTTGCCATGATCGCGCATCAGCCTGAAGACCCCCAATGCGGCTTCCACCTGGATGTCGAGGCCCATCTTGGACTGGCCCGCCCGCCGATCTGGAAAGTGAATGGGGATTTCACCGATTTGATAGCCCAGCTTGTGCGACACGTAAGCGATTTCCACCTGGAAGACGTACCCGTTGGATCGGATGCGTTCCAGGTCCAGGCCGATGATCGTTTCGCGACGCCAAATGCGAAAGCCACCCGTTGCGTCCTTGGCGGGGGTGTCCAGCAGCAGCCGCACATACACACGGTTGGCAAACCAGCTCAACAGCTTGCGATACGGACTCCACTTTTCTTCCACGCTGCCGCCCATCACATAGCGCGACCCTAACACCAGGTCATAGCCGCCGCGCTCAATTTCGCTGATGAGCTGGGGCACGTATTTGGGCTGGTGGCTGAAGTCGGTGTCCATCTGGATGAAGTATTCGGCGTCGGTGTGGCGGATGCAGTGGATAAAGCCAGCGGTGTAGGCTTTACCCAACCCGGCTTTGCCCGGTCGGTGCAAAACGCTAATGCGATCAGGAAACTTGGCGGCCAGTTCGTCGGCACGCTTGCCTGTGCCATCCGGCGAATTATCGTCTACGATCAGCAGCGACAAATCTGGCACGGGCAGCGCCAATAGCTGGCTGACCATCAGATCAATGTTTTCGATTTCGTTGTATGTGGGCATGACGATTATGGTACGGGCCATTGGGTTTTTCTTCGCCTGTGTGTAGCGTGAAGTTTAAATAAACAGTTTATTTAGCATGAAGGCGGTTAGCAAGTGCCAATGCCGCCTTTGCACCACTTCGTGACGGCTGATAAGATAACGCGACCTTTCACGAATTTGAAGAGAGTTCTCGCTTTGGCAAATCCTGTTGACCTGGCGACAGCGCAGCAGCGGCGGGCGGCCCTAGCCGCTGCCAACCAAACGCTCGTCATGACGAACGGCCATTTTGACCTGCTGCATGTGGGCCACCTGGACTACCTGGAAAAAGCGCGGGCGCTCGGTGATGCCCTATTTGTGGCGATCAATGACGACCCGGCCACCACCCATCATAAAGGCAGCGGGCGGCCTATCGTCCCGGCAGTGGAACGGGCGCGCCTGGTGGCGGCCCTAAAGCCAGTAGACGCGACGCTGATATTTAGCGGGGCCACGGCTGATGCGGTGTTGGCCGCCCTGCAACCAGATATCTATGTAAAGGGCGGGGACTACGCCCACAAGCCGCTGCCCGAACGCGCCACCGTCGAGGCTTATGGCGGCACCGTCAGGCTGATTGATTACCTGCCCAACCACAGCACAACCCACCTCATTCAACGCATCAAGGCCCTGCCTTGAAGGACGCACCGCCTGTGACCCAGAAAACCGACCTTGCGAACGCAGCGCCACCGCACGGCGACAACAACAGCAGGCGGAAGAAGAACATCAAGACCTCAG
>CAWUJQ010000185.1:0-8567 GCA_963922445.1 uncultured bacterium
CGCTGTTCCAGGCGGGCAACCATCGCCGCTGCCTGCGCCGATGCTATCATTGCCTGTGGCGTGCCCAGTACCCGCGCACTACGACCGCCCCCATTAGCACCCCGCAGCGATGTCAGCCGCTCACGCAGGCGCTTGTTCTCCGTCTTGACGCGCTTTGCCGTCTCTTCCACCTGCTTTTTACGCGCTCTAATTTCTTCAATGTCCTGCTGAAGGCCTTCTTCTAACCGGAGCGCACGCTTATCCGCCAGCGTAATTAGATGTTCCACGATGTCTTGATCCGCCGGGTCTTCCGGCAGTGTGTAGCCTGCGTAGCTACAGTATGTTAAGTACGCATCAACCATATGCGCCGGAATTTCTGCCAGCGAAAATTCATGGCGTCGCCGCTTTGAACTCACCAGCGAGGCAGCAATATCAAATTGGTTATCCGTGTACGGAACATCAATCCAATCAAAAATGCGCTGCAACGTTCCTTTGGGGTCTTCAAGCAGTTGGTTGTAATGTACCCAAATCGCGTCTTCAGGCTTAAGCGTGCGCAAAACAACCTCGTAGCCCGCCAGCCAGTTTGCGAGGGCCTGCGCCATTGTGCCCCGCCGTCCCTTGTACCCCGCCGCCAACGACGACGCCGACTCCATAGGGTGGCGCACCAACACAAGGGGCTTGATGTTTGGCAGCAAATCTTGCCAGAACTCAAAGGTGGCCCGTGTTAGCGGATCTTTCCAAACCCATACATCGTGCCCACTGAAGTCCTCAATGATGTAGTCGACAGCGCGGTGCGAGAACGATTTTGTTTCGTACATCTGCGACCAGTTCTTTTGGAACGGTGCAAAAATCTTCGGCACAGAGTGCGGCAGCATCCGCTGCAAGCCCTTGTTGATAAAGAAGAAGGGTTCGTACTCCCAGTAACCGCGCGGGTTTTCCACTTCCGATGACGGAAGGAGACGCTCTGGCGGGCCAGCGTAGATGCCGCTTTTGGCAAGCATCTCCGTCAGCATTGACGTTCCCGAACGCGGTGCGCCAAGGACAGTCACCACCTTCATCGTCACAAACTCTTCCGTGTCCTGTACCTTGTTACGCGGAATCATCCGCCCACGCCACAGCACAAGGTCAGGCGCGGTGATATACCCCGTAGGATGGGGGCGGGTTCTGATTTCCTCGCTGATTTGCTCGGCCAATTCCCCATAGCTTGTTGTCGGTACGGTCAACGGCGGCACCTCTGTTGATGCGAGGTTGAACGCTCTTGCAACGACTTCCCCGCTTTCGACCATGTCGTCTATGGTCATGCCTTCCAGTTTGAGGGAATTCATCGACAATTCAAAACTGGCGTAACGGGCCGCCAGCAGGTTGAGTTCTTCTCGTGTGATGTCTTTGCCGTCCAGGTAGTCGTGCATTCGGTGATAGTTGCCACCGGCCCGCGTTCGGATGCGATCTTTATGCCGGTAGGCAGCCGAGGATTGCGCAACCTTCAGCTTGGCATGTTCTGAGGAGCGCAATGGAAAGTGATACATAACGCCGATGCGCTCTGCGGGCAATATGTCAGTGCTCACAAAGTTCTTCGGCTTCTTCCAAAAAATGTGATGCCCGCCGGTGCTGATCCAATATTCTGGGTTGTTGCGCATCAAGCGCTTGGAAACAGCCACCTTACCCGTCCGAAGCGGTTCTCGGGTGATGTAATGGGTTTGGTTGATGTCGAATGGCCCGTCAATCGGGCCGCCACGAACCGCATTGACGCGATCAAATTCGCGAATCGTCCGCCATGTGTCAGGCGGCAGCAGCGCGACAAGGTCAGCCCGGGACTCGAAATCATAGAATTCGTCTACGTCACCGAAGAAGAAAAACCCATTGTTTACATGACTCATGGCCAGGCAGTCCCGAACAACCGCGTTCAGGATTTCGGGTTGAAAATAACCTGGCTCGTCATATTCAATGACACGCACCTTCGGCATTCTTGCAGACAACTCGTGCAGGTATTCACGAGTACCGTCAATTGACATGTGGTCGACGAAAATCACCTCATCCATTAGGGCGCAAATGTGACGCGCAAACGTCTCAATGATGTCGTGTTCATTTCTCAAAATTGTGATGAAGGTATTTTTCATCATGATCGTATTCAGCTCCAGTGTCCCACAGGCTTTACCAAGTGCCACAGGCGACAAGTCTAACAACAAATAAGCTACGATTCCACCAGCGCAATCACACAATTTGGACTTTTTTTAAGCCGCAATTTACCAACAACGAACAAACCAGCATCCAACCCCATCAGATGCCCCTGTGTATCGCCACCACGAATGCCTGGCCGCTGTCTTTAATTTTAGCGCTGAATCCTGCATTCTGTCACCTAGTTGCGATGACGCCGTTCCCCACGCAACCAGCGTGCCACACGTGCTATCAACCCACCCCAGCCCTGCGCCCGCCATTCACGTCCTGCTGCATGGAGCAGTTCCCCAATCCGTGCCAATGGCATGGACTTGCGCAGCTTAACCTCAGCGCTTAGCGCGTCAACTTGCCCCTCTAATACATTGATGCGTTCGCGCAACTCGCGCTGCGCAGCCGCCGCTTCTTGACGTAGTTGGCGTTGTTTTTTTTCGGATTTGCGCTGTAGCTCGTGCTGCATCGCTTCGGATTCTAAATTTTGCTTCGCTTGACCCATTCCGTAGATTGCCAAAGCGGTCGTCAGGTGCATGAGATCGTTAATGGCGACATCGTTGTGTATGTCGAATGGTGTGACGGGGTCGTCTGTAAATGACTGGGCAAACAGATGATCGCGATTAAGGTATTTTTGGGCAACCGCTGCATTGGACTTGGCATAACGGTTGAAGATTCGCTGTTGCAATTGGGGCGTTAACAACTGCGGCTTGGTATCGTTCCACCCCAGGCAGTCCATTTGCTTGTACAGGTGCCTGCTGAGCGACTGTCGCACGGAGTGAGGCAAAGGCTGGTCGTCCTGCTGAGTTGCGTCAATGCTGACCCATCGAATAACCTCCAAAGACTTGATAGAGGGCGATTCATTCTTGCGCGGTGGGCTGTGGAACTGACTCGGATTGGGAATATCACACGTTGCCAAAAAATCGTGAAACAGGTCGCCCTGCCCGATTACCTCGTCAAACAACCGCACCCGTATCCTATGCGCGCCGAAAACAGACGCCCACCGATCCAGCATTTTGTGATAGTCCAGGTTCCGCTTGGCGGTGATCTTATCGACAAAGTCCTCAAATGACAGATCGGTTGACATAGACTTGACCAACTGTGACCATATGGACTGGAGGTGTCTATCCTGCCGCCGCAGGTAAACGACGATGACCGCTTCCGCATCAGCAGGGAGCAAATTCCAAATCGCCCGGATTCTGTTTTTCGACATCAGCCTGAACTTCTCATGCGAAATGATGACGTGATGCGCTGGCACACGCTCAAATTCTGCAAATAGCTGCTCGGCATCAGCCGTAAAGCGCTCCAGTGAGCGGCCCAACACACGTAAAGTGATTTTGCCCGTCTCTTTAGCTGCGCCAGCAACCGGCACGTAGTACCCACCGTCCATGAGCGCAGCGCGATTAAGCGCCAACCCCGATTGAATGGTGGTTGTCCCCGTTTTGGCAAAGCCAATGTGAATGTAAAAAGTTCGCGTCATGACTGCCTCATCCGTCAATGCCCCGATTAGGGTGCGCAGTGCGCAAACCCCTGTATTGGAACACACCGCAATTGCCAATATAATAATCCGTCCACAAGACCGACGATACCCAGTATAGGACGACCAAACCGAAGTTGACCACCAACGAACTTTATGACATTCCGAATGCCCTCCCAAACGCGGACGGCATCATTGAACTGCCCCTCATCCCTGCCACCAGCGTCGTCGTCTATCCAGACACCGTGCGCCCGATGACCATCACCACCAACCACGCCGAAGCCGCCATCGAAATGGCGCAGGTTTCGGGTTTGACAGCGGCCTTGTTCACCATCAGCGATCCGCTCACTCCGCTGGTCAACGGCAACCTGCCCAGCATCGGCACAGAGGTCGCCATACGCGCTTTGCCTGCACTAGATGGCATGGCCAGTGTACTGCTACAGGGGCGGCGGCGCATTGAATTTATCGAACTCACACAAACCGACCCGTACTACATCTGCCGCGCCCGCATTCTTGATGTGGCCCTTGCCGTCACACCGCAAATTCAAGCGTCCATGCGGGCCGCCGTGACGTTGTTCCGGCGTATTATCAGCCTCAATCCAGAAATCCCGGCAGAAATGCTTACCTATGCCCGCGAAACCGACGCGCCCGGTACCCTGGCAGACTTAATCGCGTCTACGCTGACGCTGCAAACGGACGAACGCATGATGGTTCTTGAAGCTATTGACCCGGCAGAGCGGCTGCGGGTCATCATGCAGATGCTGGGTAAAGAGCTGACCCTGCTAGAAATTGAAGACGAAATCGAAGCACAGGTTCAGCAGGAAATGCAGCGCGACCAGCGCGAGAGCTTCTTACGTGAGCAGCTTCGGGTTATCCAATCGGAGTTGGGCGAGGCCGATGTCTTCCAACAAGAAGTCAATGAGTTGCGTGAGCAGGTCGAAAACGCACACCTGCCGCCAGAGGTGGCCGCACGCGCTCAAAAAGAGATTTCCCGGTTGGCGATGATGCCGCCAATGGCCCCAGAAATCGGCCTGATTCACACGTACATCGAGTGGTTGGTGAGCGTGCCGTGGATAAATGCCAGCACAGACAACCTTGATATTGCTCATGCACAGCGCGTGCTGGACGAAGACCACCACGGCCTGCCCCGCGTGAAGGATCGCATCCTGGAATACATTGCTGTGCGTAAGCTGGCCGCCGAGCAGATGCAAACACCGATTTTGTGCTTCCTTGGCCCACCTGGGACGGGTAAAACCTCACTGGGCAAGAGCATCGCCCGTGCGCTGGGCCGGGAGTTCGTGCGCGTGAGCCTGGGTGGGGTACGTGACGAAGCCGAAATACGCGGCCACCGCCGGACCTACGTGGGGGCCATGCCAGGACGCATTATCCAGACGATGCGCCGTGCCGGGACGGTGAACCCGGTGCTGATGCTGGACGAAATCGACAATCTGGGCATGGACTTTCGGGGGGACCCGGCAGCCGCCCTGCTAGAAGTGCTAGACCCTGAGCAGAACAGCGATTTCTTCGATCACTACCTGGACATGCCCTATGACCTGTCTCAGGTGTTGTTCATCACCACAGCCAATGACCTGTACCCGCTGCCGCCTGCCCTGGAAGACCGCCTGGAAGTCATCGAATTCCCCGGCTACATCGAAGAGGACAAGCTGGCTATTGCCAACAACTTCCTGATTCCCAAGCAGTTAACCGCTCATGGCCTGACTGACGCTGGCGTCAAATTCGAAAAAGCGGCGCTGCAAACCATGATCCGGGAATACACCTATGAGGCAGGCGTGCGCAGCTTGAACCGCCGCGTCGCAGAAGTGCTGCGTAAGATTGCCCGCCAATCGGCAGAAGGCAAGCGCCACCCCAAGCGCATCAAGCCGGACATGCTGGATACGATGCTGGGGCCACCCGATCACACCACGCTGCGCGCCAATAATGAAGATCAAATCGGCACCGTGACTGGCCTGGCCTGGACGAGCAGCGGCGGCGACATCATGACCATTGAAGTATCGCTGCTGCCGGGTAAGGGCGGCCTTACCTTAACGGGGCAACTGGGTGATGTGATGCAAGAAAGCGCTCAGGCAGCCCTCAGCTACATGCGCGGCATTGCCGACGACCTGGACGTACCTCACGACGACTTCGACAACTATGACCTGCACATCCACCTGCCAGAAGGCGCTATCCCCAAAGACGGCCCCTCTGCTGGGGTGACGCTGGCTGTAGCCATCATCAGTGCCTTTACCGAGCGGCACATCCGCAGCGACTACGCCATGACAGGTGAAATCACGCTGCACGGCAAGGTGCTGCCCGTGGGCGGCATCCGAGAAAAGCTGATGGCCGCCCGCCGCGCCCGCATCTTCAATATCATCCTGCCAGAACTCAACCGCCGCGACCTGAGCGAAGTGCCCAAACACGCCCTGCGGGACATGAACCTCACCTTTGTTAGCCACGCGAGCGAGCTTATTGACGTGGTATTGCACGATCCGCCCGCAGAAGGCCGTGCAAGGGACGCCAATAACAGGGATAATGAGGACGACGACAACGAGGGCGAGGATATGGACGACTGATGCCCGGCAAGTACCACACCGACGACATCCCAACCTTAATCGCGACGGGCAAGCGCGCCGATGCCGACTGGTTTAAAGACGACACCCCCGTCGACAAGATTGCCACAGTGCTTGGCGCAATGGCGAATACGCTCGGCGGCACCCTGTTTGTGGGCGTTGGCCCCACCGGTATGATCGAAGGCGTTATGGACGGCCCGGCCACGATGGATCGTGTGTTGGAAGGTGCCCTCATGCTGGAACCGCCGCTGATTATCCCGATTCCCCGTGCAGTAGTCGTGGAGGGCAAGCCCATTATCACGGTGCATGTGCCGCCGGGGATGCCTAACGTCTATGGGCTGGAAGGGCGCTACCTGCGCCGCGCTGGGAGCAAAAATGTGGGCCTGCGTCCCGATGAGTTACGCCGCTTGATTATTGAACGTGGCGTCACCAGTTTTGAGGCCGAAGTCGCCCCGGCCACGTCATTAGATGACATTGACTGGGATCGCGCCCGTAACTACGCCCGGTCACTGAGCAGCTTGGGCGACCAGGAAGTCGAAATCATCCTGGAACGGCGCGGCTGCCTGACGCACTTTGATGGCGACCTGTGCCCGACCAACGCGGGCATCTTGCTGTTTGGCAAAGACCCACAGCGCTACATCCGTGGGTCAGAAATCACAGCGGCGCGGTTTGCGGGCAACACCATGGGCGACATCTTCAACCGGGAAGACATCACTGGCACCCTACCCGATCAAATCCGCCGCGCCGAAACGTTTTTGGCAGACCACCTGCGCAAAGGCGTTCAGCTTGGCAGCACCATGGAACGCACCGAAGAACTCGAATACCCGATGGAAGCAGCCCGTGAGTTGGTTGTGAATGCGGTCGCCCACCGCGACTACAGCATCACCGGGGATGGCATCCGCCTGTTTTTGTTCCGTGAACACATGGAAGTCAGCAGTCCCGGCGGCTTGGCTGGCCCCGTCACGATTGACAACATCAAGGAGGAGCGCTTCAGCCGCAACCCGGTGATTGTACAGGTACTCGCGGATATGGGTTTTATCGAGCGCCTGGGCTACGGCGTGGATCGTGTATTCAGCCTGATGGAAGCCCAAAACCTACCAGCGCCAGATTTCGCAGAAACGGCAGGCGGCTTTAAAGTGGTGCTGCACCGCGCTGCGGACGCGCAGGCCGAGGTTGCCACCGCCATCCGTGAGCATGTGAATAAGCTGGTGAATGGCCTGGATGTACCGCTCAACCCACGCCAGGAGATGACCCTGCGCCACCTGCAAAACAGTGGCCGCACCCGCATCACCAACAGCGACTTACAAAACCTGTTCCCGGATGTGCATTCGGAGACGCTGCGCCGCGACCTGGCCGACCTTGTCACCAAGAAGATTCTCGTCAAACGCGGGCAAAAGCGCGGCTCCTATTACATGCTGGCCGCAGAAACCGAGCGTAAATAACCATGCGGCGACTGTGGCTAACGGCAATCTTGCTGCTGAGTGCGGGCTGCACGCTCACCAGCAACGACGACACATCCTATGAGCCGACGGTTTTCCCGCTGCGGGAGTTCGTGCGTTCGTGTGGCGCGGTGATCCAGGCAGCCGTCGATCAGCCGCCGTGCAGCCTGAGTGACAATACCGTTTGCGTCATCGCTGCGGACTACCGCGCAGACCAGCCCAACGACAACCTGATTAGCAACACCTTTTTGGGCAGCATTAGCGACAACCCCCTGCTCAACGGAACAAATACAACCAGCAACCAACTCGAAGACGCCGTCATGTGGCGCAGCTACACCGTGCGGGCACAACTCAACGACGACGCCCCCGAAGTCACGCTGGTCACCGTGGGCCAGGTCACGCTGGACGGACTTACCCCCCGCCTGAACAACCTGACGCTCAACGCATCCACTGCCCCCCTGTGCAATGATGCCCCTGCCGCGATGCTGTTAATCCAATCTGAGCCGGACTCGCAAACGCCGCTGACCATCAACGGCGCACAAATCACCGTCGGCGTAACGGCAGCCGTAACCGCCATCGCTGACGAAGAAATGGCCCTCTACGCCCTGGATGGCTTGAGTGTGCTGTCAGCAGGGGGGGTGACGCGGGTAGTACGTGCAGGTGAATGGACATCCGTTGGGCTAGAAGACCTGACTGCCGACACCCAACCTGCACCCGCCGTCCGTTACACGGGCAACTTGCTAGACAGCGCGCCCCTCAATCGCCTGCCGGACGCGATCACGGGGGCAGACCTGCCCACCAACACCCAACTGCAACAGGTGCAGTCAGGCAACTGCACCCGCAACGCAGAATGGCAAAACGAACACACCGTCCAGCGCGGCGAAACGCTCACCAGCATTGCGCCGGCCTATGGCCTCAGCGCGCAGCAGCTACAGGTGGGCA
>CAWUJQ010000186.1:0-8552 GCA_963922445.1 uncultured bacterium
ATGCGCGAACATGGTGGCAGCGTGAGCAGGAGCAGCGCCGAAAGTTAGCACCAATGGCGAAAGAAGCATACCTGGCTCTTGCGCGTAAGAGTGCCATTGACGGGGTGGATTACTTAGACGATGCGTATTGGGAGCAAGAACTGGCCCAATACAAAGATGTTTTTGATGCCTGGGAGCGAGGAGACTTCGATGAGTACCCGTTGGACTAAAAACTACAACGACTTGCTACGTCAGGTGGGCAGCTTAATCTCCACTGAAAAAGACCCGTATCGTAAGGTGATGCTGCAACGTTTATACGGGGACATGAAAGACACCAAAATCGACATTGAAGTCGCCATTGAGGATTTGTCGCAGATGTACTTGCGCAATGGCTCGTTCCCTGGGGATATGGTCGGTTGGGCAGATGACGACCTGCTAGAGGATGATGACGACGACGACGAAACCAAAGACGACGCATAGGCCACGGCGGGCGGCATTGCCATCTGTCGCCTGTTCAAACGGTTAGCATTCTGCAACCGAATCCGGTTTTGGTGTATCATAATGGGAACTCTTTCGACAGCCATTCCCGGAGTCAAATTTCGTCATGAAGCGATGGTTACTCGTCCCATTTGCGGTCGCGCTGCTGGCAGCGGCCTGTGCCCCTTCCCCCAACAGCAACAGCAACACCCAACCGGCAGCCTCCGCCAGCACCCCGTTTGATGTGCTTGTCGCGGATGTTGGCAGCCCGGATAACTTCCAGCAAGACCTGCCCACCCCCGTCACCGATGCGATCATTGACGCAGCAGACGCCGAGCATACCCTGCTGGCCAACCTGTACGAGCGCTTGGCCCCGTCTGTGGTATTCATCGAAGTCGTCGTGAGCAACAGCCCCAACTTCTCCCTGGGTGATATCGGCAACGGCTCCGGCTTCATCTATGACAACGACGGCCACATTGTTACCAACGCCCACGTCGTCAGCGACGCCGACGAGATCAACGTGTCGTTTAACGACGGCTTCGTCACCCCCGCTGAGGTCATCGGCTTCGACACCTACAGCGACATTGCCGTCATCAAAGTGGATGTTGACCCCGACCGCCTCAATCCCATTCCGCTGGGCGATTCGGATACGATGCGCGTGGGCGACCGTGCGATTGTGATCGGTAACCCGTTCGGCCTCGCCAGTTCCATGACCTCCGGCATCATCAGCGCCAAGGGCCGCCAACTGCCGTCTGCCGAACTGATTGACCTGAACGCCGTCCCTGGCTTCCAGAACCCGTCCATTATTCAGGTGGACGCCGACATCAATCCCGGCAACAGCGGCGGCCCGCTGCTCAACTCACGCGGTGAGGTCGTCGGTGTGAACACGGCCATCCGCACAGAAACGGGCATCTTCGAGGGTGTGGGCTTCGCCGTGCCCTCGAACACGGTTGGGCGCGTGGTGCCGGAACTCATTGAAGACGGTGAGGTCGATTATGCGTGGATCGGCATTTCGGCCATGTCCTCGGCAGATGGCTTTGGCGTTGCCAGCCTCGCTGACCCGCTTGAACTGCCTGTGACGCGGGGTGTGCTGTTGAGTACGGTCACACCCACATCCCCGGCAGCCAAGGCCGGGCTTGAAGGCGGCACCGAGTTCATCGAAATTCGTGGGCGCAATATTTGCGCAGGCGGTGACATCATCGTTGCGGTAGACGACCAGGAACTTGCCACCATGGACGAGCTTGTCACGTACCTCGTGACGAACAGCCGCCCCGGCGACACGATTGAACTGCGCGTGATTCGCGGCAACGAAACGCTCGACATTCCGGTTGTGCTGGAACCACGCCCCACGGGCGAACTCCCGCCGACGCCACGCTGCGGCAACCAATAAGCTGCATCCCCCGGTGAGGCGTGACGTATTGCGCCTCACTTGCCCCGTTTTTGCCCCCGCTAGTGCACAATCCATAATACATTGCTAGATATTTAGGCGTGGGACGTACGCCAAAGCCGCTATTGTGCCCAACATTAGCAAAGAATTTACGTTTTTCCCTGCGTTCAGCCTTCCGTTCCGATGTAGAATATCTGTCAAGCAGGAGCAACTCCACCATAGTACCAATGTGAGTCTGTTACTCACTTGCCAGGGTATGTGGTGGGCCACAGGGGTGCCCATTCTACTGTACTTATTGGGAAAGTCTGTTTTATATGGCTCGCGACGACAACAAAGTTATTTGCGAACACTGCGGCCACCCCAACCGCCAGGGCGCGCTCATTTGCCGGAGCTGCCACCGTATGCTCACGAAAGACGGCAGGCTGCCGGGTACCACCAACAAGCTGAAAACTGGCCCGCTGGATAAAAAAGCGCAGGATGATGTTCAGGTCAAGGCACCCAACCTGGACGCGCCGCCCCCGGCCCCGTCGAAGCCCAAGATTAGCCGCTTGCGCCTGTTGAATGTTCACACGGGCCATGAACTGCGGATGCCGTTCCCCAGCGGTACGTTGATGGTCGGTCGTGCAGATACCGAACGCAACATCATGCCCGACATTGACCTGACGGTGTTCGGCGCGCACCAAAAAGGTGTGAGCCGCACCCATATGCTGCTGCGCAAGGAAAGCAGCGGCAGGGTGTTGGTTCGTGACCTCAACACCCCCAACAGTACCTATATCAATGGGAAAAAGCTGGCCCCCAACCTGCCCGTGCTGCTGCGTCATGGTGACGTGCTGCGCCTAGGCAACCTGATTATGCTCGTCTACTTCGAGTGAGTCGGCCTACTTTAGTAGTCTGCGCCAGCGGTGAATAGCTGGACGTTGCCGCAGCCGTTACACTTACGGGCCAGCAGCGGCTCACGCCAAAACGCGTCCCACATAATGCCGACCACATTGCGCGGCGGTGGCTCCGGGTTGTTTTCGCGCAACTGGACGTTGCCCTCGATGTTGTCGTGGCGGAAGTACGTCACGTTGGCCCATGTATAGTCCGCATGGCCACAGTGAATGCAGGGCTGTTCGCGGATGCTCTCGTCGATGGCTGACATGCTGGCTTCCTGTGGATCTCATTCCCTCTGCTGGTTATTAGTCTACAGCAACCGGGCACATCGTCAACCAGTACAGCGGTTAACGGCTGCGTTTTACCTCGCCAAACACTTGCTCATCTTCGATTTCAAGGTAGCGCTCTAGCTCCTGCTCAATGAAGAGCGCCAGCGTGGTGTTGTTCAGGCCACCCACCAGCACCGTGTCGTTGGCCGTGTAACGCTGCGCCATCACGCTGTAGGTAGTGCTGGTGTTAAAGCTAAACCCAGCTTGGCCGCCCTTCTTGACGTAAAGCTGGGTGATGTCTTCCATGGGCAGGGTGTTTTCTCGCCACGGGAAGGGCAGCGGCAGGCTGCGCACCTTGATTTCGTCGCCTTTGAGCGTGACATAGGTGCGGTTGAGGTAGGTGGCGATGACGTTGTAGGTGAGCGAGACCCCCACCGCGACGTGAATCAGCGGGAACAGCACAAACAGCGTGCCAAACCCGCTAGGGCCACCGCCAAAGCCATCGCCAATGCCAAAGGCCATGCGATACCAGAAGATCAAGAAGGCATCCCAGATGATGACAAAAAACGTCATGAAGAACACCTGCGGCGTAAACCACCCCCAGGAAAGCACCCAGCTTCCGTCGGGACGCTCATCAATCTTAAAGCCGTCTGGTGGGTGCAGGTGACGCGCCCGCGCCTTGCTCTTTGCTTTGTCCTTGTCTTTGGTGGCTTCGCCTGTGAGGAAGTCGAAGCTGAAGACGGTGTTGCAGGCCGGGCACACGGCCACCACCTTGTCGATATTGACGTTCTCGGCGGGCACATCCGCTGAACACTGCGGGCACACAAGCTGCTGCATATGGGTTTACTTGCCTTCCATTTCCTTACGGACGGTGGTCACCAGCGCGTCTGCATGGAGTTGATCGAGGGTGTAGCACGGGCCGCCGAGTCGGTCAGCCAGTTGATCGGCTAAGCCTTGATCGAAGGCTTTGTGTTCCATATTGATCGTCACCGTTTTGACCTCCGCCTCACGGATTTGATCGGCAATTTTCATGGCTTCGTCCTGCGGAGAGTCGTGGTGCATGGAGACATTACCCGCGCCATCGGTAAGCAGCACCATCATCGGCATGATGTCTGGATTCACGATGAGTTCTTTGTGGATGGTTTCATAAGCCAGCCACAGCCCGTGCGACAGCGGCGTTTTACCACCCACGGGGATGTCTGACAGAGCTTCTTTGGCCAGCACCACGGAATTCGTCGGTTGTAGCACCAAAAAGGCGCGGTCTTTGTGGAACACAATCAGGCCCACGCGGTCACGGCGCTGGTAGGCGTCCGTGAGCAGCGACATAATTGCGCCCTTGGTGGCCTGCATGCGCTCACTAACAGCCATACTCCACGAGGCGTCCACCACAAACAGCACTAAGTTAGCGGCCCGCTTCACCCGGATTTTCTTCTGTAAGTCGGTTTTCTTGAGGGCGTAGGCCATGCCCGTTTCTTCAAGCTGATCTTCGCGGCTTTTCTGGTAGGGGGCGGCAGCGCGCAGCGTTGCGTCGAAGGCAATGTCGCGGTAGTCGCCGCGAGCCGGGGTCGCCCGGATGTAGCGGCCCCGTTTGCGGTCGGTGCGCGTTTGAGAGCGGCGGCCAGCACTTTGACGGCGAGAGAGCTTATCGAGGTCAGATTGCAGGCGGACGGGGTCGAATTCCTTGCCCGTCCGCTCTTTTTTGCCGCCTTCCCACCAATAGGCGTCCTGGCTGTCGAAAATGGACTGCGGACTGGGGTCAGTTTGGCCGTAATCGGGGGCGTCTTCAGTTTCCGTTACGACGGATTGGCTTTTTTTTTGACCTGACTCTGCTCACCTTCGCCGCCCTCTTCGACCTCGTCGCCGTCGCCCCACTCAGATGCAATCTCTTCCATGTCGTCGGCAATCTTAGCGATGTCCATGGTGGCGTCACTGAACGGGCCGTGCTTGAGGCGGTGCGGCAGCGCGAGTTCGGTTGCCATCAGGATGTCACGGTTGCTGACCTGGGTACGGCCTTCAAACGCAGCGTGGGCACGGGCGGCCTTCAAGATCACCAGGTCGGCGCGGTGGCCGTCGATGTGCAAGCGGCTGGTGATGTTGGCAATTGTGAACAGGTCGCGGCGGGTGTAATGGACGCCGTCTACAATTTCGCGGGCGGCCAGAATGCGCTCGGATAACGACTCTTCGTTTTCGCGCCACACCTCACGGAAGGCAACGGGGTCATCTTCGTAGCTGATGTGCCGTTCCAGGATTTCCATGCGGTCGCCTGCCGCTTGGATGCCCTGTACATCCACCGACAGCGCGAAGCGGTCAAGCAGTTGCGGGCGCAGGTCGCCTTCTTCGGGGTTCATCGTGCCAACGAGGATAAAGCGGGCCGGGTGGCTAAAGCTAATGCCCTCACGCTCTACCACGTTGACACCCATCGCCGCACTGTCCAGTAGCAGGTCAACCACATGGTCGTCTAGCAGGTTGATCTCATCAATGTAGAGGATGCCTCGGTTGGCTGCCGCCAGCACACCGGGTTCAAAGTGACGTTCGCCGCGCTGGATCGCCTTTTCAATGTCCAGCGTGCCCACCACACGGTCTTCGGTCGCGCTCACGGGCAGGTCGATAAACGGCGTTTGGCGCTGGTCAACGGGCGGCGCTTTACCGTTGTACTTCTCCTGCATCTCGTCAGACCAGGTATCCGGCGAGTGCGGGTTGTCGTTGAAGTGCGAGTCTGCAATTACATCCATCGCAGGGAGCAAAGCGGCCAGGGCACGGGCGGCGGTGGATTTACCAGTGCCGCGTTCGCCGCGAATCAACACACCGCCAATCCGCATATCGACGGCATTCAAAACCAGGGCACGCTTCATCGCATCCTGACCGACGATAGCGGTAAAGGGGTAAACGGGAGGTCTACTCATAAGAATCTTCGTCCGTAGGGTGTCCACTCAGTCATAATGCGCCGATTATAACGACTCGACATACACGCGAACAGTCCGCAATGATGCCTACCGCCGCTTATTGGCGTACCGATTGAGCCACTTTTCGAGCTTGTCGCGTACTTCGTAGCGGTCACGGCTTTTGAACTTTTGCACCACGTTGTCCCAGTCGTCTTTGTAGACGAGTAGCTTAAACTGCCCCTTCGGGTCGCCGTCGGGGTACCAGCCCAGGTCAATGTGATAGCGCTTCATGTGGATGCGGTAGCCCTTCCCCGGCACATAACCCGCATTCACAATCCACAGCAGGTCTTCATTGTGGTAGGTGCCGAAGTCGTCGCCCGCCTCCTCCCGCGAGATGTCTACCCACACGTTTTTCAGCACAGCCCACCCCGTAGGCACATGAAAGCGCATCAGGGGGTAGCTGCGTCTACGCATATTGGCCCTCGCGCACGGACTGCACAACATCCACCAGGGCATCGGCAACGCGGCGCACATTGGCTTCATTTGCGGTGATTTTGGTGCTGTAGCTCACGGTCACACTGTCGAACATCCAGCGGCCAAAGGGCACGTCCGTCATGGCCTCACGGGTGATGTCCAGCGCGCCGAGCAGGGTTTCGGCGTAGTCATTGGGCTGCTGCTTGACGATCCAGAAGTGCTGGTCGAAGTCACGCATGTTGGTGCGCACTTTCACTTCTGGGTTACCGGAGCCTGCATTCAGGCTTGGCCCGGTAAAGCGCAGCTTGCCAGCCAGTTTGGGGTCGCACTGTACAATGACTGTGTAGCCATTGCCCATCGCGTCCGTCATTACGGTGATGGTTTCACCCCGGTACTCGCCATTGTAGCGGCCCATTTTGTGCGCGAGGCCCAGGGTTTGGGTGGCATCTTCCAGCGCCTCATCATGGGAGGCGGCAGCGGCTTTGCGCCGAGGTTGCAGCTTCGGCAAAATGGCGACAAAGGCGACGATAGCGAGAACAGCTAGGACGGCGATTGTGGTCGGAGACATAAATTAGCAGCACACCAACAATGTATCAATTAGTGGCGAGTATATCACTTTTGCCTACGTAAGACTGCTAAATACATGCAAAAGAACGGCAAACGGTGGTTAGAACTTGTTTATATTTGGCCGCTACTCCACGAACAGCAGGTCGTCTTGCAACCCCAGCGCTTCCACAAGGGTTTGGGGGGTGTCACCCGCTGCGCTGTAGGCATACACCTGTGTCAGTTGTACCAGCAGCGTTTGCACGCCCACATCGCTTTGCAGGCTAATGACCGCCCGCCCCGGATTGGGGCCGGGGGTTTCTGTCGCGGGGATGTCCGTCAGGGTAAGCAAGGTGACTTCGACCCAGTTTGCCAGGTCGCTGGCAGGCGCGTCAGAGGCATAAGAAATGGTCACATCAAAGTCTGTTTGCCGGGGCAGCATACTATCGCAGGCGGCCTCCCCAAAGCCATAGGCGCGCACATTCGTGACAGGTACCTGGGCCGCTTCCAGGCGTTCGCGGTAAGTTGCCGTCAGGTCAGGGTAGTCTTCCTGTGCCCACACCAGCGGGCAGGGCGTGGGTGGGGGTGGGGCCAGGTTGGGCAGGGGAACGAAAAGCGCTGCAACCACTGCGGCGATCCCCACCGCGATTAACAGCCCAATTACCCGCAGCCGAGTCGTCCACATTGGCTTAGCCCGCGCGGAACAGCGCCAAAGTTGCCCCAAAGGCCACGATGTCACCGTCCTGGAGCAACTGCCCGCCTTCGATCACCGGCTTACCGTTAACGAGGGTACCGTTGGCGCTGCCCAGGTCAACAAGCTGCCAGCCCTGGTTCGCCAGTTCAAGGCGGGCGTGTGGGCGGCTCACGGACGGGTCTTGCAGGGCGATTTCCCAGGAGGCGCGGGTAGTAGCCCGCCCAACAGTGAGCGATTCCAGCAGCAGGGGGATTGTGTTGCCTTCCTGCGGGCCAGTGGTGATGATGAGCTTGCCCTTGCCGGTATTGGCAACTGCGGTAATGAGCGTGCCGCGCTCTTCGGCCACGGTGCGGTCATGCTCAGAGACGACCGACGAGAATTTTACCGTGGGCACATACAGGCGTATCTCATCGCCGTGCATCAGCAGGTGTGGCTCGGTGATCTGGCGGTCATTGACAAGCGTGCCGTTGGCGCTGCCTGCATCCTTGATGACAAAGCCACCGATGGCGTCGTCAAACGACACGACCGCGTGGCGTCGTGAAACATGCTGTTCCGGGATGCAAATGTCGTTTTCGGCCAGCCGCCCAATGGATGCCGTTGCGCCCTCGCTCAGGACGAATTCTTCTTGGTCGTTGGTCTGCGGGTGAGTCCAGGTCAGTTTGGCAAGGCCGTTGGGGTTATCGCTCATCGTCGTTTTCTATGCTGATCCGTAAAGTCATCAGGGCAAGACGCATTATAGCACGCCCATCAAAATTTGCTTATAGCGGGTGCCCTCCGTGATAGGGCTTTTGCAAAGTTGAATCGTTGCTATTTGGGCGCTGCCCAAACCCGTCACTTTTTGAAAAAAGTGAACAAAAACTTGCCATTTTGCACGCAAAGCGTGCAAAAACATGGGTTCACAGGGTGCAAACCCTGTGCAGGGGTGCGGGGACAGAGTCCCTGCAAATTTGAAGCTGGACTTTGCAACAGCCCTG
>CAWUJQ010000187.1:0-8533 GCA_963922445.1 uncultured bacterium
TCAGCGTTGCGCTGGTAAACGGCGCGTTTGGCGTGGTCGGCTGGGCATCCCTGGCGATTGCACTGCTCTCGCTGGTGCTGCTGGTCGTACTCGCGCCGCAGCAGGTGGTCGATGCATTGGCCGGGCGTACCTTCCGCTTTGGCGGGACGAGTGTGCTGGTCACAGTGATCTTTTTGGCCGTGCTGATTACCACCTACTGGTTTATCGACACGCTGGACATCACCCGCGACCTGACGCAAACCAGCCAGTTCTCCCTGGACGAGACCAACACCGACGCTATCGGCGTGTATGCTGCCGACCCGACGCTGCCCTCTGTCGAAATCCTGGCCTTCTTCGATGCGGCGGGAGCCACCAACCGCGAACGCGTGGAAACGCTGCTCGAAGACTACGTCAATGCCAGCGACGGCAAAATCAGCTACACCGTCATCAACCCGAACCGCCAACCACTGGAAGCCAACCGCTACGGAGCCGCTAACGGCAGCCTCGTCGTGCGCAACCCAGAAGTTGACGACGCCGAAGCGGCAGAGGTCATCCAGACCAACTTTGGCTTTGAGCAGACCACCCTCACCAACGCGATTTTGGGTGTGAGCGCCAGCGGCGACTTCCGCGCCTACATCATCAGCGTGGAAGAAGGTCTTTCCATTGAAAATGCCCAGCCGGAAGGCGCATCAGACTTTGTGGATGTGCTGCAAACCCGCTTCAACTGGGACATTCAAGAGGCCGCGCTGATTGACTTCGTTGCCGAAGAAAGCGAGCTTGAACTGGGCACAGGGGCCGACGGTGAAGTGCTGGTCATCCTGGGCGGTTCGCAGGAACTCAGCCAGATCGAAACCGACTTCATCACGGACTACCTGGACAACGGCGGCAATCTGGTTGTGTTCGCCTCGCCCGACCTGGAAGAAAACGCGCTGGCCTCTTCCGCTGAGTTAAACGACTACATCGAGGCCAACTACGGTCTGCGCTTCGAGAGCAACATCATCATTGACCCGCGCCAAAACGTGCAAACGGCAGAAACGATCTTCCTGCAAGACTTTTCGCCAACCAACCTGATTACGCAAGGCATCCCGCAAGGGTCAATTCTCGTCGCGCCGTTCTCCCGCAGCATCACTATTGCAGACGCGGCCCCCGACGGCGTACAGACCTTTGACCTGGCTCAAACCAGTAACGGTGCCTACGCCAAAACGTTTGAGGAACTGGTCGCTCAGGAAGTGGAACAAGACGACGACGACCTATCCGGCCCGCTGACCGTGGTGGCCGCTGCCGAAAACACCAACACCGGCTCACGCGTCGTGCTGATGGGCAGCAGCACCATCCCAACCAACCAGTTTGTACCCATCCAGCAGGCCGCCAACATTCAGGTGTCGCTGGCATCGCTGGTATGGGCCACCCGCTTTGACGAGTTCGTAGGTGAAATTGCCCAGGTTACCGAACTGGAATTCAACCCGGCGGACGAACCCGTGTTTGCAACGGGCACCCAACTCAACCTTATCAACGCCATTAGCCTGTTCTTCCTGCCGTTTGGCGTGTTGGGCGTCGGCGTTGTCGTCTGGTTCCTGCGCCGCGAGTAACAAAACACGATTCAATGACGGGCGGACGTGCTTCTGCGCGTCCGCACAGGATAGGTTTGATTTCGACAAGTTGTAGCATCGTCATCAGTATCATTACCATCATCAAGGAGGGAGACACCTATGCGCATGAACCCGCGCAACCTCGGCATTTTGGCCGCTTTGGTCATTATTGCTATTATCTTCATCGTGGTCGGCAATCAGCGTGACGGCGCTGACGTTGAGCCAACGACCGTCGCTGATACCGAAAGCGGCCCGCTGCTGCCGGAAATTGACGAGGCCAGCATCGCCCGCTTCGAGATTCGTGAGCTACCCCAATCCCCCGACCCAGACGCAACCGAAGAACCGACAGTTCCGCCGTCACCCACCCCGGCTGTGACCGAAGAAGCCGCCGCCCAGCCGACGGCCATCCCTGAAGGCCCCGCCCAAACGATCATCCGCCGCGACGCGGATAACTTCTGGCAGATCACCGAGGCGACATTCGCCACTGATCGCGGCGTGGATCAAGTGACGGTGACGGGCACCATCAGCAATGTCCTGGACATCACGTACAGCGACCGCTTCAGCATCAACGACGTAGAAGCCGAACTGGACGACTTCGGCCTGGAAGAGCCAGCCAACGAGATCGTCCTGGCCACCAGCGATGAGGACACCCGCATCCTCATTGGTGACCAAAACCCGAACAGCACCCGCTACTACGTGCAGCTTGGCGGCGACGAAGAGACGATCTACCTCGTTCCCACCACCGTGATTAGCAACGTGCTGAACTACATCGAACAGCCGCCTTACGTCCCAGCACCCACGCCGACCCCAACCGCCACGGCAACACCCAATCCGTTTAGTGAGGTTGAGCAGACGCAAACCGCTCAAGCTGATTTCGACGCGACGGCAACTGCCATCGCGACGCTAACGGCAGAGCAAGCCGCAGCCGGGGCTGGCCCGGTCGCGCCAGACGGTGCCACTGAGGAAGTCGCAGCCGAGGCCATCGTCACGGACGAAGCCGCTGAAGCCACTGAAGAAGCTGAGGCTGAGGCCACGGACGAAGCTGCCGACGCGACTGAAGAAGCGGATGCTGAGGCCACCGAAGAGGTCGCTGAAGCGGATGCAACTGAGGAAGGCGAGGCTGTCGCAATGGCAGCCGAGGCCACCGAGGAAGCGACTGAAGAACCCCTCATGGTTGAGGAAGTCGTCACCGAGGAAGCTACAGCAGAAGTCGCTGAGACTGAAGCTGCCACCGAGGACGCCGCTGAGACTGAAGCTGCCACCGAGGACGCCGCTGAGACCGAAGTTGCTACCGAGGACGCCGCTGAGACTGAAGTTGCTACCGAGGAAGTCACTGAGACTGAAGTCGCTACCGAAGTTGCAACAGAAGAGCCGCTCGGCAGCATCGTGGATGTGGCCGTTGCCAGCGACGACCTCACCACGCTGGTTGCCGCTGTTCAAGCCGCCGACCTTGTTGACACGCTCAGCGACGAAGAAGCCAGCTTCACCGTATTCGCACCCACGAACGCCGCCTTTGATGTCACCCTGGATGCGCTGTTCTACAACGATGTAGACGACTTCCTGGAAGACACCGACCTGCTAACGCCCGTGTTGACCTATCACGTGGTGGAAGGTGCCCTCACCGCACAGGACATCATCGCAGCCGTTGAAGAAGCCGACGGCGAACTGAGTGTAGAAACCATCAGTGGCAACACGCTCACCGTTACCCTGCAAGACGACGCGCTGCTGATTAACGGCGCTGTCATGGTCATCGCTGCCGATGTGCCCGCCACCAACGGCGTCGTGCATGTGATTGACGGCGTGCTGCTGCCCCCAAGCAACACCGACTAGGCTCAGTCGCACTACTTTGGGCGATCTCGCAGGCATTCCTCTTGCGGGATCGTCCCTCCCCTGCATTAAGGCACCACGCTACAATTTCCCTTATCTCCCTATAATTTGGGTGTCCCCTGAACCGGGGTTGTGTTAACATTGATTAAGATGAATCGTCATATTTTTTTGTCACCTTATTTGCAGGACAGTCGCAATGAGTGTACGTGTCAGGATTATTCGCGGGCCGCAGTCCGGGCGCTCGTTCGAGTTTGACGACGACGAGATCAACATCGGCAGTGGCCGCAACAACCACATCACCATCTTAGACAACGACGTGAGCACCTATCACTGTCGGTTGCTTCGGGTGGAAAAAGACTACGATATTGAAGATTTGGGCAGTCGCTATGGCACCTTTGCCAATGGCCAGCGCATCACCTCAAAGGCATTTACCCTGCCCACTCCTTCCATTATCGAGCTAGGGGGGCAAATCGCCCTGGAGTATGAGCGCGTTAGTGAAGAAGAAGACGAACCCGTCAAGCCGCGCCTATTTATGATTGAGGGCGACCCCGGCTCGCAGCCTGTGCTGGTTCACATTGAGGAAGGCGTGATTAAAGACGCCTTTTTGCTGCAAAGCGAAGAGCTTACCGTTGGCCGCTCTACGGAAAACGACATCATTATTCAGGAAATCGACATCAGCCGCCGCCACTTCAAACTGACGTGGAAGGATCGGCAGTTCCACGTAGAGGATATGAGGTCACGCAACGGAACCTACCTCAACAACCAACTGCTAGAAGGCAAGGCTCAGCCCGTGCATCACAGCGATGTCATCCGCATGGGGTCAACCGTCAACCTGCATCTCGTCTTCCGTTCAGATTTGCCCGCAAGCTGGAACCGCCAGTCTGCGACGGCGCTGCCCAATCCCGAAAGCATGAAAGAAACGGACTACACCTTGCCGCGCTCACCGCTGGCCGGGGATGAGCCACGCCGCTTAACCCAAACGATGCGCCAGGGCGAGCTGAACGAACACATTTTCATGGTGTATGCGCGTGAGGACTGGGAGGACATCGTTGCGTCAATCGTGCTGAACCTGAACGACAGCAAGCAGAATGTGTGGGTGCCGCAGCACTTGAGCATTGGCAGTGATGCTTGGAACAAAGCGGTAGAGCAGGCTCACCGCGAGTGCTGGCTGCTGGTTGTGGTCGTTTCTGACGCAGCCATGCGCTCTACGTTTGTGCGTGACCAGTATCGCTACTTTTACAACCGGGAAAAGCCGATCATCCTAGTGGACTACAAGCCAGTGGATACGCTGCCGGTGCAGCTTACCCGTGTGCCCCGCATCCCCTACGACGCCGAGCATCCCGGCCTGATGTTCCAGCGGCTGCTGTTCGAAATCCTCAACTTAAAGCCGCGCTACATCAACTAGCGCACCTGCGGCAGGGTTCAGGCGCCTGAACCCTGCTCGTCGGACGACCCTAACGCCCCGTGGCGCAAGTCGCGCTCTACGCTGTCCATACTGGCCCCGCCGCTCAACTTATCGGCGGCATTCTGATAGCTTTCACCCAGCTTGCCGCTTGGCGCACTATCCCCAACTTGCCTCATCATCTCGCCGACTGCTTTTGAGTCGCCACTTTCAAACACAGACAGCATCTCGTTAGCGTTCATGCGGCTGTAATCGTGGCCGCTGCGCCCTTTGGCAATGGCCACACGGGTAATGGTGCGGGTTAGGTCTGTGCTGCCGCACTCATAACAGGTGGGGGTGGCCTCGTCATAATCCTTAAACGTTCGGTAGCGCAGCGTCAAATCTGCACCGCACTGATCGCATTTGAAGTCATAGGTTGGCATTTTGGTGTATCATGTCCTCGACATGGCTTTTACAAAGTGGGTGTTTTCAGGTACGCTGGTAATACAAACCGCATCCTAATGTGGTGGTTGATGCCCATAACTATAGCGGAAATGCCGCTTCATGCTCAACGAGCCAAACAACAGAAACCCATCAGAAAACGCTCAAGCCGGTGCTGGACGGGTGACGCTGCGCATTCCGTCGGTGCTGCCCATTGTCACCTGGGTCATCGGGCTTGTCCTGCTGCTCGTCCTGCTGGCACGCATCACGGCCACACCACAAACCGATCAAGTGCTGACCACGTTGGGCATTCAAGGGAGTGCCGTGCTAGAAGAAGCGCAGTCGCTGCGGTTGGTGTCATCCCTGCTGCTGTTGGCCCAACCCTATCGAATGCAATGGTTGGTACCGGGCCTCAGCGCCTTGCTCAGCTTATACACGCTCTACATCGTGGGCAACGGTGCTGAACGGCTGTGGGGGCATTTGCGGTTTGGCCTGCTTTACTTGATTGGCGGTGCTGCCGGGTGTTTAGTGACGTTAGTGCTGGTTGCCTTCGGCGTGGTGCCCGCGTCGATTGCGCTGGTCGGCGCTCCCAATGCCATTATGGCGCTACTGGGGGGTGAGGTCATCTATATGTACCGTCACCGCAAACTGTACAGCACACGGGGCCGCCAACGCCAAATCTTCCTAGGTAGCATCGCCCTATTGAATCTGGTGTTGGGTGCCTTCGCCCCAACGGTCGATCTGTTTGGCATGATTGGCGGCTTGCTGGGGGGCGCGCTGCTCGCCTGGTACGTCGCTCCGCTGCATATGCTGCGCCCGCACCCAGACGAACCCGGCGCACTCCTTGGCGAGGACGTAAACCCGCTGCGCGGCCAGTTGGTGCCCCTGGCGCTTTACGTGACCGGGTTAGTGGGGTTGTTAGCGCTGGGCGTCACGCTGATGCGCTAGTCCATTGACGTTATAAAAAAATTAGGTTAGAACGGGCGCAATCTACGCAACTTATTGGGGTTACGACCCGTCTTAAGTTCAAGTATGTGAGTCAGAAAATAATAGAATCTCATGAGCCTCTACGAAGACAAAGACCAACCAGCGCGCCGACCGCATCCCCTCGAACGCGGCCCCGAGTCGGCCCGACCGAATGCGCCGCACACCCCTAGTGAACGCATTATTATCAATATGCCGCAAGTTCGTCCCATTCTCACCTACGTGTTGATTGCAATTAACATCATCATCTTTGTGATGGGTGAGGCGTCTATAAGCTTAAACGAGCAGCTCTTCCGCGCCGGCTGGAGTTCGCCCATGCTCGTCTTTGGCGACGGTGAATACTATCGGCTGTTTACGTCAATGTTCCTCCATGCGGGTGCAGCCCACTTGTTTTTCAACATGTATGCGCTCTACATCCTGGGAATGCAAACCGAGCAGATGTACGGGCGTTGGCGCTACATGGTGATTTACTTCCTGGGCGGTGTGACGGGGTCTATCCTCAGTGCCAGCTTCGGTGAACCGACCATACCGTCGGTGGGCGCGTCGGGCGCGGTGTTTGCGCTGTTAGGCACGCAAATCCTCTACTTCTACCGCAATCAAGCCACGCTGGGCGCTTACGGGCGCGGAGCGCTGCGCCAATACCTGATTCTGTTAGGCATCAATTTGGTAATTGGCTTTTCGATTGCCCGCATTGACAACCTGGGGCACATCGGCGGTCTGATTGGCGGTGCCGTCTTAGGTGGGTTGTTAGCCCCCACCCTGAATTCAAGACGCGGCGTGGACCCGAACGGCGCTCCGGTTCGAGTGGTGTATGTAGAGCAGCGCGGCGGTTCCCCTGCGGTGCTGGCGGGCTACGCCGTGATTCTGCTGGGCTTTACGCTGTTTGCGGGGATTTGGCTGTTCTAGGCGGCTGATTATGCGCTGGCGTCGTCTGCCCTGTCACGGGATAGGGCAGCCCGCGTTGCGTCAAGCTCTTGACGCAGCAGCGCCATTTGCTGGGCAATCTCTTTATTTTCCTGCGTGAGCCGCGTGAGTACGGTGCTGAAGTGCAGCAAAATCAACAGCATGAACACGATGGCCACCAGGAATAAGGCACTCGGCGGGTAGAAAATCCCAATTAGCCCGGCGATGCTGTCTAACAAGGGGCGGCTGGACGCCAGAATGAGCAGGGCCAGGGCCGTCCCTAACCATAACAGGCTGTATTCTTCGCGCAGCTTGCGCCGCCGTACCAGTTCCACGACGAAAACAAACGTACCTGCTGCACTGATAACCCCAAAGATCAATGTCCTATCCAGCATAATGGTGTGCCCTCCTAATCGGCTGTTTGCGGGAACTTCTCGTGGCCCGCGCACGTCTACCCCACAGATGCGACTCACGATGTCACGAGAGGGTAGTCAAATGCGGAATGTTATCACAGGTTTGATTCTTGGATTTGTGTGGGTGTTGGCGGCGTATTGGGGATTTGTGTGGTGGTTCATCAGTGTGGGCGCGCTGCCAACGTTTGTTTACACGGGTACGATGGCGTTGGTGACAACGCTGCTGCTCGTCAATGAGCGTTATGTGGGCCGCTCACGCGGGGGCAAGGCCAAGCGCCGCCCAGACGGCGACGAGTACACGGTGAAGGTTCATGCGCTGCTAGAGATGATGGACGCTGACGAGCGTGAGGCGTTCAAGGAGGCGATGAAGAAGCGCCTGTTGGAAAGCATCGCCAGCGGCAACGATGACGATGCGCAGACGCTGGCAGATTTGATGCGGACTTGGGGCCGCTAGAACTGGTTGTAGTAGGCGGCAATGGCATCACAGAACTGCGTGTCCGTCCCGGCATACAAATAAGTGAATGAGGTGCCACCGTCACTGAAGTTGCCGAAGTCGCCGCACGGTTGGGCGGCCTGGGCGCTAAAGCTGTTCGGATCGTTAGGCGTGACGGCACAGGCGACGAGGTTGTCGCGCAGGCGGTCTTGATTAATGACGGCGACAGCACCCAGCGGCGGGACGTCGCCGTTGGCTATTGCGGCCAGGTCACTCCGGATGTAGACCCGCGCTTCCACGGCCCCTACATCACGGTAACAGGCGATGAACTCGTCCACGCGGCTGACGAGGATGCTGGTGGCGATGGCTCCCAGGCTCAGGCTTTGCGCGGAGAACGCGTTCGGGTCATCTGCGGCCTGTGACGAGAAGCCGCCAGTGGATGCAATCAGGTCGAACGCCCCTTGAATGGTGGACGCGTCGGCGGTGGCATAGCCGCTCAACGTCGGGATGTACGCCTCGGTTGAGCCGGTCACCACGGGGGCGCTGCTCACACTGCCGCCGGAAGAACTGCCCCCGCTTGGGG